>DASQOO010000025.1:0-3372 GCA_035644435.1 Steroidobacteraceae bacterium | reverse complement strand
TCACATGCTCCTGCCGCAGCACGCGCGCGGCGAGCGTTTCAGCCGTGTCTTCGCTGCGGACCGGCACCGCGGCCTGAATGACGATGGGTCCGCGATCGAGTTCCGCCGTGACGAAGTGGACGCTGCAGCCGTGCACTTTCGCCCCAGCGGCGAGCACACGTTCATGCGTGCGCAGGCCGGGGAACGCAGGCAGCAGGGACGGATGAATATTGAGCAATTTCTCCTTGTAGCGCGCCACGAACCCCAGCGTGAGCACACGCATGAACCCAGCCAGGACGATCAATCGCGGCGCAGCGCGGTCGATCTCGCCGGCGAGCGCGGCGTCAAATGCCTCCCGGCTCGAAAAGCGGCGGTGATCGACGATCCGGGTCGCCACGCCTTGCGCAGCCGCGGTTTGGAGGCCCTTGGCTTCGGCTTCGTTGCTGATGACCGTCGTGATCGGCAGTCCGGCATCGAGCAACGCATGCAGGTTGCTGCCCCGGCCGGAAATGAGCACCGCTACGGACATGAATCGCTCAGTAAACCCGCGTCGATCGGTAGCCGTCTTCTTCGAGCAGCGCCAGCACGCCCTTGTCGCCATACAGGTGCAGCGCGCCGAGCACGACGAAAGCTGCACCGCGCCGCAATTCCCGCTGCATGCGGAAGGCCATCACGACGCTGCGATCGTGGACTACGCGCTTCGTCATCACCGCCTGGTGTGCGGTGATCTCGGGGTGGCGGGCCATGAATTTCTCGCGCAGCTCCCAGATCGCTGCCAAATCACGCGTCAAGTAGGCGTCCAGCGTGCGTGCGGCGAGCGCGACCAGCTCATCGCGGTGGGTCAGGCTGTGTTTCAGGAGTGCGACCTGCGACTCCATCGGAAACTCATCAAAGGTGAAGATCTGCTCTTCAACCTCCTCGATTTGCAAAAGCGGAATGCGACGGGCGCGCGCGAGCGCGAACAGCTGGACATCGAGCGGCGAACCGTCCTTCCCGGCGGCGCTGCGCAAGTTGAGGAGCACACCCCAGGGCTTGAGCCTGTTGACGAACTCGCGTGACAGCCCGATCGGCTGCAGGTGCTCTACCGCGCGCTGGAAGTCGTCCGTCCCGATCTTCTGTTCCAGCGTCTGGTGATCGAGGAATAGCGCCGCTTCCAGGAAACGTTCTTTGCTGTACGCATCGGGCATGAATTCGAGCATCAGGCTTTTCGCGCCGTCAAAGGCCCTGCGCACGGCAGGAGGCAGCTCGGCGAGTCGCGGGTCTGCTACGTGGATGGTGCCGAACACGTGGCTAGGGGCGACACCCCTCTTCGATACGCGCCAGAGCAAGCCGCGCGCGAAGCGCTCATCCGGCGCCGCCCAGGCGGGAACGGCAGAAAGCGAAAGGCTCGAAAGAAGAAAGCCGCGTCGATTCATGACCCGGGGCCGATCATCGCCTCAGGGCGCACCCAGCGGTCGAAATCATCGGCCTTGACGTAGCCGAGCGCGAGCGCTGCCTCGCGCAATGTAGTGCCGTCACGATGCGCCTTCCTGGCGATTTCTGCGGCGCGGTCATAGCCGATGTGTGGCGACAGCGCCGTGACCAGCATCAGCGAGCGCTCCACCAGCTCGCGGATGCGGGCCTCATTGGCTTCGATCCCGCGCGCACAGTGCTCGTCGAAAGAACGCGAGCCGTCGGCGAGAAGCCGCGCGCTCTGCAGGAACGCATGCACGATCAACGGCTTGTACACGTTCAACTCAAGCTGACCGGAGGACGCGCCGATGCCGAGCGCGACGTCGTTGCCCATCACCTGGGCGCACAGCATGGTGAGCGCTTCCGCCTGCGTAGGATTGACCTTTCCCGGCATGATGGAGCTGCCCGGTTCGTTTTCCGGGATGCGCAGCTCGCCGAGGCCGGATCGCGGCCCCGAGGCGAGCAGCCGCACGTCATTTGCCAGCTTGTTGAGGGCGGCGGCGAGCGTTTTCAGCGCCCCATGGGCGAAAACCATGGGCTCGTGCCCCGCAAGCGCCGCGAATTTGTTCGGCGCGGGCGCGAACGGCAGGCCTGTCTCGCGCGAAATCCGTTCGCAGACGCGATCGGCGAATTGCGGATGAGTGTTCAGCCCTGTGCCGACGGCCGTTCCGCCGATTGCGAGCTGATAGAGCCGCGGTAGCGCGTCGCTGATGGCCTCGCATGCCAGCTCGAGCTGAGCGACGTAACCTGAGAATTCCTGGCCGAGCGTGAGGGGGGTCGCGTCCTGCAAGTGAGTACGGCCGATTTTGACGATGCGATCGAAGGCGGCGCTCTTGGCCGCGAGCGTCGCGGCAAGCTGCTGCGCGGCAGGCAGCACATCGTCGCGCAGCGCGCGCGCCGCGGCAATGTGCATGGCGGTGGGGAATACGTCGTTCGACGACTGGCCGAGATTGACGTCATCGTTCGGATGCACCAAGCGCTTAGGGCCGCGCTCACCGCCGAGCAGCTCCGAGGCGCGGTTGGCGAGCACTTCGTTGACGTTCATGTTGCTTTGCGTGCCCGAGCCGGTCTGCCAGACGACGAGCGGGAATTCCTCGTCGTGCTTACCGTCGAGCACCTCCTGGGCCGCGCGCTGAATGGCCTCGGACTTGGCTCTATCGAGGAGGCCGAGCTCGGCGTTCACTGCCGCCGCGGCCTTCTTGACGAGCGTCAGCGCATATACCACAGCGAGCGGCATGCGCTCGCCGGAGATGCGGAAAAAACGCCGCGAGCGCTCGGTCTGCGCGCCCCACAGCCGATCGGCGGGAACCTCGATCGGGCCGAAGCTGTCCTTCTCGATGCGGCTGCCGCTCATCGCGGCGGTAATGTTACTTCTACTCCCTGGCCTCTGCCTTTTTCGACTCGTCGTTCTGCTTGCTGATTTCCTCTTGCACCTTGGCCATGTCGAGCGACTTGGCCTGTGTAATCACCTGATCGAGCGCCGTCCGGGGCAGTGCGCCCGCCTGCTGAAACAGGATGACCTTGTCGCGGAACACCATCAGCGTGGGGATCGAGCGGATACCGAAGGCGCCGGCCAACTGCTGCTGCTCGTCGGTGTTCACCTTGGCGAACACCACGTCCGGATGCGCCTCGGACGCCTGCTCGTATACCGGAGCGAAGCCTTTGCAGGGACCGCACCATGGCGCCCAGAAATCCACGATCACCATCGGGTTTTCGTCGACGGTCTTCTCGAAACTCTCCTGGGTGAGATCCACCGTCGCCATCGCGATCCCTTCGGAAAAAAGCGTGCAGTGTACTCTAGACAGCCATGTATGCAGGCCGGTTCGCGCCGTCTCCTACCGGGCCGTTGCACTTCGGCTCGCTGGTCGCCGCGCTCGCGAGCTGGCTCGATGCGCGCGCGGCGGGCGGACGCTGGCTGGTGCGCATCGAGGATTTGGACCC
>DASQOO010000024.1:0-2070 GCA_035644435.1 Steroidobacteraceae bacterium | reverse complement strand
CCTGGATCCGCGCGTCACCGAGCTCCACAAGCGCGCTGCGGCTCGCCCTGACGTGATCCCGCTGGCCGGTGGGCTGCCGGCCGACGAGCTGCTGCCGAGCGCGGCGCTTTCTGCGGTGGTTGCCGAGGCCGCACTCCACAGAGATGCGCTGCAGTACGGATGGCCAGAAGGTCTCGCAGCTGTACGATCTTGGATTGCTGCGCGGCTGGTCGCGCGCGGCGCATGCGTCGACGCGGATCAGGTGATCGTCACCGCCGGTGCTCAGCAGGCGCTAGCGCTGGTCGCAGCTGAGCTGCCGCGCGGCACGAGGATCGCCGTCGGCCCCTGCGACCTATCCGGCAGCACTGTCCGCGTTCGCGGACCACGCCATCGTCGAGCATGGCAGCGCCGATGCGACGTACGTGATCGCAGGAGTGTCGAACCCCCACGGGGTCGATCTGCTCGGCGACGCGTTCCCCGACGGCGAACTGATCGTCGACGAGGCGTACGCGGAGCTGCGCTTCGACGGGCGCGTTCCGCCGCCGGTCGCGCCGCGTGCACCCCATCGCGTGTGGCATGTCGGCACCGTGTCGAAGACTCTCTGCCCCGGCCTGCGCATCGGCTGGCTCGTCCCGCCGCCGCACCGTCGCGCATCCGTGCTCGAGCGAAAGCTCGCTGCGGATCTGCAGACTGCATCGCTCACCCAGGTCGCGTTCGCGCGCCTGCTCGACGTGATCGATTACGACCGGATGCTGGTCGGCGCGCGCCACCGCTACGCCGCACGCGCGGACCGCCTGTGCTCGGCGTTGCGGCGCTACGCGCCCGAGGTGCGGTTCCGCGATCCGGAGGGCGGGTTCTCGATCTGGGTCGAGACCGACGACGCAGGCGATGACATCGATCTGCTCGCCGCCGCGGATCGCTGTCCTTCCATTGCCAGCATCGACGGCGATCTTCTCCAACAATTCTTCACGGACGCGGATCTCGCCCTTCGCGTGCGCGGCGCGCAACTCGTCTGCAATCGCGCTCTTGAGATCGCGCATCTCGGCGCGACTCTGCTCGTCCTGTCTTGCCATCCGGCGCCGGGTTTCGTTGTGATCACCCTTTCCGAAGCGCGCCTCAAGCTCCCCGTCTTTGAGCCGACCCCACGACGCGATGAGATGAGTGAAGCTGCCTTGGAGCCCGAACCACCAGTTCGCGACGTCGTGCCCGAGTGGGTGGTGGACGATCTTCTCGACGGCGCGGAGAACCGGGTCCCAGGCGCCTTGCACGCTCCCGGCGCCCGGATCGCTACCGTTTTCTCGCTCCTTTCGTGGGCGACCTCTTGGTGGCAATCTTCGCGCGTGTCCTAGCAGCGCGCTTTGGCAGCTTGCTCGCGCCCATCGGCTTGGGTCGAGCATGTCTCGGCTGATAGATGCCGAGTCTTCCTCCGCCGGGCAGGGTGACGTTCGTCAGGAGTCCCCAACCCTGGTTCTGCACGGGATCACAGGCGACGTTCTGCTCCTTCATCCTGGTGATGAGCGCTTCTACGTCGTCGCACATCAGATAGAATTCATGCTCGTTGTTCTTGTCAGATGGATGCACGGCGACTTCCGATGGCGGTAGTCCGAAGATTAACCATCCGTCGCCCACATCCACGTTCGGGAACCTGAGCACGTCCCGAAGGAAAGCACGGTCAGCCTCAGCATTGGTGCTGTAGATGATCGAGTGAGCGCCGGTAATCATGGAGGTTCCCCAGCGGCAGCGAAGGAAAACAACAACAACATCCTACCAGCGTCGTGGCGGTGGAGGCAGCGCTGGTGGCGGTACCACCAGCTCCAACATCCGCAGCTGCACCAGTCGCTCGACCGCCGCGCGCACGTCGCTGCGCTGCGGCCCGCAGCCATCCAGCGAGGCAGCGATCTCCGGGATCGTGCGAGGCGCTTCGAGCAACTCACCGAGGTACAGGCCATCGGTCGGCTCCAGCTCCAGCCGCGCGGCCCACTCGGTCCGGGCCACGTCGAAGGCCTTTCGGCCTGCCTCGGCCCGCGAGGCGACGATGACCTGGCGGTAGTCGAGCCCCGCCTGCCTGCCGGCTGGCGACAGCTGGAAGCG
>DASQOO010000023.1:0-4740 GCA_035644435.1 Steroidobacteraceae bacterium | reverse complement strand
ATAACCGGCATCCCATTCGAGCTTGCCGGCCAGATCGAGCATCGCCTTCTGGCGCCGGCGGGCGATGAATTCCTGCAACGCCTTCGTTACCGCGGCCGCTTTGGTCTTCTCGCCGCTGATCTTGCGTGCCTGTTCTATGAGATCCGGATCGACTGAAAGGTTGGTGGCCATTTGTGTAATACCTCACACACGATGTTACACATCACTGCCGACTCTCACAAGGCGCTATCGAATCCAGTGCGGATGCCGATTCCCTACCAGGGAACTCCGGGGCCTGCAACAAGCGAGGTGTGAGTTCGACCTGCTTCGGCACGTCGATATCCTGGTCCTCAGGCGCCGCCTTGAGATCTCTGAACCTGCGTGCCGTCACCAGCACGCGTGTCTCCAGACTCGAGACCGACCGGTTGTACGCTCCAACAGCCTTTCCCAGCTTATCCCCCACGTCGCTCCAGTGGTCTGCCAGCGTCGCGATACGCTCGTGCAACTGTCTGCCGAGGTCCGCGACTTCCTGTGCATTGAGCGCCAACGCTTCTTGCCGCCAACCGTAGGCGACGGCGCGCAGGAGTGCGATCAGGTTGTCGGTGTGGCGGGAATGACCTTCTCCGCGACGCCGAACTCTATCAATTCCGCATCCTCCTGGAGCGCGGCGCTGAAGAACATCTCGCCCGGCAGGAACATGACCACGAACTCGGGCGTCGGGCTGAAGTTATCCCAGTAGGCCTTGCGGCCGAGGGCCGTCATGTGGGCCCGCACCTGCTGCGCGTGGCGTGCGAGGTGAACCTGCCGCGCATCGTCATCCGCTGCCTCCGCCGCTTCGAGATACGCCGAAACGGGCGCCTTTGCATCGATGATGATCTGCTTGCCGCCCGGAAGCTTCACTATGAGATCGGGGCGCAGGCGACCATCCTCAGTGGCGGTGCTCTCTTGCTCGATGAAGTCGCAGTATTCAACCATGCCCGCCATTTCGACGACGCGCCGCAACTGCATTTCTCCCCAGCGACCGCGCACAGTCGGCTGTCGCAATGCCTTTACCAGGCTCGACGTTTCGCTGCGGAGCATTGGCAGCTGCGTTTCAACCAGGCCGCGTAGCTGTTCGTGGAGCGCTGAGTACGCGGACTCACGCGTCCTTTCAATCTCGCCAAGCTTGCCATCCACCTTCTGCAACGAGTCACGGATCGGCTGCATCAGTGAATCGACGGCCTTCTGGCGAGCCTCCAGATCACCCTTCGCTGTCTCCTGAAATTTTTCCATGGACGTCGTCGCCAAGCGCAGGAACTCCTGGTTGTTACTCCTGAGCGCCTCCGCGGAAAGCGCCTTGAATGCATTCGACAACGAGCTTTCCGCATCAGTCACCAGTCGCAGCTTCTCGGCCCATGACCTGGACTGCTCCTCGGCCCGGGCCTGCAAGTCACTGATCTGCGCCTGCCGCTCCGCGAGAGCTTGCCGCCGTTCTCTAAGCTCGTCTTCCAGCCCGGGAACGCGAGATGCGACGGCTTCAGCCGCAGCTCGCTGCGCCGAGAGTGCGTGCAGCGTACTGCTGGCTTCCGTTAGGTCGGCTCGTGCCGCGGCCAGGAAGATCTGGGTTTCCTGCAGTTGGCGTTCCGCGAGCGCAAGCTGCGCTGCCCTTTCAGCCAGCGCTACCCGGGTCTTCCCGCCCATCGCCCAGGCAACGGCAAAACCGAGGACGAGCCCGCCGCAGAGCAAGACTGTCTCAAACATGGCGCCGCTCCTCTGAAAGTGGGCGTTCTGCTCTGCCTGCCGCGGCATGCATTGGCGCATTGACGTTGTATGCAGTGATGACGGTGTCCTGGTCCTCGACCACAGTGACCCCTCCCTTGTCCATGATGCGCTTGGCGAGCTGCAGCTCCTCAGTCAGCGCCTCGATGATTCGGCGCGCCTCGCTTCGATCCCGAACGTGTTTGTCGCCTTCAACGCGCCCGTGCCTGAGCGTGAACTCCACGAGACGGCGCGAGATACCGCGCTGGTTCATTCGTTGATCGGCGTGCTGACTGATCTGCATGACGACTCCTCCTCCAACATCCGCCGCCGCGGTCGGGGCCGGGCAGCTTGCGGAGTCATTGCATCACCGCGCAGTCGCAAAACGTGACACTGCGCTGGTAGTTCTCCAAGAGCGCGCCGCGTGCCATGGATGCCGTGCAGGAGATCGCGCAGCAGCGCTGGCTTGTCATCTGAGAATCCGCAGCGCACAGCGATTGGAACAAAAACCACAAACCTCGCAGTGCGATAGGCGCCAGCGTCTCCAGACGGAGACGTGAATATGTTCACCGTGCGCACACCGCGCCCGGTACCGTGACGTAGTTCGCAGGTGCACCCCTCGCGTGTGCGTACCGTGTCGCGCGAACGCAGGGGGGAAGACGGTACGTCCGTCACATTTAACTTATGCGTGGATCGTCGGCCACAGGGCAGCGCGATGTCGGGGTGAGGAGACAACGGTGGTTGCTGCCATCGTCATCGCCAGCATCGTTGATCCTATCTGCCAGTCACGGGGACACCAATCGCGGCCCTAGCCGCGCAGTCCTGCAAGTCGTGGCGCCCGGTCGAAGTGTGACGCCCGAATCGACCCCTCCGCTTGAGCGACTTAGCTACGCACCGCATTGGGAGGTTACGCACCAATGTCACTCGCGATCCGGAGTTTCGTACTCGGCGTTCTGATCTGCGTCTGCGTGAGCCCGGGACGGGCCGAGGACACTTATCGTCAGCAGATGAAAGGCCTCGACGAGCAGGTGCAGGAGGTCAAGTCCGACGTCCTGAGCATTGCCGCTGAGCTCAATCAGCTGGAGGAGAAGCTACTTTACCCCTCCAACACGCATCTCGCCGTCTTCGTGGCGCTCGCACCGGACGAGACGTTCCGACTCGACGCGGTACAGGTGCAGATCGATGGGCAGCTCGCCGCGCACTACATCTACAGTTTCAAGGAACTCGAAGCCCTGCAGAAGGGCGGCGTGCAGCGGATCTACACCGGGAATGTCGCGACTGGACAGCACGAGATCCAGGTCTCCCTCAACGGCAAGCTCGCGAGCGGTCAGGACTACGCACACACCGAGCGCGTTCCGTTCGACAAGGGGATCGGGCCCAAGCTCATCGGCGTGACGCTGGCCGGCCCGAATTCGGGCAAGCCCGCGATCGACGTCGGAGACTGGCACTAGCCCAGAGGCAGCCGTGAATCGCACGCGGCACGCGATTCCGAAGTTTCTGCTGGTGGCGTTGTTCGCCGCCGGCACGTCCCCTGCTGCGGAGCCAGCAGCGAGCAACCTGCGAGATCTGTACTTCGGTGAGGCGCTGTATCAGGCCTACCAGGGTCACTTCTTCGAGGCGCTCGAGCGGCTCGATGCAGAACTTGCGCAACATCGCCGCGTCGACGAGCCGCAGCGCGACTCGCTCCAGTATCACATCGGTCAGGCCGAGTTCTCGGTCGGCGACTTCGAGCTCAACTACCGCATGCACCTGCGCGCCGGGCGCGCCATTCGCGCAGTCCTCGAAGGCAACGTCGACGAGAGCGTGCGCAACGAAGCCGCGTTTCGCCTGGCGCGCATCCACTTTCAGAAAGGTCAGCCGGACGATGCGCTCGAGGCTCTCGCGCGTATCCACGGCAAAATTCCGGAGGCGATTCGCAATGACATCGAGTTCCTGCGCGCGAACGTCTACCTGGCGCTGGGACGGCCGGCGGATGCGGTAGAGGTTCTCAAGCGACTGCAGGGCGCGGCAGGCCTGAGCGGGTTCTCGGCCTACAACCTCGCCATTGCGCTCCTGCAGTCAGGGCATCCGGCGGACGCCCTGCAGCAACTCGACAAGGCCGGACAGGTCACGGGCGACGATCCCGCGAGCGCGGCGATCGAGGACAAGTCCAACATGGTGCTCGGACGCCTGATGCTCCAGTCGGCGAATTTCGAGCGTGCGCAGCGCTCGTTCGATCGCGTTCACCTCGAAGGACCCTACTCCAACCAGGCGCTGCTCAGCGCCGGCTGGGCCTACGCCTCGGCCGAAAACTACGAACGCGCGCTCGTGCCCTGGAACATCCTGATCCAGCGCGATGTGACCGACAGCGCCGTGCAGGAAGCCAAGCTCGCGCTGCCCTACGCGTACGGCAAGTTGAACGTGTACGGGCGCGCCGCGACTCTCTACGACAACGCGCTCGTCTCGTTCGGCGACGAGCTGCAAAAAGTGGATGCCTCGATCCGCAGCATCCGCGAAGGCAAGTTCCTCAAGGTGCTGGTGCGGGAAGAGATCAAGCAGGACAAGGAATGGGTCGTGCGCCTGCGCACCCTGCCGGATACGCCTGAAACCTTCTACCTCACGGACCTGATGGCCTCGCACGATTTTCAGACGGCGCTGCAGAACTACCTCGACATGGAGGACCTGCACAAGAAGCTGCTCGCCTGGCAGGCGAGCTTCGATGCTTTCGAGGACATCATTCGCCTGCGTCGCGCGAACTACGAGCCACTGCTGCCGACGATCGATGCGCAGTTCAGGGAACTCGACTCGCAGATCCGCCTGCGCATGGAGCAGCGCGACAACCTGCACCGACGCCTTCAGGCCATCCTGATCGCGCCGCGGCCGGAGCTGCTCGCGACGGCCGACGAACGGATCCAGCTGAATCGCATTCACGCACTCGAGGCGGCGCTCGCGAAGACCAAGGATCCGCAGACAGCCGCTCTGCAGGCGCGCATCCAACGCCTGAAGGGTGTCCTGACCTGGACGCTGCAGACCGAATACCCCGAC
>DASQOO010000022.1:0-4126 GCA_035644435.1 Steroidobacteraceae bacterium | reverse complement strand
TGCGGTACAGCTGTTCTCCGCGTAGTAGTCGGTGAACATCATGCCGTCCTTGGCAATGCGGTCTATGTTAGGCGTCTTGTAACCGACCAAGCCGAATGTGTAGGCACTGAGGTTGGTCTGGCCGACGTCGTCGCCGAAGATCACCAGGATGTTCGGCTTGCCCTGGGCCGAAGCGGCCAGCGACGCGAGCAGGCTTAAGACTCCCATCACGGTGAGCAAAGTTGTTCGCCCGTGGATATGGAACGATTCGGCTGGATTCATGGAACCTCCCTGAAGGCGTGACCCTGCGGCACGAAATCCGCGCACGGTCATGCTGTGCCGCGGTCGCAACAAACGGCATCTTGCCGAGCGGCGTGGGCACTCACAATTGCACCAAAGTGCCGGTTGCGCGCTCTAGCTGAGGCTGATCGCGTTGCTGACTGCAGCGAGCAGTTGCCGTCCGCCAAACGGTTTCGAGAGGAACCCGGCTGCGCCGAGCTCGCCGGCCTGCGCCCTGGTGTATGGGCCATCGAAGGCCGTAATGAAGATCACGGGTGGATGAATTCCTGCCCGCAGGAGTTGACGTCGCAGGTCCAATCCGGACTGGTCGGGAAGGTGAATGTCGAGGATGAGGCAGGCTGCCGATGCTGCAACGTTATTGCCCAGCAGCTCAGCGGCAGTGGCAAACGATCTGACCGGGAACCCGGCAGTGCCGAGCACACGCTCGATGGCCGCCCGCATGCTGGTGTCGTCCTCGACGACCACGATGGTGCGCGCTGCCCTGCGCGCCGACTCCTGCTCGCTGGGCACGGCGAGCGACAGGACGGGCTGTGCCATCCGCGGAGAATGCACGCAGCCGGACGGTTAGAGAATTGGTCTCTGGGCCATCGCTCTATTGCACGTTAGTGCATCATGCAAGACTTGATCCGAGGCGCGTGCCGCGAGGCACGCGGGTCAGGCCTGCTGAGGCGATTCGGTCTTGCCGGCTGAATTGAGACCGAGTTGCTCGGCGAAGTGCACCAGCTCCGCAACCGAGGCCGCCTGCATCTTTTGCATCACGTGGGCGCGATGCGCTTTGACAGTGCGTTCCGCGGTGCCCAGTTCGGCCGCGATCTGCTTGTTGAGCCGACCGACCACGATGCGTGCGAACACATCACGCTCGCGTGCCGTCAGCGAGCCGTAGCGTGCACGCAGAGCACTGCGGCCGTGATGCCTCTCTCGCCGTTCTGAATCGCGCTGCACCGCATTGGCCACCGCATTCAACAGCACTTCGCCCTGGATGGGCTTGGTCAGGAAATCCACGGCCCCCGCCTTCATTGCGCGCACGCTGGTTGGAATGTCGCCATGTCCGGTGAGAAAGATGATCGGCAGCGGATCGTCGCGCTTGCACAGGGCATCCTGCAGCTCCAAACCACTCGGCCCAGGCATACGGATGTCGAGCACGATGCAGCCTGGATCATCGCCGGGCGGTGCCAGCAGCATTGCCCCAGCGGACGGATAGCCGCGGACACTGTAGCCCGCTGCCGTGAGCAGTCGTGCCAGTGCAGTCCGCATCGAGTCATCGTCATCGACGACGTGAACTACCGGCGCCAGGTCGCTCATATCGCCGCCCTCGCACCCGAGATGACTCGCGGCGGCTGGGTCAGGCTGCGCGCTGCCTCGGTCGGCGCGGCTGGCAACGTAAAGACGAAGGTCGCTCCACCCTGCGGATTGCTCTCCGCCCAGATCCTGCCTTCATGCGCGGTGATGATGGAACGCGCGATGGATAGACCCAGGCCGAGCCCGCTCTCCTTGGTGGAGTAGAACGAATCGAACAGGTGCGCCTGAAGCTGCGGTGAAATGCCCGTGCCGCTGTCGATCACCGCGACCTGCACACCGCCATCCGTTGCCACGCTCTTCACCTTCAGCTCGCGAGCCCCTTCCGGCATCTCGCCCATCGCGTCCATGGCATTGAGCAGCAGGTTCAGCAGGACCTGTTCCATGTGGACCCGATCCGCCGCTACCAGTGGCAGACCGGCCTCCAGGTCGGAGCTCAGACCGATGCCGCGCCGCCGTGCATTTTCCAGCAACAGACGCACGACATCGGTGACGGTGCGATTGATGTCCAGGGGTTTGAGCTCGAGCTCGCGCTTACGCAGCAACGAGCGCAGGTGGCGGATGACTTCGCTGGCGCGCAGATCATCGCGGCGGATATCGGCGAGGATCTGGCGCACTTCCGTGAGCTGCGATGGATCCCGGTCGAGCAGCAGCTCCGCAGTATCGGCATTGCTGAGGATCGCGCCGAGCGGCTGATTGATCTCATGCGCGATGCCCGCGGTCAGCTCACCCACCATGGCCAGCCGCGCCGCGTGCATCAGCTCGTTGCGCTGGTGATTGAGCTCGAGCTCAATCCGGTGGCGACGCCTGCCCTGGATCAGCAGCGCCACGAGGAACAAACAGGTAAGGACTGCTGCCCCCGCGCCCGCGACGATGGTCCAGCGATTCAACTCCCAGAACGTGGGTGTTTTAAAGCGCACGTCGCAGCCCGGTGGCAGCCGACTTGCCAGGATCGACCAGCGTGCGAGCTCACGCGCATCGACCGCGCAGGCCGGTACGGGCGTTGGCGGTAGCGTGGCGCCCTGCGGATCATGGCCTTCCAGGATGCGCGCCGCGACCGCGCCAGCTAGCCGACCCTGTTCCTTCCAGCTCGAAACCGACCCGCCGAGAATGCCGTATCCGAGATAAGTGTCGAACATGCTGAAGATGGGAACATGCGAGGCTTTCGTGAGTTGTTCGAGCACGTCGCGGGGCAGATATCTTTGCCCGGAGGCGTCGTTGAAGACGCTGGTGAAGAGCACGACACTGTCGTCCGAAAGCGCAGCCACGCTCTCCAGCATCTGCGCCACGGTCTGACTGGAGATCTGGCGGACTTCGATACCACCGCGCAGATTCCGCAACTGTCTTTCGGCGCGGCCGAGCCAGTCCTGATCGTAGTCGGAAGCGCCGCTGATGATGACGACGTTTCGCGTACCCGGCCGCAGCTGCAACGCGAGTTCGACGGTGCCAATGATGTCGAAGCGCATCGGCACGCCGACGATACCCGGTTCCACGCGCAACGACAGGTCCTCTTCGGGAACGCCGCTGAAAACGACCGGGATCCCCGGCCACAGCTGCACATGATTTCGTCGCACGAATTCGAGCGCGCCGCCGCGCACAGCGACGATCAGGTCGGGCGTTCTCTGGCGATATTCCTGGATGGGAGTGCGTACTTCGCGAGGTTCCGTCGTCGGCCCGCTGCGCAGCGAGCTGAGGGTCTCCGAAGCAAATTCGACGCCGGCGCCCCATTCAGCGCGAAGCGCCGCACGAATCGCCTGGTCCTGCTCGACCATCGACGGCTCGAAGAGATCGCCACCGTGCAGGATCAGCACCTGGTGCGCTGAGCCGGCCGTCACTGCGCCGGCTCCAGCGACTGCATGCGCGGGTCCGGTCGACAGCAGGTAAACCACACCGGCTAGCGCGCAAGAGCACAAGTTCCGAGTGCGCCTGTTGGTTCCTTCCCTCACCGCCCCGCCTCCAGTGCAACTGCAGGATCCGGCCCCGCTGCATTGTTTTCGCTGTTGCGAAGCCGGCCTGCGCGCCTTTGACGCAATATTTACATTGCATTCATGACAAGTCCACCATCGCGACCCACCGGGGTCGAAATGGTCGGACCGAAGGGGGGTCCGGGCAGGAGTGCCGGACGCACCGGGCGGCGCGTCCGGCGATTGGATTCAGGGCTGGCCGACTAGCGGCGCGTTGGAGAGCACGTTGAGGTCGAGAACGGTGGCGATCTCGTTCTCGATCTGCAGGAACTGGGCTGCGCGTACCGGCGAAACCGCTCGCCCGATCTTGCCGGCGTAGCTTTCCCAGAGACTGATCCGCTCGTGTTGCAGCTTGAGCCAGCGCTGAGTCAGCTGCTTGGCCTGGTCCGGGTCGAAGGTGGTTGCGCTCTGCGCGATCGTGAAATCGTTGGCGAACTTCAGGCGCTTGTCGCTGAAGGCGTTGAGTTTCTTGGTGTAGTCCTCGTACAGAGGCCAGAACTTTTTCGCCTCGCCCTCGTCGAGCTTCATTACTTCGTTGATGGTCTGTTTCTTCGCCGCGTTGAAGTCGGCGCGATACTTCTCGAGAA
>DASQOO010000021.1:0-11804 GCA_035644435.1 Steroidobacteraceae bacterium | reverse complement strand
GATAGGTGGGTAGACAACGTCTGAGCGCCGCCCGGACTGAGGGTTCGCGTGCGATTTTGAGTTCTTGACTCGAAATCGCACTGCGCATTTCACCCACGCTCTCAAGGCACACCCAGCCAACGACTCGAGCGGACTGCTCTATGCCTTCCCTGGGATCCGCACGATATACCCGCCGGACTTCTCATCGCGCTCGAGCTCGACGAAGCCGCGCGCACGCGCTTCTTCAAGCAGATCGCTGAAAGCGCCGAAGCCATAGTAGGACTCGTTGAATCCAGGCATGCGACGCTTGAGCGCCTGCTTGACCATCGAGCCCCAGATCCGCTCCTCTTCGCCGCGCTCGGCGATCAGCGCTTCCAGCGTCGCGATGATGAGGTCGATCGCCTCCTGCTTCTTGTCTTCCTCGCCTTTGGGTGCGGGAGCGCCGCCCGGAGTGGCTGGCTTTGCCGTGCTCTTGCGCGCGGGCGCGCGCCGCGACGCCCTCTCGCGCACCAGGTCGTCGTAGTAGAGGAACTCATCGCAATTGGCGATCAGGAGGTCGGAAGTGGAATTCTTGACGCCAACGCCGATCACGACCTTGGCGTTCTCACGCAGCTTGCTGACCAGGGGCGAGAAGTCCGAATCGCCGCTGATGATGACGAACGTGTCGACGTGGGACTTCGTGTAGCACAGGTCCAGCGCATCGACCACCATGCGAATGTCGGCCGAATTCTTCCCCGACTGGCGCAGGTGCGGGATCTCGATCAGTTCGAAGGAGGCCTCGTGCATTCCCGCCTTGAATTCCCGGTAGCGATCCCAGTCGCAGTAGGCCTTCTTCACCACGATGCTGCCCTTGAGGAGCAGCCGCTCGAGCACTTTCTGGATGTCGAAGCGCGCGATCTTCGCATCGCGCACGCCGAGGGCGATGTTCTCGAAATCGCAGAACAGCGCCATGTTGGTGATGTCGGCGGTAACCAAGCGGATCGCTCCCTGATGACGGTTTCGTGGCCGGGCGCCCAGTCTAGTGCAAGTGTCGTAGCCGGGGCGCACCAGCTGTCGCCAAATCCCTACGACAGAAACTGTTGAGCGCTGCGCCGCAGTGGAGCATAGTTCGCCCTGCGAGTGCTGAGCCAACCGGAAAACCGTTTCGTTGCACGTCCTCAAGGACGACCGGACGTGAATGCGGCTCGAATGGCGGCGCGATGAGCGACAGCCACGGAAGCCCGGGCGGTAGTGCCGGCGACAAACTCTGGTTCGATCGTTCCAACGATCCGCGCGCCCTCTACGTCATCAACCTGTTTTCCTCCCTGGTGCCGATGCCGCTCGAGGTTCCCGATTCACGGGGCCTGGAAGGACTGGCCGTGTTTCGTTCCCGACGCATCGAGGATGGCCGCGAGCGCTACCGCCTGCACCTCGGGTACTTCGATTGCCGCGAGGATGCCGAAGCGGCTCTTCCGGTCGTGCAGAAGCACTTCCCGGGAGCTTGGGTAGCCTCGGCTCCGCGCAGCGGCCTCGGCTCCCTCGATGACACGAACCTGTCCGAATTCCGGCTGCTGCGCACGCCGACGCCGCTGGCCGCGGTAGTCGATGCGCGCCTCAACGCCGTCGAAGCACTGGGCGCACAGCGTTACGTGATTCAGCTCAGCTGGACCAGCGAACGCATTGACCCGGCAGACCTGCCGCAGCTCGCGATTCTCCAGGCGTACGCCCTTTACACGGTTACGCTGATGCGCGCCGGAGTGCGCTACTACGGAATCCGGCTCGGCTTCTTCAGCAGCGTGATTTCGGCCCGCCAGGTCGCGCTCTACGTGCGTCCTGAATTCCCGTCGGTGGCGGTGGTGCCGATCAGCGAGCGCGAATTCACCCGTGCACGGGAGATGATCCGGCAACGTGAGATCCGGGCCGCGCCGCGATCGGAGGCGAGCGCTGCGCCTCCTCCCGCCAACGTGGAACCAGAAACGACCGAGACTGTAGTGACGCCTGAGGCAGAGGAATTCCACGCTGCATCCGCCGTGGCACCTGAGGGAGAGGAATTCCGCCCTGCGACTGCGGTGGCGCCTGAGGAAGAGGAATTCCTCGCTGCGCCAATCACCGCGGACTCGACGCCTGCCACGGATAGCGCTCCTGGAGGCATGGAAATTCCCGCTGCCAATGCGCCGCGACCCTTCACCGAGGTCTACGTGGCCGAGGCCACCGAACGGATGTCGGGCCAGACGCGCACCAGCGCCTTTACGCGCGAGGAATTGCTCGAGGCCCTGCGCAACAGCGATCTGCGCAGCGACGACCTGGCACGGCGCTCCGCGATCGCGCGACTGTTGCATCGCCTGGCCGACCGCCTCGGCTGAAAACCAACAACGCCGCGCCGGTCCCAACGCGCCATCATTTCTCTGTGGGGCGAGAAACGCGCCGCGCGCGCGTGTAATTCCAGATCCATTTTTACTTCGCGAGAGTGCACATGCCCAGCGACAGCCCGAAGGCCAGGGTGCCCAGCAATATCGACATCGCCCAGCACGCTCGCATGCGGCCGATCGTCGAACTCGCCGCTGAGCGCCTGGGCATCCCGGAAGAGCACCTGGAGCCCTTCGGTCGCTACAAGGCGAAGATCTCCCTTCGTTACCTGAGGCAGCTCGGGACCAATCACGACGGGCGGCTGGTCCTCGTCACCGCCGTCTCCCCCACTCCCGCTGGCGAGGGCAAGACCACCACTACGGTCGGCCTGGGCGATGCGCTCAATCACATCGGCAAGCGCGCGATCATCTGCCTGCGCGAGCCGGCGCTGGGGCCCGTCTTCGGCCAGAAGGGTGGCGCGGCCGGGGGCGGCTACGCTCAGGTCGTGCCGATGGAGGACATCAACCTGCACTTCACCGGCGACTTCACTGCCATCGCGCTCGCCAATAATCTGCTCGCCGCGCTCATCGACAACCATATTCACCAGGGCAACGAGCTCGGGATCGATGTGCGCCGTGTGACGTGGCGACGCGCGCTCGACGTCAACGATCGGGTGCTGCGCAAGATCGCCATCGGCCTGGGTGGAGCGGCCAACGGGTTCCCACGCGAGGATGGCTTCGACATCGTCGTGGCGTCGGAGGTCATGGCGATCCTGTGCCTGGCCAGCAGCATCGCGGACCTCAAGGAGCGGCTCGGCAAGATCGTGATCGGCTACACGCGCGAGCAAAAACCGGTCCTGGCACGCGATGTGAAGGCGCAAGGATCGATGGCGGCCGTGCTCAAGGATGCGCTCGCGCCCAACCTGGTGCAGACACTGGAGAACAACCCGGCCCTGATTCACGGCGGCCCGTTCGCCAACATTGCGCACGGTTGCAATTCTGTGATGGCGACGCGAGCAGCTCTCAAGCTCGCCGACTACGTCGTGACCGAAGCGGGTTTTGGGGCCGATCTCGGTGCGGAGAAGTTCGTCGACATCAAGTGCCGCAAGGCAGGGTTGCGGCCCGCTGCAGCCGTCATCGTCGCCACGGTGCGCGCCATCAAGTATCACGGCGGCGTGGACGTCGCGGACCTGCCGAAGGAGAACCTCGCGGCGCTCGAAAAAGGGCTTGCGAACCTCGAACGGCACATCGACAACGTGCGCGACATCTATGGCCTGCCCTGCGTCGTCGCCATCAACCATCGCGCCGATGACACCGGGGCAGAAGTCAGCCTGTTGCTCGACCGCGTGAAAAAACAAGGTGTGAAGGTGATTCTTGCCCGCCACTACGCCGAAGGCGGCAAGGGTGCGGTCGAGCTTGCGCACGAGGTAGTGCGCCTGTGTGAGCAGGCTAATGGCTTCAAGTATGTCTACGACGAGAAAGCCACCCTGTGGGACAAGATGAAGGCGATCGCCACCAAGGTGTATCACGCCTCGGAAATCACCGCCGACAGCAAGATCCGTGCGCAGATCAAGCAGCTCCAGGACGGAGGCTACGGCCATTACCCGGTGTGCGTCGCGAAGACGCAGTATTCCTTCTCGACCGATCCGAAGTTGCGCGGCGCGCCTTCAGGTCATGTGGTGAATATCCGTGAAGTGCGCCTGGCGGCGGGCGCAGAATTCATCGTGATGATCTGCGGCGACATCATGACGATGCCTGGCCTGCCAAAGGTGCCCGCGGCCAACTTCATCGATGTCGATGACGACGGCAAGATCGTCGGCTTGTTCTAGCCAAGCCTGAGCACTCACACCGACGGGGGCGCGGGTAGCGGCCCGAGCCAACGTTCGAGCTCCATTCCCATGGCAATGAGACTGGCATCTGCGCCTGCCAGTCCATCCAGTTCGAGCCCCACCGGAAGTCCACTGCGCGTCAGGCCGGCCGGCAAACTCAATCCCGGCGCACCCAGCGCACCTGTGACGCGCGTGTTGCGAAACAGGGTCTGGCCCAGGTTCACGCGCCGGCCGTTGAGCTCGATCTGCGCCTCGCGCGTATCGCCCTCCGGATTGATGAGTGGTGCGACGATGGGCGATGCGGGAAATGCGATGGCCCCGATCCCGTGGATGCGAAACAGCTCGGTATAGCTTTGCAGAACTTTATCTCGCAACGGACCGCGCGCCTTGGCGAGTGTGGCGGGCGCGATCGCTGACTTGGCGCAGTCCTCGAAGAGAGTGCGTGTATCACGGCTCGCGATGTGAGCCACTATCTGCGGCAGCGTCACCGTCGCGCCGACCTTGTCGAGGTACGGCGCGAGATCCTCCTTGATCCCCTGCGTCACGAGAGTCATGTAGATCTCATGGGCGAGCGGGTAGTAGCTGCTGACGTCTACATCGACCAGCGTTACGCCCGCATCGCGCCAGCGATCGAGTGCCTGGCGTGAGACTTCATAGACTTCAGGTTCCAGGTCTTCCCAGTAGGGTTTGCGAGGGATGCCGATGCGCAGTGAATTGGCGTCTGGTCGGGTGCGGGTACTGACTCCCGTGATCGCCTCGTGCAGCAGTGCGAGATCCGCCACCGTTGTCGCCATCGGCCCGACAGTATCGAGATCGGCAGCGAGCGGGACGACTCCTTCATCCGGGTAGAGCTTGTGCGGCCGGATCGTCGGCCGCAGGCCCGCCGTTCCGCACAGCGCCGATGGAATGCGCACCGAACCTGCCGTGTCGCTACCAAGGCCTGCTGGAGCGAGACGCGCAGCGAGTGCCGCTGCCGTGCCGCCGCTCGAACCGCCGGGAACGCGTTGGGGGTCGTAAGGGTTGCCGACCACACCGAAGCTTGGATTGCTGGAGGTACCACCCCCGGCAAGCTCGTGCATGTTGGCGCGGGCGAAAAAGATCGCGTCCTGGTCGAGCAGACGTTGCACCACGGGCGCGTTCTGCCGCGCCACGTTGTCGCGCAGCGTCAGCGTGCCGGCGGCGTTGGGAGTGCCCGCCACAGCAATGTTGTCCTTGATGACGACAGGCAGGCCCGCGAGGACACCGAGCACAGCGCCAGCCGCACGCTTGCGGTCGATCCGGCGGGCGTCCTCGAGTACTTGCTGCTCGTCGATCCGGGTCAGGGCATTGAGAGATGCGAGTCGGCGCTGCCGTCCGAGGAGATCGGCAACAGAGTCCTCGGCGCGCAGCTCGCCCCTGCGTACTCGCTCGATCGCTTCACGGGCTCCGAGCCCCGAGAGCGATGCGCTGGTGGATGTGTTTCGATTCACACAGACTCGACAGGTGCTGGCCGAGACCAGGAGCGTAGCACCTCTGCCGGCAGGTGCGGCTCGCCAACCGGATGCACGCCTTCCATACTCGGGGCACCCACACGAACCGCCATTGGGAAACCGTGCAAATCGATGTCGAAGATCTGATGGACCGAGGGCGCATGGGCCCGCTGCACATTCGTGTGTTGATCCTGTGCGCACTCGTCGCATTTCTCGATGGCTATGACCTGGCATCGATGGCTTCGGCGATCCCGACGCTCGCCGCTGACTGGGGGATGGCGCCGGGAGATCTGCGCTGGATCGCAACCGCGGCGCTCATCGGAGTCGCCGGCGCCGCCCTGTTCTTGAGCCCGCTCGGCGACCATTTCGGTAGGCGCGCGATTCTCTTGGCATCCTTCGGTCTCGTTGCCGTTGCGACGGCGATGACTGCGACTTCGTCAGATGCGAATGCGTTGTTTGCGTGGCGTGTCCTCACCGGCATCGGCCTCGGCGCAAGCATCCCGAACGCCCTGGCTCTTGCCGCGGAATACCTGCCGGCGTCGCGACGTGTGGCGCTCGTGACGCTGCTCGCCGCCGGTCTTTCTCTCGGCGCCGCGTGCTCCGGATTCCTGGCACCGACGGTCATCGGTATTGGCGGATGGCGTGCGATCTTTGCTACCGGCGGAGCAGTCATGCTCTTGCTGTGGGTGCCGCTCCTTGCATTGCCGGAATCAGTGCGCTTCCTGGTGGCCCGCGACAAGCAACCTCAAGTCATCGGCCGGCTCCTCGAGCGCCTCGATCCGGGCTATCGTTATTCACCTGATCACAAGTTCAGTCTCCCATCGAGCCATGTGAGCCACGCAGCGGTACGAGAGCTGTTCGCTTCCGGCCTCGCGCCCACCACCATCACGCTCTGGATCATCTTCTTTCTGAATCTCGGCCTGCTCCATCTGCTCGCGAGCTGGTTGCCGGTGCTGCTGCAGGCGCATGGACTGGCGCTCGAAGACGCGTTGCGATTCGCGGCGCTGTTCCAGATCGGCGGGGTCATCGGCGGCTTCCTGCTTTCCTGGTTCATCAGGCGCTGGGGGCCTTACCTCGTACTCCTGGCGACCTACGCGGCCGCGACGGCCGCTCTTCTGATGCTGTGGAGTGGAGTCGCATCCGCCGCGCTGCTGAGCGCGCTGCTCCTCCTCATTGGCTATGGCGTCGTCGGAGGTCAGGCCGCGCTCAACGGACTTTCGTCCAGCTTGTATCCGACCCGCGCACGGGCCACTGGAGTTGGCTGGGCCCTGGGAATGGGTCGTGGCGGCGCGATCCTCGCGCCCGTGGTCGGCGGAGCATTTCTTGGTGCCAACGCGAGCCCGCAGCGGGTCATCCTGTTCGCCATACTGCTCGCCGGCCTGTGTGCTTGTGGCGTTGCAGCGATGCGCTGGGCGGTGAGGCGCGGTGAATCCCGAAGCGGCGCCGTTGTCGCAAGCGTTGCGGCTAGTAATCAATAGCTTATAGAGCCGGCAGCCGGCGTTCGTGGAACGGGGGCGCGCTCTTTGGTGCGAGCGCTTATGTAATGTCCCTTGCGGACAGCGGGAAGCGTGAACTTTCGCGCGACGGCGGATCACTTCTTTGATAGCGTGATCGCAAATCAAGGGCGCCAAGAAAGCCCATAACGAACCAAGAATAAATCGCGGGAGATTCGATGCCGTCTCCGTATTGTCCCGAAGCCACGGGTGTCGTGGCTCGTGATGCTGTTACTGATTCGTTTCGTGCCGACCCTAAATCACTGCTGAATCGCTCGCTCGCTGCTCTTGGCGGGTTGCTGCTCCTCGGCGCCGCACTGGTCGCGCGCGCCGACAACCTAGTTGGCTCATGGGCGCCGCAAGCCAACTGGCCACTCATCGCGATTCATGCGGTGCTGCTGCCGGATGGGCGCGTGATGACCTACGGCACGACCATGACCGGTCAGCAGACTGGCTCGACGATCTACGATGTCTGGGATCCTGCGTCTGGATTCGGCTCGACCTCGCACGCAACGATGCCGAACACCACCGGCACGGACCTGTTCTGCAGCTCGCAACTCGTCATGCCCGACAGCGGCAACGTGTTGATCGCGGGCGGCGACAACTTCGTCAACAACGCCACCACCAATACCGGCAACAACAACAGCAACGTCTTCACACCTTCGGCGCCTTCGGGCAACCAGCTGGCGCGCGGCAACAACATGAACCGCGCGCGCTGGTATTCGTCTTCGACCACCCTGCTCAACGGTGAGATCTATGTCCAGGGCGGCACGAGCGGCGGCGATCGCCCCGAAGTCCGCGGTACGGATGGAGTGTTCCGCCTGCTCACCGGCGCCAATACCAGTGGCTACGCGGAAACCTTCCCGCGCAACTTCATTGCGCCCGACGGACGCGTGTTCGGCTTCGACAACGGCGGCAAGATGTACTACGTCGTGCCAAGTGGCACCGGCACGATCACGCAAGTCGGGCAACTGCCCGGTGCGACCAGCTGGACCTCGAGCGCCGCGATGTTCCGTCCCGGCCGCATCCTGCAAATGGGCGGTGCGTCGAACGCCGCCATGGTCATCGACATCAATGGACCGACGCCGGTCGTGACGGCGACGCAGTCGATGTCGAGCCAGCGTCAGTGGGTCAGCGCGACGGTGCTTCCGGACGGACGCGTGCTGGCAACCGGCGGCAGTTCAGTCGACAACGCGCTCACCAATGTGAACAACAGCGCTGAGGTCTGGGATCCGAATGGCAATGGCGGAACCGGCAAGTGGACGGTTGGGCCCTCGGGCGTAAATGCGCGGCTCTACCACTCGGGCGCGCTGCTCCTGCCCGATGCGCGAGTGATGATCGTGGGTGGTGGCGCGCCCGGACCGCTCGTCAACACCAACATCGAGATGTACACACCCTCGTACCTGCTGCAGCCGGACGGCGTGACGCTCATGCCGCGGCCGAGCATCGGCCTTGACGTGCCGACCAGCGTCGCAGTCGGACAAAGCTTTTCCTTCAGCTATTCCAGCCCGGGCAGCATCGGCCGCGTGACGCTGGTCAAGACCGGCTCGATCACGCACAGCGTCAACATGGAGCAGCGTTTCATCGAGCTGCCCTTTACTGCGACTGGCGCCGTGCTCGACGTCAACGGGCCCCTGCGCGCCACCGACACGCCGCCCGGTTACTACCTGCTCTTCATTCTCAATTCGCAGGGCGTCCCGTCGGTCGGCAAGATCGTGCGCATCAACGTCGCGACCAATCCCAACCCGACTCCCGACACCACGCAGGTCATCGGTGGCACGGGCGGCTCTCCCTTCACCCTCGCGTGCAACGCCAACGAAATACTCGCCGGTGTCTACGGCACATCTGATGGCACGCATGTCAATCAGGCTGGACTGAGGTGCATCCAGGTCGACCAGAACGGGCGCTGGATCGGCTCGCCGATCAATCGCGGTGTAACGGGTGTCGCGAGCGGCGCGAGCTATACCAAGACCTGTCCCGCAAACTATGCCATCAGTGGCTACCGCGGGCGCTCCAGCACCTTTGCTGACCAGCTCGACTTCGAATGCCGCGCACTCACCTCGCAGGGCAAGCTCACTGGCGTCGGTCAGTTCCTGGGAGCCGTCGGTGGCACCGGCGGCACGCCGCAAGGACCTTACAACTGCGGCACGAACAATCCGGCGTACGCACTTGTCGGCCGCTCCGGCAGCTGGCTCGACAACTTCGGCATGCAATGCCGGCAGGCGCAGCTCACGACCGTCAATGCGCCGCCTTCGATCGTGAATCCGGGCAACCTGACCGGTACGGTGGGCACGTTCGTCGACATCGCCATCGGCGCGTCCGACCCTGAAGGCCAGGCGCTGACTTTCAGCGCTTCGGGGCTGCCGACAGGCCTTGGCATCAATGCCAGCTCCGGTCACATCACCGGCACACCGACAGTGCCCGGCAACTTCATTGTCTCGATCACCGTAACCGACCCGATCAACGGCAGCGCGAATACCGGCTTCAACTGGACCATCAATCCGGCCGCGCCCTTCGTACTGAACCCGCTGTCGCCGCCCACAGCAACGCTCGCGGGCACGGCAATCACCTACACCGCCAGCAGCAGCAATGGCATCAACGCGCGCTACAGCTGGAACTTCGACGATGGCTCGGCGCAAACCGCCTACTCCAGCACGCCTTCCATCACGCATACGTTCGCAGCGCCCGGCATCTACTACGTGACGGTCACGGCGCTCGACGATTTCACCGCGGCGCAGACCCAAACGGTCGCGCAGACGATCTATCTCGCCGCCACTGCCAATCGACCCACGAACTCGAGCAGCATCGCCTACGAGCAACGCGCGGCCGGCAACAGTCGCATCTGGGTCGTGAACCAGGACAACGATTCGGTAACCGCCTTCGATGCGGTCACCAACGGCAAGCTGGCGGAGATCGCGGTCGGGACTGCGCCACGCAGCATCGCACGGGCACCTGATGGACGCCTGTGGGTGACGAACAAGCTCTCGGCCAGCATCAGCATCATCGACCCCGACACACTGAGTGTCGCGCAAACCCTCGCGTTGCCCTTCGCCTCCCAGCCCTATGGTGTCGCATTCGCACCGACTGGCGGATTCGCCTTCGTAGTGCTCGAAGCACTCGGACGAGTGCAGAAACTCGACGCTGCCAGCGGCACACTGCTGGGAAGTGCCGACGTCGGCCCGAACCCGCGCCACCTCGCGGTGAGCAGCGATGGCGCGACGCTACTCGTATCGCGCTTCATCACACCGCATCTGCCGGGTGAGGAAACGGCTACGGTGCAGACACAGAACGGAGCCGTGCAATATGGCGGCGAAGTGGTCCGCGTCGGCGCTGCGGGCATGTCGGTGCTCGGCACCACGGTCCTGCGACATAGCGATCAGCCCGACCTCGAGAACCAGGGAAGCGGCGTTCCCAACTATCTCGGCGCGCCGGTCATTTCGCCGGACGGCACCGCCGCGTGGGTGCCCTCGAAACAGGACAACATCAAGCGCGGGACGCTCCGCAATCAACTCAACCTCAACTTCCAGAGCACGGTGCGGGCGATCAGCTCGCGCATCGACCTGACGACCTTTGCCGAGGACTACGCGGCGCGCATCGATCACGACAACTCGAGCGTGGCGAGCGCCGTGGCCTTCGATAAGTACGGCGTCTACATGTTCGTGGCACTGGAGACGAGCCGTGAGATCGAGGTCGTGGATGCCCACGGACACTGGGAGATCTTCCGCTTCAATGCCGGTCTGGCACCTCAAGGGCTCGCCGTCTCGCCGGATGGCCTCAGGCTCTACGTCAACAATTTCATGGAGCGAACGGTCGGTGTCTTCGACCTCACGCGCCTGGTCAACTTCGGCGAGAGCAACGTCCCCGCGCTGGCAACGCTGCATCCGGTTGCGACCGAAAAGCTCAGCGCCCAGGTCCTCAAGGGCAAGCAACTCTTCTACGACGCACTCGATCCGCGCCTGGCTCGCGATCGATACCTGAGCTGCGCGTCGTGTCACAACGATGGCGGCCAGGATGGACGTGTGTGGGATCTCACCGGCTTCGGAGAGGGTCTGCGCAACACCATCAACCTGCGCGGCAGAGCGGGGGCACAGGGCCAAGGCTTCCTGCATTGGAGTGCCAACTTCGACGAAGTGCAGGACTTCGAGGGACAGATCCGCAATCTGTCCGGCGGCACGGGCCTGATGGCCAACGCCGACTTCAACACCGGAACGCGCAGTCAGCCGCTGGGCGATCCCAAAGCCGGCCTGAGCACCGATCTCGACGCGCTGGCCGCGTATGTCGGTTCGCTCAATACCTTCACCAGCAGTCCCCTGCGCAACAGTGATGGCACGCTCACCACGGACGCGCAGGCCGGCAAGCTGCTGTTCCGTGACATGAACTGCGCGCAATGCCACAGCGGCATTGCATTCACCGAGAGCGGCGCGGCGACGCTGCGCAATATCGGCACGCTCAAGCCGAGCAGCGGCCAGCGGCTCGGCGGCCCGCTCACGGGCATCGATACACCGACACTGCGCGACGTCTGGGCAACCGCTCCATATCTGCATGACGGCTCGGCGGCAACGCTCGGAATCGCAGTGCACGCCCACAGCGGAGTGTCGATCAACGCCTCCGATCTCACCAAGCTGGTCGCCTACCTGCAGCAGATCGGAAGCGATGAGATTGCGGCGCCTGCGCCGACCAATCTGCCGCCCATAGTGACCAGTCCGGGCA
>DASQOO010000020.1:0-3485 GCA_035644435.1 Steroidobacteraceae bacterium | reverse complement strand
AGGTCCAATGCGTCGCAATCCTCTAAGCCGCGGCATTCATGCTCGCACAGCACGGATGTCGTGCCAGGCCGGGACTTCTTACGAAGTCGGCCGGCAACCAGACTGGCGACCACGTTGATTCCTGGATGCGCCGATGCCCGTTGCCACCGGATTCCTTTCCGAGAGCTCGAATTCCATTTCGCCCGTTCACTCGACCGAGCGAGTGCTCCGGCACACCCGCCTCGCCGGCGCCGCACTGCGCGGCGCCGAACCAACTTCCCTTGCCACCTGAAGGATCGAAACATGATTTCATTTCAGCAACACACGCTTGACACTGCTCCCGCTGCATCGCGCCCGCTGCTCGAAGCGGCGCGTTCTGCCTGGGGATTTGTGCCGACGCTGCACGCCACGCTCGCCGAAAGCCCGGTGGCGCTGGCCGCTTACACCTCGCTGTTCGACATCGTCGGCAGAGCGACACTCGACGACAAGGAGAGACAGATCATCTTCCTCGTCACGAGCGTATTGCACGGCTGCGAATACTGCGTCGCGGGCCACACCTTCCTCGCGCGCAAGGCAGGCCTCACGGAAGCCTCTCTGCAGGCGATCCGCAGCCAGGCGCCAATCATCGGCAACGCGCGCGAGCAGGCGCTGCGCACCTTTTGTGAAGGCGTCGTACGCGAGCGCGGCCTGGTCGGCGATGCCGCCGTCGAGTCCTTCATTGCGGCGGGCTTCACGAAGTCCAACGTGGTCGAGGTGGTGACCATTGTCGCGACCAAGGTGATCTCGAACTACACCAACCACCTTGCGCATACGCCGAAGGAATCGTTCATGTCCGACCCGGCGCTGAATTGGGTCGCAAAGAAGGCGGCCTGAAGTTCGCACGATGCCCTCCACCCAGGCGAGACCGCGCCGCGGACTGCTGGTTTTGCTGATCGTCACCTGGGCAATCAGCTGGCCGGTCATCAAGATCGGTGTCGCCGACGTGCCGCCGCTCTGGTATGCGTGCCTGCGCTACGCGATCGCGACCGCGTTCATGTTCGCCGTCGCCGCTGCGCGCGGCGAACTGGCGTGGCCGCCGCGGCAGGACTGGCCGCTGGTGGTGATCTCCGGGACCCTGCAGATGGCAGCGTATTCAGCACTGACCGGGTCAGCCCTGACGGTGCTGCCCCCCGGCCGTGCATCCATCCTTGCGTTCTCGACGCCGATCTGGGTCGCTCCACTGGCGGCGTGCTGGGCCCGCGAGTTCATCTCACGCGCCACGCTCATCGGAACGTCTCTTGGACTGCTGGGCGTGCTGTTGATCGCGGCGCCATCCCTGCGCGCTGCCAGCGCGATGCATGCGAGCGCTTACGCAATGCTGATCGGTGCCGCGCTGGCGTGGGCCGTGACGATTGTGTTCGTCCGTACGCATCGCTTCGCCGCGTCGGCGCTCACGCTCGCACCGTGGCAGATGGCACTCGCGTCCACGCTGCTGCTTGGGGCAGCGTTCGGCCTTGAAGGCGCGCCGGCGCGGATTGATAGAAACGGCGCGCTCTCGCTCGCATTCGTCGGCCCGGCGGCCACCGCCTTCGCTTACTGGGCTGTCGTCGAAGCTGGCCGGCACGTACGCGCGAGCACGATGGCGATGGCGCTGCTCGCGGCGCCCGTGCTGGGATTGTTCATCTCGGCCGCAACGCTGGGCGAGTCGATCGACCTAGCGCTGCTCGCCGGTACTGCGCTCATCGGCGCAGGCATCCGGCTCGCGACCGGGCCCGCCGCCCGGCGTCTCGAGCCCGCCGCGGCGCCGGACTCCTCTCCCCACGGTTCAACTGGGAGATCTCGATGATTTGTCGCGAGGCGGATCAAGTATCGAAAGCAATCGCCATTCGCACCATGTCGCGAACCGGTATTCCATTTTCCCGCACGATCGTGCGCCAGCGGCCGGCGAAAAAATCGGTGTCGACGCCGACGATACGAAATCCAAATCGCTGGTAGAAGGCTAGCTGACCGATGCCGCTGCTACTGGTACCCACCTCCAGTCGACGCGCTCCACGCTGGCGCGCAACGGCGCGAGCCTTCCTCAGCAGACTGGTGCCGATGCCGTGCCGGTGCAAAGCGCGCGACACAGCGAGGTTCATGATCTCCCATACGTCCGCTCTGGTTTGCAGCAGCACCATTTCGCCTACAACCTCGCTGTCGCGTTCGGCAAGCCAAAGCTCTCCGCGCGACAGATACTTGCCGACCTCAGCCCTGGGCCCGTCGGCGCTGAGCAGAAGACGCCATGGCACCCGGTCGTCGGGTGTGGCCGGGCGCACCGCTGTCCTCGCAGAGGTCTCCATAGAGATCGTCATGGCATTCCAGAGCGACGCGATCCTCGCTCAACCGCCCGCCTTGGCGCCGGTGCCTGCAGCAGCTGAACCGAGTGTGTTCACTTGAATTTCCTTCAGTCAATTGGGAAAAGGGCTGGGCGTGGGGTCGATCAACGCCAGCGCATCCACACAGTGTCGTGAGTGCGCGTCACGAAGTCCTCACGAGCGCCAAAACAATTCGTAAACACCATGCCGGTCGCGACGGTCGCGAACCTGGTAGCGCCGCTGGTCATCTACCGCTCTAAGAAACGCTCATGAAGCGCATGCTTACGGGCATACGGACGAACGAGGCTGCCGGCGGGCCCCGGACAGGTCCGAAGAGCGGGGTGCCGTCGGAGGCGCACGCTCGAGCACAGCGTGCAGAATCGTTGCGAGGCCTTCATGACTGCGTGGCGAGTTACCGGTTCGTACTTCGAAGTGTGCAACTGCGACGCGCCGTGTGCGTGCCGCAAGATTGGTGATCGCCCCGGCGGGGCGTTTCCGTATGAGACCTGCGATTTCGCGTTGTCCTGGCGTATCGAGCAAGGTCATTTCGGTGCAACGTCCCTCAATGACCTGAGTGTCGCGATGGCCGGGCGCTGGGACCACGCGGAGCCGCCATGGCACGTCATCGTCTATGTGGACGATCGAGCCAGTGCCGCGCAGCGCCATTCACTCGAAGAGATCTTCCTCGGACGGGCCGGCGGCACGCCGGCAAAAAACTACGCCGCGGCGATCGGTCAGGTACACGCAGTGAGAGCAGCGCGCATCGAACTGGATCACACGCGTGGCAAGGAGAGGATGAAAATCGGCGCGTATATCGATGCCGCGACGGCGCATCCCCTCAACCTCGACAAGCCGGTGAGCTGCGGCATAGCCGGTCACGATCACCCCGGCCAGGAAGTGGTGGCCTCGCACATGCGGGTGACGGATCCGCCGCTTCAGTGGACCGTCGATGGACGGTGCGGATTCGCCACTGAATTCGACTACCGGTCGAACTGAGTCGATGCGGCTGTCGACGTCCGTGCCGCCAGCTCTCGAGGCGTTTTTGCGCAGCGGACGCCTTGTGGTGGCGGCAGGCCTGGTTGCCCTGACAGTCCTGGCGTGGCTCTACCTTGCGCTGCTCGCCGAAGCGATGAGCGCGATGCGTGCCGGCAACGACTCCGCTTACATGTGGCT
>DASQOO010000019.1:0-46967 GCA_035644435.1 Steroidobacteraceae bacterium | reverse complement strand
TACGCGAGATTGGAGCAGATGATCAGGATGCTGCCGAGCACGAGCGCACGAGTCGTCCCCAGCTTCGCCACGACCGTTCCGCCCAGCACCACGCCCAAGATCGACATCACCAGGCCCGGGCCCTTCACGACCGCGGCAATTTCCTTCAGCGTGAATCCAGCGTCGAGATAGAACGGATTCGCCATCACGCCCATGGCGAAGTCGGTCAGCCGATAGGTGCAGATGAAGACGAGAATCAGGATGCCGAGTTGCAGGCCGTAGCGCGTGAAGAAGTCGAGGAGCGGACAGACGACCGCATCGACAAAACGCGCGCCCGCCTTGCGCAGCGGCGCCGGCCAATGCGCGTTGCGCTCGAGCCAGTCGACGACACGCTGCTCACGCTGCTGGGCTTCGCGCGCTACACGCTCGGGCGGCTCGCGTATCAGGAGGGTCGTCACGACGCCGACGGCCATCAGGGCCGCCATCGTTGTGTACGTCATGGCCCAGCCAGCCTCGGCAGCCATCCAGAACGCACCCGCGGTACCCATCGCGATCGCGACGCGGTAGCCGAGCTGATAGCCAGCCGCCATCGCCCCCTGCAGATTCGCAGGCGCCGACTCGATGCGCCAGGCATCCAGGGCGATGTCCTGCGTCGCCGAGGCAAACGCAACGAACAGTGCGCCGAGTGCGACGGCAGTGAGATTGGCTGCGGGATCGGCGTGCGCGAGATTCACCAATCCGAGCGCGATTCCGATCTGAGCCAGCAGCATCCAGCTGCGTCGCCTGCCGAGCCAGCGATTGAGGAACGGCAACGGCACACGATCCACGACCGGCGCCCACAGGAACTTGATGGAATAGATGATTCCGACCCACGACAACATGCCGATCGTCGCGCGCTCGATGCCGGCCTGCCGCAACCAGGCCGACAGCGTCTGGAACACGAGCATGAAGGGCAATCCCGCGGAGAAGCCGAGGAACAGCATCGCGGCGACGCGCGGCTGGCGGTATACCAGGAGAGCGTCGAGCCAATCGCGCATGCCGGAGCGATTCGCAGCGGCGCCGGGCGCTTCAGTCAAAGGTCGTAGTCCATGATCAGCGGCGCGTGATCAGAGAAGCGATGCCGCTTGAAGATGCTGGCGCGCTGTGGCGCCTCGCGCAGCAAACTGCTCACGACCTGGTAGTCGATGCGCCAGCCGACATTCTTCTCCCATGCCCGCCCGCGATTCGACCACCAGGTGTACTGGTCCGGCTTGTCATTGACCTGGCGGAACGCATCGACGTAACGCATCGCGCCGAACAGGTGATCGAGCCAGGCGCGCTCTTCGGGCAGGAAACCCGAGTTCTTGCGATTGGAGCGCCAGTTCTTGAGATCGATCTCCTTGTGCGCGATGTTCCAGTCTCCGCACAGCACGTGCTGGCGGCGACCACTCCCGAGTTTCTCGAGATGCGGCTGAAAGCATTCGAGGAAGCGGAACTTCGAGGCCTGGCGCTCCGGTCCGGCGGAACCCGAAGGCAGATAAAGCGACACCACGCTCAACTTGCCAAAGCGGGCCTCGAGGTAGCGCCCCTCGCGATCGAATTCATCGATGCCGAATCCGCGCACCAGCGCATCGGGCTCACGCCGCGTGAACAGCGCCGTCCCGGAGTAACCCTTGCGCTCGGCATCGAAATAGAAAGAGTGATAGCCCTGCGGCCGGAACTCCTTGGTGTTGAGCTGCGCTTCCTGTGCTTTGGTCTCCTGCAGGCACACCACGTCGGCGCGCTGACGCTTCAACCAGTCGAACAGACCCTTGCTCGCAGCCGAACGGACGCCGTTGACGTTGAGGGTGATGATGCGCACGCGCGGAGTATACTTCGCCGCCCATGCTTCCCCACCAGCGGCAATTCATCGACCTGGCGCTCGAATTGGGCGCGCTGCGCTTCGGCGAGTTCAAGCTCAAGTCGGGACGGATCAGTCCGTACTTTTTCAATGCTGGCCTGTTCAACACCGGCAGTGCGATCGCGCTCCTAGGGCGCAGCTACGCCGAGACAATCACGCGCGCCGGGATCGAATACGACATGTTGTTCGGGCCTGCCTACAAGGGCATCCCACTGGTTACGGCGACTGTCGCAGCGCTCTCGGAGTTGCACGCGCACAGCGTGCCGTTCGCCTTCAATCGCAAGGAAGCGAAGGATCACGGCGAAGGCGGCATGATCATCGGCAGCCCGCTCGCCGGTCGCGTGCTCGTCATCGACGATGTGATCACTGCCGGAACCGCGATTCGCGAATCCGCTGAGCTCATCGCGGCTGCGCACGCGAGTCTCAGCGGCGTGATTCTCGCCCTCGACCGCCAGGAGCGCGGCCAGGGGCAACTGTCCGCGGTGCAGGAGATCGAAAAGTCCTACGGAATCCGTTGTGTGAGCATCATCACACTTTCGGACCTTGTCGAGTCCCTGAGTACGACCGGCTATGACAAAACGCGCGACGCACTGCATCGCTATCGCTCCGAGTACGGTATTTAGCAACAGTAGCTGCGGCGATGCACATTTGCCCCTTGCGGAACCTGCGGGTACTTGAGGCAAAATAGCCCGCCGCTCCGTCGGCCCTGGAAATACAGCGTGAACAGCTTGCGAATTGCGCCAGTCCTGCTGACTGCGACATTGCTCGCGGCGAGCCCGCTTGCGTCGTTCGCAGCGACTTCGACCAGCGACAAGCCGGTGTACAAGTGGGTCGACGAAAAGGGCGTCACGCACTACGGCGACAGCATTCCTGCTCAGTACGCGAAACAGGAGCGCAGCATCATCAATCGCCAGGGCATCGAAGTCGGGCACCTCGACGCGGAAAAGTCTGATGCGCAACGCGCTGCAGATGCGGCGCGCGAGCGTGTGACCACCGACGCGCGGCACCGTGATCAGGTGCTACTCACGACCTACGTGTCCGTGCAACAGATCGAGCAGTTGCGCGATCAGCGCCTCGATCTCATCGAGGGACAGGTGAAGGTCACGTCGCAGTACCTCGATACTTTGCAGGGACGACTGCAGGACCTGCAGACGCGCTCTCTCTTCTATAGGCCCTACAGCACCAACGAAGGTGCGGGTCCGCTGCCCGATGGGTTGGCCGAAGACCTGGTGCGAACGATCAAGGAGATCCGGCTGCAGGAACGTAATCTTGCCGGCAAGCGCTCCGAGCAGACCGCGGTGCGGGAGCGGTTCCAGTCCGATATTCAGCGCTATGTCGAGCTGACAGCCGGGCCCGTCAAGAAACCCTGATCCGGTTCACTGCCGGCCAGAGTGGCCAAAGCCGCCCGAGCCCCGCCGGCTGGTTTCGAAATCCGCTACGACCTCGAACTCCACCTGCACGACCGGTACCACGACCAGTTGCGCAATGCGCTCGCCCGGCTGGATCGTGAACGGCTCCCGTCCGCGATTCCAGCACGAGACCATGACCTGTCCCTGGTAATCGGAGTCGATCAGGCCGACAAGATTTCCAAGCACGATGCCGTGCTTGTGGCCGAGGCCCGAGCGCGGCAACAACACCGCGGCCAGGCCCGCATCGTCGAGATGAATGGCGATGCCTGTCGGCACCAGCTCGGCGCGCCCGGGCTCGAGCACCACGGGTGAATCGAGGCAGGCGCGAAGGTCCACGCCAGCCGAACCTGAAGTCGCGTACTGAGGCAGCGGAAACTCGCGCCCGATGCGCTGGTCGAGGATCTTGATCTTGAGACGGCGGTGCGCGCTCGCCGCGACCGCCGCTTCAGACATGCGCTCGCTGCCTGGCGGGGTTCGCTGCTTGTTGCCGGTAGTGTTCTGCGATCAGCTCGATCAGGCCACGCGCCAGCTGGAGTTTGGAAGCACGCTGCAGCGTGTGACTGCCACCGGGCCAGAGAACCAGCAGTGCGTTGTCGTCACAGTCGAAAGCGAGCCCCTCGCCGACTTCGTTGGCCGCGATCATGTCTAGGCTCTTCTTCACCAGCTTCTCGCGCGCGTGCTGTTCGACGCGCTCGGTCTCAGCCGCAAATCCCACCACGAACGGACGACGTGCACTCGCGGCCACCGAAGCGATGATGTCCGGTGCCTTCACCAGGTCGAGACGCAACGAGTCTCCGGTCTTCTTCAGTTTCTGCGCGAGAGGCGCGGGCGGCCGATAGTCCGCCACTGCCGCGGCGGAAATGAAGATGTCCGTCGATGACAGTTCACGATGCACGGCGGCGTACATCTGTTCCGCACTCTCGACATCGATGCGCTCGACCCCGGGTGGCGTATCAATCGATACCGGGCCACTGATCAGCGTCACGCGTGCGCCGGCGAAGTGCGCCGCCTGCGCGACAGCAAATCCCATCTTCCCGGAGCTGCGGTTGCTGATGAAGCGCACCGGATCGATGCGTTCGCGCGTCGGCCCCGCGGTGATCACGACGTGCAGGCCGTCGAGCACGCGCGGTACTGAAACATACGCCAGCGCCCGCTCTGCGAGGTCGAGCGGCTCAAGCATGCGTCCCGGCCCGAACTCGCCGCAGGCCTGATCGCCCTCGCCCGGCCCGAAGATCACGAAGCCACGCGCGCGCAGGGTCGCGACGTTGGCTTGCGTTGCCGCGTTGGCCCACATGAGGTGGTTCATCGCCGGGGCGATCGCAATCGGCGCATCCGTGGCGAGACACAAGGTGCTGAGCAGATCGTCCGCCAAACCCTGCGCCAGGCGCGCAATGAAACTTGCGCTGGCGGGCGCGATGAGGACGAGCTGGGCCCAGCGTGCCAGTTCGATGTGTCCCATGGCCGCCTCGGCCATGGTGTCCCACAGATCGGTGCGCGTCGCGCGGCCAGATACCGCCTGAAAGGTCAGCGGCGACACGAACTTCTGTGCCGCCTCGGTCATCACGACCTGAACCTCGGCGCCGCGCTCCGTCAATCGGCGCACCAGGTCCGGGCTCTTGTAGGCCGCGATGCCGCCCGTGATGCCGAGCAGGACGCGCTGAGGAGTTGATTCGCTCATGGCGCCATTATCCGAGCCCGGGCGAGAGCGGGCAAACCTGCTGACGTGGCGGTGACATTCCGGTTTCTTGGCTCACGCGCCACTAATGCGCGCTGCGCCTGGCGGCTGCTGCGGCGACGATGTGGGCTGCGCCCTGCGGGGAGTCGCCGAGATGTCGATTCGTGACTGGCCCAGTGGGGAGCGCCCGCGCGAGAAACTGCTGGAACTCGGAGCGGGCGCGCTCTCGGAAGCGGAACTGCTGGCCCTGGTCATCCGCACCGGCACGCGACGCGCGAGTGCCGTGGATGTAGCCCGCGAGGTGCTGAAGGAATTCCGTTCCCTGCGTGGCCTGCTGAGCGCGGACGCACGACGCTTCTGCCAGCATCCGGGCCTCGGCCCGGCACGCTACGCGGAGCTGCAGGCAGCGCTCGAGCTGGCGCGGCGCCACTACCAGGAAGCACTGCAGACCGGGCCAGGCCTCAACTCGCCGCGGGCGACGCGGGATTTCCTCGTCGCGCGGCTGCGCGACCGCAGTTATGAAGTGTTCTGTTGCCTGCACCTGGACAACCGCCATCGCCTGATCGCCTTCGATGAGCTGTTTCGCGGCACCATCGACGGGGCCAGCGTGCATCCGCGTGAGGTCGTCAAGCAGGCGTTGGCGCGCAACGCCGCCGCGGTGATCCTGGCTCACAATCATCCATCGGGAGTGGCGGAGCCCAGCCAGGCGGACGAACTGATCACGCAGAGGCTCAAGGAGGCCCTCGCGCTGGTCGATATCCGGCTGCTCGACCACGTGATCGTCGGCGACGGGAGCTGCGTCAGCTTTGCCGAGAAGGGGCTTATCTGACGCTGGAGCCGTGCTCGGCTGGTGCGACCGCTCACCGAATTGCGGCTACCGACTTGCCCGAGCAGGCTGTTTCGGCTATCTTTCCGCGCTCTTTTGGCACGTCCGCCGCTCTAACTCTTTGGCTGGCGCCCCATTTTCGAGGCAACACCCATGTCCCGAGTCTGTCAGGTCACCGGCAAACGCCCGGTCGTCGGCAACACCGTCTCGCATGCGAACAATCGCAAGCGGCGTCGTTTCCTTCCCAATCTGCACACGCAGCGCTTCTGGCTGGAGAGCGAAAGACGCTTCGTGACGCTGCGGGTCTCGACCCGCGGGTTGCGCACCATCGAAAAGCGCGGCCTGGATGTTGTGCTCGCGGAATTGCGCGCCCAGGGCGTCAAGGTCTGAGGAGGCGGTCATGCGTGAAAAGATCAAGCTGGTGTCGTCCGCGGGAACGGGTCACTACTACACCACCATGAAGAACAAGCGCCTGCACCCGGACAAGCTCGAGACCATGAAATTCGATCCGGTCGTGCGCAAGCACGTCAAGTACAAGGAATCGAAGATCAAGTAGCCCGGATTGCGAGGCTCAGAAACAGAAAACCCGCCGACTGGCGGGTTTTCTTTCCTGCGGATCAGTGCGGTTCAGGCAGGTTGCAGCGCGTAGCCTCGCAGGGACATGGCGAAATCCTGCAGTACCTTGACGCCACTCGCTTCGGCCTGGGCGCACCACTCTTTCAACTGCCCGAGAAGACGCTCGTTGCTGGCGTTCGCGCCGCTCCACAGTTGCTGCAGGCGCTCACGAAACTCATGAACCGTCCGCAGCGCCGCGTTGCTGTCGAGAATTTCCTTCAGCCGGCGAGCTCCACTCTCATCGAGGAGGCGCGGATGCCGCACCAGGAGCTTGCGCACGCCGCGCCTCAGGCGCGACTCGGAGCCATCGCGGGCGCGCTCGGCGCGCAGCACCGGGAGTGTCACCTTGCGGCTGTATTCACGCAGCACGTGCATGCGATTGATGATGACCGCCCGCAACGTATCCAGATCGACGCGTCGCGGCTCGACCCGGGCAGGCTCCGGCGCCGTGCGAATCACCTTGGCAAGCCCGAGGAATTCCAGCACGCGGATAAAGAACCAGCCAATGTCGAATTCCCAGCTGCGCACCGAAAACTTGGCCGAGGCAGGGAAAGCGTGGTGGTTGTTGTGCAGCTCTTCGCCGCCGAGCAGCACTCCCCACGGCGTGATGTTGCGCGCCGCATCTTCGCATTCGAAGTTGCGATAGCCGCTGTGATGGCCGAGACCGTTGATGACGCCTGCCGCGAAAAACGGCATCGCCATCATCTGGATCGCGAGGATGATGATGCCCGGCACGCCGAACAGCACCAGGTCGGTCACCACCATCAGGATGATGCCGACGTTCCAGTAACGCGAGTAGACGTTCCGTTCGACCCAGTCGTCCGGAGTGCCGCGGCCGTACTTCTCGAGCGTCTCAGGCTTGCAGGCTTCCTCGGTATAGAGCTCCTTGCCCTCGAAGAGCACCTTGCGCAGACCGAAAACCACTGGACTGTGCGGATCGCCCGGCTCGTCGGAGAAGGAGTGGTGCTTGCGGTGCACGGCGACCCATTCCTTGGTCAGCATGCCCGAGCTCATCCAGATCCAGAATCGAAAGAAGTGTCGCAGGGCCGGATGCAAGTCCAGGCTGCGGTGCGTCGCGTCGCGATGCAGGTAAAGGGTTACGGCTGTCACCGTGGTCTGGACCATGATGAAGGTGACGAGCACGTACTCCCAGAAGCTGAGATTCAGTGCGCCATACAGAAAAGTGAGGTCCATCAGTGACTCCGGACGCCGCCCAGAGATGAGAGGCGGCAGACTATAGCGGACCCTTGCTCCCCCGCCAAATGCTCCGTGTCACGCTCTTGTGAACGGAAACTGTCGGACCATATCTCCCAGGGCGAATCAGGCGTCCCCCTATACTCCCAGCCATGCCCGAATTGCCCGAAGTCGAGACCACGCGTCGCGGAATCGCCCCCGCCCTCGAGGGCCGGCGCATCGCGGCAGTGGTCGTGCGCGAGCCGCGCCTGCGCTGGCGGGTACCGAAGACCCTGGCGCTCACGGCCTCCGGCCAGGCCATTCATGGTGTGAGGCGCCGGGCGAAGTACCTCCTGATCGATCTGGAACGCGGGAGCCTCATCCTGCACCTGGGCATGTCCGGGAGCTTGCGGGTGTTGCCGCCCGCGACTCCGCTGGTCACGCACGACCACATCGACATCCTTCTCGATTCCGGACTGGCGTTGCGCTTCAACGATCCGCGTCGCTTCGGGAGTCTCCTGTGGGCCGACGGCGATCCGCTCACCCATCCCCTGTTGCGCCGCCTCGCGCCCGAGCCGCTCGATGACGGGTTCAACGCGGACTACCTGCAGCGCATGACGCGCAAGCGCCGGGTCGCCATCAAACAGTTGATCATGAACAGCCAGGTCGTCGTTGGCGTCGGGAATATTTATGCGAGCGAAGCGTTGTTTCGCGCGCGGATCAATCCGCGCCGCGCGGCGGGCCGGGTGAACCGAACGCAGCTCGCACGCCTCGCTCGTTCAATCAAGGCAGTGCTCAAGCTCGCCATCAAAGTCGGCGGGACAACGCTGCGCGACTACGTCGGTGCCGACGGCAATCCGGGATACTTCCGGCAGAAGCTCTATGTCTACGAGCGAACCGGCAAACCGTGCCGCGTTTGTCGCACGCCGATTCGCCACTTCACCCTGGGACAGCGCTCGACGTATTACTGCCCGCGCTGTCAGAAGTGATTCAGCGCGTCATTCCCTGGCCCACGCCGCGCGGATCGGATGCAGCCACGACCGCACCCGTGGCGTAGTCCCACGTGATCACCTGCATGTTGCCGATGGTCGGCGGCCAGTCGCGGAACTTGTGGCCGCGCTGTTCCAATGTCTGCCGTTCCTCCGCTGTCAGTCCCTTCGGCTCCGCAAACACGACGTCCGGCTCGTATTGATGATGAATACGTGGTGCGATGACGATGCCCATCGCATCCGCGCCATTGAGCCAGTTGAGCGTGCCCAGTAGCACCATCGAAGGGATGAAGCTGCCACCGGGTGAGCCCAGGATTGCGATGCCTTTCTCCGACTCCAGGAACGTTGGAGTCATGCTCGACAGCGGACGCTTGCCGGGCGCGACCGAGTTCGCCTCCGCGCCGACGAGCTTGTAGATATTCGGCTGACCCGGCTTGATGGCGAAATCGTCCATCTCGTTGTTGAGCAGAATGCCTGTGCCCGGAATCACCAGGCCGGTGCCGAACCACGCGTTGAGCGTGATCGTGACCGCCACTCGATTGCCCTCACGATCGAGGATCGCGAAATGCGTGGTGCTCACGCCGCTGCTCGTGTCGCCGACGTAGCCGGGCAACGCGTCGCTCGGTGTCGCGCGGTCGAGCCGAATCGAGGCACGTTCGCCCGCGGCGTAGTCGGGGCTCAGCAGGCGTTGGATCGGCATCGAGACGAACGCCGGATCGCCGAGATACTCCGCGCGGTCGCGATGCACGCGGCGCAGGCTCTCGATGATCACGTGCTTGCGGGTCGCGCTGTCGAGTTGCGCGAGATCGTAGCCATCGAGGATGTTGAGAGCGTTGAGAACCGCGACTCCGCCGGACGAGGGCGGCGGGGCGGTCACGATGCGCACGCCCCGATACTCACCAACCAACGGTTGTCGCTCGATCAGGCGGTAGTTCGCCAGGTCGTCGAGCGACCAGATGCCGCCCAGCTTGCGCACACCCGCCACGAGCTTCTCGGCAAACGGCCCCTTGTAGAAGCCGTCCGCACCTTGGTCCGCAACCACGCTCAGCGAGCGGGCCAGTTCGGGCTGCTTGAACAGCTGGCCTGATGTCGGGGCCGCGCCGTTCAAGAGGAAAATGCGCTTACCGTCCGGGCTGCGCTCGAACGCGGGACGCTTGCGCCCGATGTCCTGGGCCATGCGCTCGTACATCGGGAAACCCTTGCGCGCGAGCCGGATGGCGGGTTGCAAGCTCTGCTTGAGCGGCAGGCGCCCGAACTTCTCGGCCACGCGCGCCCACGCAGCCACTTCTCCCGGAATCGCTGCCGCGAGCGCTGTATCGGTCGAACGGCCCGGAATCACCTTGCCTTCGGCGTCCAGGAACATGTCGCGCGTGGCTGCAGCCGGAGCGACTTCGCGCGCATCGATGAGCAGGTCGAGGCCATCGCTCGCGCGATGCAGGAGGTAGAAGCCGCCACCGCCCAGCCCGGAACCGCGCGGCTCGGTCACTTCCAGCGCCGCACTTACCGCTACCGCCGCGTCGAATGCGTTGCCACCAGCGGCCAGGATCTCGAACCCGGCTTCACTCGCGAGCGGATAGGCGCTGGCGATCGCCGCGACTGGCGGCTTGCGCGCTTCGTCCGCGAGCGCCCACTGCGACAGGAGCAGCAGCGCGAACAGACAGCAAATCCGACGGAGGCTCGATCTGTTCGCGTCGTGATCCTTCATTCGTTTCCTCGTCGGTCCTCGGTGACCTGGTACTCAGGCCTTCTTCATCTTCTTCAGTTCCGCCGCGACGAGGGGATGGACGAACTCGGAGACATCACCGCCGAAGGTCGCGATCTCGCGCACCAGGGTCGAGGAAATAAACGTGAACTGTTCCTGGGGCGTGAGAAACACCGTTTCGACGCCGGCGAACAGATGGCGCGACATCGTGGCCAGCTGAAACTCGAACTCGAAGTCCGATACGGCGCGCAGCCCGCGCACGATCACGCGGATGCCGTTGTCGCGCGCAAAGTCCACCGTCAAGCCAGCGTAACCTCGCACCTCGACATTCGGAACGTCCTTGAGGACCCTGCGTGCAAGATCGATGCGCTGCTCGAGACTGAACATGGGTGTCTTGTTTGGATTGGCCGCGATCGCGACCACGACGCGATCGAAAATGCCCGCGGCACGCCGCACCAGATCCAGGTGCCCGTTGGTGATGGGATCGAACGTGCCGGGATACACCGCATTGCGACTCATCGCATTTCCCCTTGTGCGGTTGGCGCCGCCTGACGACGAGCCAGATGATACCCGACCTCGCCCGCGCGCCCGGTGCGGTGCAGGCTCCATCCGGACGGAAGGCTCGGCGGCCCCTCCCGGGAACGCCGCTCGATGTAGATGAAGGCGCCGGGCGCAAGCCAGCCACGCGCTTCGAGCGTCGCACAGATCGCGGGCAGCGATTCGTCCGCAAACGGCGGGTCGAGGAACACGATGTCGAACGGCTCGGGCCGTGACTCCAGGTAACGGCTCGCCTGCATCAGCTGTAATTCGCCGCCCGTCGCCTTGAGCACTGACAACGTGGACCGGAGTTGCTCGATCACGGCGGCCTCGCGATCGATGAAAAGGACGCGTGCCGCGCCACGCGACAGCGCTTCCAGACCGAGCGCACCCGAGCCCGCGTACAGGTCTAGGCAGCGACTTCCCGCGATCACCAGCTGCAGCCAGTTGAAGAGCGTCTCGCGCACACGATCCGGCGTCGGGCGCAATTCCGGCAACGGCGCGAATTTCACGCGCCGCCCGCGCCAGTTGCCGCCGATGATGCGCAGCTCGTTGCGAAGCGCGCTCGGCCGCCGTGGTTGGGGTGTCCGGGACTGGCGCCGCGGAGTTTTTCTTGACATGGCGGATTCCGGCTCATGCAGGCGACCGACTTGCTGCTTGCTGCGCGCACAGCGTAGGCTTGGCGGCACTAAAACGAGCGCCCACGCGCCCATTTTTCCGCGATCGTTCAGGAGCAAACCATGAGGACTGTGCGCGCTGCAATCCTGCTGCTGACAGGGCTGTTGCTGGCCGGATGCTTTTCGGACTCGACGTCCAATGGTGAAGCGAGCGTCGGGCCGACGGATCCCACCAGTGGCAACGGAGCGCCGAGCAACCCCACGCCGCCCGCCACCGGTTTCCGCCCGCAGTTCCAGCCCCTCAACGGTGTGTTCCCGTACCCCAATGACCTCTACTTCAGCGGCAGCACCGACGGTACCTTGAACCTCCCGGCCAATCCGTTCCAGCCGACCGCGGCGACCATCAGTCAGCTCGATGGGTTCTCGACCACCTCATACATGTCGGTTCGTTTCGCCGGTGGCGCGATCGATGGAACGACGTTGGCCGCAAACATGCGCGTGGTGCGCCTCACGCTGGACAACGCGACCAAGGCGCCAGCAGCCCCGCCCACGATGAGCGACATTCTCATCCCCGGGACCGATTTCATGCCTTCCGTATCGCAGGAGCCCGGCTCGGCGGGCGGCACACTCATCATCCAGCCTTTGAAGCCGCTGACGCCCTCGAGCGGCGCCACGAACATCGGCTACCTCGTGTTGCTCACCAATGGCATCAAGAGCACGGCCGGTGCCGCAGCGGTGATGGATACCGATTACCAGACCGTTCACGACCAGGCGCTGAGTGAAATCCTGGCTGGCGCGACGACACCGACGTGCACGCCGATCACCAATCCGACGCTGAATGCGATCTGCAGACTGACCTTCGCACACTTGCGCATTGCCGCCGGCGTTGGCCTGAATCCCGCCAACGTGGTCATGTCATTCAGCTTCTCGACCGAATCGACTGCTGACTCGCTGGGCGCGCTCGCGCAGATCATCGGTGCCACTCCGCCGACTCCGCCGGCGGTGGTGTCGCCTCCCGGCAGCGGCCCGACGCAACATCTCACGACGAGGGATGTGTTGGGCGCAGCTTCCGGATCGCCTGGATTCGCCGATGTCTTCGTCGGCACAATGCGCGTTCCCTATTACCTGTCGGCACCGAGCGCAGCAGATCCGACCGCACCCGTTACCAAGTTCTGGACCGCTGCAGGGCCATCGCCCGCCCCGGGGATCGACCCCGCGAGCCGCAATCTCACGCGCTTCAATCCACTACCCGCAAAGACGGCCGATCTCGACATCCCGATCTTCATCACGGTGCCGAACGCCGCGACGCCGCTCGGGACGATGAAGCCGGTGGGCGGCTGGCCGGTCGTCATCTTCCAGCACGGACTCACGCGCAACCGGGTGGACGCGGTGGCCATCGCGGATGCGTTCGCGCAGGCAGGGTTCGTCGTCGCGTCAATCGACCTGCCGCTGCACGGGATCACGCCGACTAACGTGCAGCTCGCGCCGTTCCGTATTGCCGGGCACGAACTCACGTTCGATCTCGACGTGAGCAACAACACGACTCTGGCGCCGGGACCCGACGGCGTCGTCGATGGTTCGGGCCAGAACTTTGTCAACCTGTCTAGCCTCCTGACGACGCGCGACAACCTGCGCCAGGGCGCGGTGGATCTGCTGGCCCTGACCAATGCGCTCTCCGTCCTCGATCTCGACGGCGACACGACCACCCAGGACATCAACGTCAGCAATCTGCATTTCGTCGGTCATTCACTCGGCAGCATTGTCGGCGGTGTCTATGCGACGTTCGGCGCGGCGGCGAAGACCGCATCCCTCCTCATGACCGGAGGTGGCGTGGCCCAAACGATCGTCGACTCGCCGACATTTGCCCCCCCCATCAAGAGTGCGCTCACGGCACAGGGATTGATTCCCGGCACGACTCTCTATAACCAGTTCTTGCGCGATGCACAGACCGCGGCCGATCCCGGCGATCCGCTGAACTACATCGCCAAGCTGGTGAGCCTCAAGCCGGTGCACATCACGCAGATCGTAGGCCCGCCGCCCGATCAAGTAGTCCCCAACAGCTCGACACAACGCATGCTCGACGCGGCAGGGGCGATGTTGCACAGAGTGAGCGCGGCCGGCTCAAACGCGACCGGTGCCGGGAACGGTGGTTACGTCAACTTCACCGCCGGAAATCATGGGTCGGCTATTGATCCAACCGCGAACCCGACCGTGACGCAGGAGATCCAGTCGGAAGTCGTGACTTTCGCCATAAACAATGGCGCATCCATCTTCATCAATCCGCTCAATCTCGGCGTGATACAGCCGTAGCCGGGGGCACCAGCAGAACGAAGGGCGGCTCAGGCCGCCCTTTTTTTTCATCGGTTACAATCGCCCGCGCGCGCTCAATGCACCGATGTTCACCAACCGCTCCAAGTCCCCGTCTGCCGCTCCGCCCGACGACACGAAGCGCGGGTTCATCGCGCGTCTGCGCGCGCGCCTCAACAAGGGTGACTCGTGGCTCACGTACGATCTCGCCAACCTGCTGCCGGGCCGTGCTATCGATGCTGAAGTGCTGGATGAGCTGGAGACGCGGCTGCTCACGGCCGATGTCGGCGTCAACGCCACGGAGCGAATACTGGGCTCCCTCAGGGACCGGGTTCAGCGCAAGGAGTTGAAAGACTTCGAGGCCCTCGCTGCCGCGCTCAGGACATCACTCATCGAAATCCTTGCGCCTTGCGCCCAGCCGCTGCGCGTCGATCCCGCAAGCCGCCCTTTTGTCATCCTGGTCGTCGGAGTCAATGGCTCCGGAAAGACGACCACCATTGGCAAGCTGGCGCGCAAGCTCGGCGGACAGAATCTCAAGGTCATGCTGGCCGCGGGAGATACCTTTCGCGCCGCCGCCATCGAGCAACTCGAAGTCTGGGGCCGGCGCAATGACGTCCCGGTGACCGCGCAACAGAGTGGCGCCGATCCTGCGGCCGTCATTTTCGATGCGCTGCAGGCGGCACGCGCGCGCGGTCTCGATGTCCTGATTGCCGACACCGCGGGAAGGCTGCAGACGCAATCGCATTTGATGGACGAGCTCAAGAAAGTGAAGCGCGTGATCCAACGCCTCGACGCGAACGCTCCGCACGAGATCCTGCTGGTGCTCGATGCCGGGCTCGGGCAGAACAGCCTGGCGCAGGCTGAGCAGTTCCACCGGGCGCTCGGCGTGACAGGTCTGGTGCTGACGAAGCTCGACGGCACCGCGAAAGGCGGTGCGGTGATCGCGCTGGCCGAGCGGCTGAAGCTCCCCATCCGTTTCATCGGCATCGGCGAGCAGGCCGAGGACTTCGGCGAATTCGAAGCAGCGCCGTTCGTCGATGCGCTGCTCGGTACCGGCGGTGAGACGTGATTCATTTCGAGCGCGTTCACAAGCGCTATCCGAACGGGCGGGAAGCATTGAGCGATGTGACGCTCAACGTCTCCGATGGCGAGATGGTGTTTCTCACTGGCCACTCGGGTGCCGGCAAGAGCACCGTGCTGCGGCTGATCGCGCTGATCGACCGGCCGAGCCGCGGGCGGGTGATCGTCAATCATCAGAACACCTCGGGTGTGCGCAGGCGCCGCATTCCGGCGTTCCGCCGCCAGATCGGCGTCGTGTTCCAGGATCACAAGCTCCTGCACGATCGCCCGGTGTTCGACAATGTAGCCTTGCCGCTCGTCATTTCAGGCATGCGGCGGCGCGAACTCGACAAGCGCGTGCGTGCAGCGCTCGACCAGGTCGGGTTGCTGGGCAAGGAAAGCATCGCACCGCTGGAACTCTCTACGGGCGAACAGCAGCGGGTGGGGATTGCGCGCGCGGTGGTCAGCAAACCACTGGTGCTGATTGCGGACGAGCCGACCGGCAACCTGGACCCGGACCTGGCGCTCGAGATCATGCGGGTGTTCCGGCGCCTGAATGACGTCGGAGTCACAGTGATGATCGCCACTCACGACGTGCACCTCGTTGATCACTTCGGGCTGCGGCGCATTGCACTCGATCACGGCCGCGTGGGAGAAAACGACGACGAGGTGGGCTATGCCGGATAGCATCACGGCACCGTCACGGCCGCGGCTGGCGACAACGCGCCGCGGGCTATTCGAGTCGATCGGCGTGTACATCGAGCGGCACGCGCAGACATTCGTCGCTTCGCTCGGCCGCATCACCCGCCAACCGCTCGCCACCCTGATGACGATTGCTGTCATCGGCATCGCCCTCGCCCTCCCGCTGAGCCTGAATCTGCTGGTGAACAACATGCGCGGTGCCACGGGCCGTTGGGGCGGTGCCGTGGAGCTGTCGGTGTATTTCAAGCCTGATGTCAAGCTCGCCAAGGTCGAGCAATTGGCCGACGCACTGAGACAGCGCTCCGGGATCGCGAGCGTCGAAGTCATTGCGGCCGATGATGCCCTGCAGGAATTCCGCAAGTTCTCCGGCTTCGGCCCGGCGCTCGATGCCCTCACCGACAATCCCCTGCCGCACGCGCTCGTCGTTCATCCTTCGGCGGATCGCGCCGCCTCGCCGGCGCACATCGGAGCCCTGCAAAGCTATCTGCGGAACTGGCCGGAGGTCGACCTGGTACAGGTCGACACGGCGTGGGTCGAGCGCCTGCAATCGATTCTCGATGTGGCTCGACGAGTCCTGATGCTCGCGGCGGTGCTGCTCGGAGTCGGCGTCATCGTAATCGTCGGCAACACGATCCGGCTCGACATCGAGAATCGGCGCACCGAGATCGAGGTGACGAAGCTCGTGGGCGGATCGGATGCCTTCGTGCGCCGGCCATTTCTGTACACCGGGTTCTGGTATGGTCTCGGCGGAAGCCTGCTGGCCTGGGGCCTCATTGCATTGGGGATGCGGCTGCTAGAAGCACCCGTCAATCGCCTGGCCGGCCTTTACGGCAGCAGCTTCAAGCTGATCGGGCTCGACGCACGCATGATCGGCATCCTGCTGGCAACCGGTGCCATCCTCGGGTGGCTCGGCTCGTGGCTTGCCACGGCGCGCCACTTGCGGGCCATTGAACCGAGCGCGTGACGCGGGATCGAAGCTCCTCGCGGCATGGTCGGAAAGACAATCAGGGAGAATGCAACAATGCGAGCGCAGCGCCTGCCCATGATCCTCCTCAGCGCACTGACGATAGTTGCGGCATGTTCGAGCAACCGACTGCTGAGTTCCTGGAAGGATCCGTCCGTCAAGAAACTCAACTTTCAACACGTCGTCACGGTCGCCATGACGAGCGATGGGCCGACACGGCGGGCCGCCGAGAACGAGATGGTGCGCATCATCGGGCCCAAAGCGGTGGCCTCATCGACGGTCGTGCCGGACAACGAAGTGCAGGATGCAGGAAAGGTTCGCGCGCGGCTCTCCTCCGGCGGCTTCGATGGCGCCATAACGATGCGACTCGTCGATGCCACCACCAAGGTAAAGACCGCGAGAGATCCGGTGCCAACGGCCTATTACGAGATCTGGGGCTACTACGGGATGGCGTGGATTGCAGATCGGCCGCCCGACTACCTCACCGCCGAGCAGAAGCTGCAGATCGAGGTCAACATCTACTCGCTGCCGGCCGGCAAACTCCTGTGGACCGGGACCAGCGAGACGATGCAGCCACACCTGGTCGAGACGGCTGTGAACGATGTCGCCGAACTCGTACGAAAACGCCTGAAGAGTGAGGGCCTGATGTAATCCGCCGGATGGCTACGCGATTGCCGCCAGCCCGCGCTGCTTCACTACTGCGCGATGTCGGTGTCGCAACCCGCGCCCGACCAGACTTTGGTCAGATGCTCGACGAGCAGCGTCGGTCGTGGAGCACCGCCATCGGCATTCGGCCGCATCGCGATTTGTCCATCCAGGCTGACGAGTAATTCCTCGCCCGGTACCTTGCGCGTGGCGAGATAAGTGCGTTCGAGCGCTGCGCTTTCGGCCGAAGGCTCAACCGGCAACTTGAGTTGCGTTCGGCACTCGCGGAAATTCGCGGCGTCGGTCATGTAGCTGTACATGCCGCGCATCGATACACGAGGCTCGAGCGGCCGATAGCTGGCATTGCGCTTGAGCTCGTAGTTGAGGGTCGATTCGATCGGCTTGCCGGCGCTGTCGAGTTTGAGCAGCGTCTCGGAGTTCTCGATCGCGAACATCACCGGCGCATCTCGCCCGCCCTTCAGGACCACACTCTGGGCGTCCGGACTGATAGTCCAGGTGCCAATGTCATCGAAGCTGTCGCCGTCGCCCGAGCCCTTGCCCTCGTACGTCATGCGCAGGAAGAACACGCGATCGGCCCGCACATCGAGTGTGTAGCGTAGCGCCTTGCAATCAGCACAGGGCAAGTCGCCTTGATAGATCGCGGGCAGCACCGCACCCGCGAGCATGCGCACATCCGGCGATGCCGCCGGCGGGCTGATCTTCCGGTTGGGATTGTCGCCAACCGAAACACAACCAACGGCCGCAGTCAGGAGCGAGGCAGCGAGCAATGTCTTCGATCTCATTAGCGGCCCCTAATCAAACTTCAGTTGGCAGGTTTCGCGGCTGGATCGACGACCCAGTCCTTCCCTGGAGCCTTGCACACGGTATAGGTGGACTGGCCATCAACAGCTTTGGCGTGGTTGGTCACGCGTACTCGTCTGCAGTCGACACCTTCGGCGGTCTTGAACGCGCTGCGCCCTTCCACCTTGCCAGAATTGCCAGTGTTCGGGTTCGACCACTCTTTGGTCGCACGAACGTTCTTGTCATCCATAACCTGGGTGACTGCTTCCTTCAGAAGGCGCACGTCCTCGTCATTGAAGTAGCTGATGGGCGATTGCTTGAGAAATTCGAGATTCCCCGCCTGCACTGCTGCCATGGCGAGAATCATGAGTGCGCTGGAACCAAGTGTCAGCCGCTTGCCGTGTCGAACTGTCATTTCTCACCCCCGCCAAATTCGGTCCCGAACCACCGGCGATCGTAATCGCACCGCCGCCTGATTCACATCTGACTTTCGGGCAACCAGCCGAGCATGGAAGCCGACATGCGCCTCCAGATACTCGCGCCTGGCTCGTGCGTGCGCTCATCCGCCGCGCCATCGGTGCGCCCCAGCCACCTCAACTTCTTCCCGGTCGGGTCCAGGATCACCCTCCAGCTGGTCTCGGGTTGCAGGTCCTTCTCGATGACCGCCGCCGTTTGCGCGGCAAGCTGCGGGCTGTCGATCAGGATCCCCAGCTCGGTGTTCTGCACCGCGGACCGGCTGTCGAGATTGAAGGAGCCGATGAATACGCTGCTGCGGTCGAAAACCACGAGCTTCGAGTGCAGGCTCGCGCCCGAGGAGCCGAGCAGTGCGCTGCCGCGGCTGTCGATGCGAAATTCGTGCAGCTCGACGCCCTTCTGCAGGAGCGGCTCGCGGGTCGGCGCATACACGGCGTGCACGGCGGCGACGTCGGTGGACGCCAGCGAGTTCGTGAGTACCCGCACCTTGATCCCGCGACTCACCATCTGCGCAAAGCTCTCTATCGTGCGTTCGCCCGGGATGAAATAGGCTGAGTCGATGAGCAACTCCTGCTGGGTACCCGCCGCGCGCGCGGCGAGCTCCTTCGCCACGGCCATTTCGCCGCTGCCGCCCGCCTTCGACGGGTCGTCCACCAGGACACGCGCCTCGGCCCAGGCCATGTTAGCCCCCCACTCGCTCAGGCGCGCCCGCAGATCGTGGGTTGCGGGCAGCAACACCTTGATGGCGGCAGCGTTCTTCTCCTGCCACGCGGGTGCCTCTGCCTGCGCGCGCTCAAAACGCTTGGCCACCTTTTCCTGTTTCGCGAATCCCAGGGCCTCGACCGGCACGGCGAACTCGCTGTTCCAGAACGAATCGAAGCTGGCCGCGATATCGGCAACTACGGGTCCGGTCGCCAGCACGTCCATGTCGCGAAAGTTCGCCTCGCCGCTCACGCCGTAGTAGTGATCGCCGATGTTGCGGCCACCGACAATCGCCGCCCGTCCGTCGGCAATCAGGGCCTTGTTGTGCATGCGGTGATTGAGCCGTGAGAAGTCGCCCAGCATCTGCAGGCCGCGCGCGCCGCGACTTCCGTAGGGATTGAACAGGCGTACCTCGACGTTCGGCAGCGAGTTGAGGAGTGCAAGACTCATGTCGTGGCCGGAGGTGGTGAAGTCATCGATCAGAACTCGGACGCGGACACCGCGCTTGGCTGCTTGCGACAGCTTCACCGCCATGAGCGTTCCGGCGCTGTCCGGTTCCCAGATGTAGTACTGCAGGTCGAGCGTTTGCTCTGCTTCGGCCACCAGCGCCACCCGCGCTTCGAATGCCGGCTGCGGATCGGCCAGTAGCGCGAACCCGGAAGCCGAGGCGGCGCTGCGCGCCGGCGGCGCCAGAATCTGTGCCAGCGCACAGGAGTCAGCGGCGACCATTCGGCTCGAGGCCGTGCGTGGATAGGTGGCGGGATTGACGGCACACGCAGAAAGCAGTGCCAAGGAGAATGTCAGTGCGACCACGCGGGTCGGGGCGCTCGAGTGTTTCAAGACAGCTCACTTTTTCTTGGGCACGCCGGAGATCGTGGCGCGAAGCCTCGCACGACGCGCCCGGCTTTCGCGACCCCCTCGCGCGCAGGCGACCTCCCCGCGGAGTTCATCGGTAGGCTCGACAGCCCCGGTTCTTAACTACTTGAATATATTGGCCTGACTGACCGGGTGAACCAATCCGTCCGTTAGCACTCTAATTGCTCGACTGCTAAACTACCGCCCGCTTCGTAGCGGACCCCTCGGGAGGAATCACCAAGTCCATGAGCAACGCCCTGGTTCTCAAGAATCAAGACACTCTTCTTTCGGGTCCCCTTGGAAGTCTCGACGCCTATATCGAGCGCGTGTCGCGGATTCCGGTTCTCAGCCGCGAAACTGAGCTCGAGCTTGCAACCCGCTATCGTCGCGACAACGACCTCGACGCCGCGCGCGAGCTGGTGCTCGCGCACCTGCGTTTTGTCGTGCATGTCGCGCGAGGCTACATGGGCTACGGACTGCCGATCGGCGATCTGATCCAGGAAGGCAACGTCGGCTTAATGAAAGCCGTCAAGCGCTTCGATCCCGCGGTCGGCGTGCGCCTGGTCTCCTTCGCCGTGCACTGGATCCGAGCGGAAATCCATGAATACGTGTTGCGCAACTGGCGCCTGGTGAAGATCGCCACCACCAAGGCGCAGCGCAAGCTGTTCTTCAACCTGCGCCGGATGAAGAAGAATCTGGCGTGGCTGTCGGATGCGGAGACGCGCGCGGTCGCGCAGGATCTGGGCGTGACCCCGCAAGAAGTCACCGAGATGGAAAAGCGCCTCGCGGCGCGCGACCTGTCGTTTGACCCGACCCCGGAAAGCGACGAGGAAGATACCTACTCGCCCGCCATGTATCTGGCGGCGGCGGATGCTGATCCGTCCGTAGAAGTAGAGCGTGAGGAATGGGAAGACGCGACGGCCGACAGGCTCAGCCGGGCGCTCGGGACCCTGGATGGGCGCAGCCAGGACATCCTGAAGAGCCGCTGGATGACCGAGAACAAGGCGACTCTCCACGACCTCGCCGCGCGTTACAACGTCTCCGCCGAGCGCATCCGCCAGATCGAGGCGCACGCCATCAAAAAGCTTCGGGCGCTCATCGCGCCCGAAGCCGCCCTCGAAGCCTGATTCGGCCCATCACGAAGGAGCGGTGATCGGCGCCAGGGTGAGTTCCACCCGCCGGTTGAGCTGCCTGCCCTCGGACGTGTCATTCGTCGCGACGGGCCGCGCCTCGCCGGCGCCGATCGTGATGATGCGCTGATCAATCACACCCTTACCCGACAGGTACTGAGCCACTGTCTGGGCGCGGCGCTCGGATAACGCCTGGTTGTATTCCGTCGAGCCCGTGCTGTCGGTGTGACCCGCAACCTCGACGATCGTCTTTTCGTATTCCTTCAGCACCAGCCCGACTGAGTCGAGCACTTTGAAGAAGTTCGCGTTGAGATCAGCGCTGTCCGTCTTGAAAGTGATATTGCCGGGCATGTTGAGCGTGATGTTGTCACCCATGCGCGTGACGCTGACGCCCGTGCCTTGCAGTTGCTGGCGCAGCTTCGCTTCTTGCACGTCCATGTAGTAGCCGACGCTTCCGCCGGCGAGCGCTCCGACGCCGGCGCCGATCAGCGCGCGTTCGCGACGCTGCTTCGCGTCGTGCCCGGTGAGAAGACCGACAACTGCCCCAGCCGCAGCGCCGATGCCTGCGCCCTTGGCAGCCTTGCTGGTCTGCTGCTGCCCGGTGTAGGGATTGGTCGTCTCGCATCCCGCAATTACCAGCGCGGCGCTCAACACCGCCGCCGTCATGATCCTGATCGTGCGCATTTGCATTCGTGACTCCTCCGTCTTCACTTCGCAATCTTCCTCGACCGCGCGTACCACTGTGAGTTCGGCCAGCTGAACGCCACTTGAATGGCGAAATCTACAATCCGTGCTCCGGTGCGGGCGGGGTCGTAGCCTTACGGTAGCCCTTCGGCCGGATCGCGACCGTGTTGCGGATCACTGTGCAGCGACTGCCGTCGGCCAGATGATAACCATACTCGAAGGTCGGAGTAGCGCGGCCGGATGTCTCCAGCTCGCGACGGATCTGTGCTTCGAGCTCCGGCTGGAAATCGAAGCGCAGCTCCAGATCGGTGCTGCCGCCGCGCTCGAAGTCGATGCACATCGCTCGCGTCCACACGGAATAGCCGGGAAGCACCCGCGCGCACGAGACTGCGGCGATCGGGTCGGCGAGAGCTGCCTGATAGCCACCAAACATGACGCCGCCGGGATTGCGCGAGAAGGTGTTGAGCGGCAGCAGGATGCGTATGCGGCGCCAGTCCGCGCTCACTTCACGCACCTTGATGCGCATGAGAAAGAACGGCGGGTAGAGTTCCAGCCTGCGCGCGTCGGAGATGAAGCGCGCCGCCGAGAAGTATTGCATGACGCGCTGGCCGAGCGTCGGCGAAGTCATCGCTTCCTCCTCAGGACCTTCACGGTTGCGAGCTCCCGGATGCCGGCGTAGCTTTGCCGCCATCATGAGAACGGCGCAAGCGTGGCTCGACGAATACTCCGAGAGCCACCGCAATCTCACCAACGAAGTACTGCATTGGATCTGTGTTCCCGCAATCCTCCTGAGCGCCATCGGCTTGCTCTCGGTACTGCCAGTGCCCGCGGCCTGGCACGGGATCTCGCTGTACCTCAACTGGGGGAGCTTGTTCGTCCTTGCCGGCATCGTCTACTACTTCCTGGTCTCCATACCGCTCGCGCTCGGAATGATTCCGGTAATGCTCGCGATGCTCGCCCTCGTGCGCTGGCTCGAAGGTTTCACGACTCCATTGTGGATCATCTGCGTTGCGATCTTCGTGGTCGCCTGGATCGGCCAGTTCATCGGTCACGTGGTCGAGGGCAAACGGCCGTCGTTCTTCAAGGATGTGCAGTTCCTGATGATCGGACCGATTTGGCTCCTGGCGCACGTCTATCGACGCGCCGGCATTCCCTTCTGACCTGATTTCCCGCCGGTGAATCCGCCGTTCCAGCCGTCGCGAAATGGACGGTAGCGAGAATCGTGCGTTTGTTCGCTGCAGGCGCAGCTGCCGCGCAGCACTGCACCGCAACGATTCATGTATTTCCGGAACTAGTGATTTTCGTCCGAGCCGATTTTTCCCGCGCCTGACGCTCGCTAACGTATGCCTCACAACAATTTCATGGGAGCGAGGTCGTGTTTTCGCGTATCACAGCCCGATACCGCAGTGCGGCGTCAATACTGGCGCTGTTGCTGTCGGGATTGCCGTTGGCGGCTCAGGCTGACGGCGAGGCGGACTCGCAGACCACGGTCGATCAGATCCTGCGGCGCGCCGCTGATCCGGCGCAGGACGAAGTGAGCGGCTGGTCGATCGCGCTCGACAACGATCTCTTCGGCCCAGCCCACACCGACCGCGACTACACTGGCGGACTTGGCGTCTCCCTCTTCGGCGCACGAACCGCAAAGTATTGGTGGTCGCTGGATCGACTGCTGCGCTACATCGATGAGCCGTTGTTCGCCCGCAATGCGGCGTGGCAGGACGCTCAGCCCTTCCACGGCCTGCAGGCGGGCATCATCATCTTCACGCCGCAGGACATTACCTCGGCAGCCGTGGTTGAAGACGACCGGCCGTACGCGAGCCTGCTCTTCCTCACCAGCGTCCGCGACTACGTGGCGGGTGACGAGCAGAGAACCCGTTACAGCGGACTGACCCTGGGCTTCCTCGGACTGCGCGCGACGACCGACGCGCAGGAGCTGGTTCACAAGGTCATCCACAGCGACGAACCGCGCGGCGCCAGCAACCAGATCTCTGAAGGTGGCGAGCTGACCGCGCGTTACCTCACCGGAGGCTCACAGCTGCAGGCGCAGCGCCTCGCGTTCGGCGACAAGTTCGTCGAGACCAAGACAACGTGGGAGATGAGCGCCGGATATCTCACTGAGGCCAGTTACGCGATTTCGACGCGCTTCGGGGTCATCAACTCACCGTGGTGGACATTCAATCCGGAGCGCGTCGATTACATGGCGCAACCTGCGCCCCTGGCGCCAGAGAGTGCGAACGGTCGAGGCGAAATCTATGTGTTCGCGGGCGCGAAACTGCGCGTGCGCGCCTACAACGCATTTCTGCAGGGCCAGTTCCGCGACAGCGTGCACACGCTCTCTGCAGGCGATCTAAATCACATCATCGGCGAAGCGTGGCTGGGCATCACCAGCCGCCTTTCGGGCGGCACGCAGGTGAGCTACGTAGTGCGATTCGAGACCGCCGAGATTCGTGAGGGTCCGGCGCATCGCAGCCCAGTGTGGGGCGGAGTGACGATCTCGCACAGCCTCTGAATCCCCCGTTGCCCCTCTTCCTGCTACGGCGGGAGAGGGGCTTTTTCTTATTGATCCTTTACGCCCGCGGTGCCGGGTGCGTATCGCTCCTTTACGGGTGTGGCTCGTAGAGTGCGCGCGTAGGGATTAGCCATGAACGACCTCCTGTATATCGGCCTGATCGTTGCTTGCGTCCTCGTTGCCCGCGTGCTGGTACACCTGTGCGATCGCATCGTCAGGAGAGACGAGTGAACGCTGAGATGCTGTTGGGCGCGCTGCTCACGATCGGGCTCGTGGGCTACCTCCTCTACGCCTTGTTCAATCCTGAACGATTCTGATAGCCATGCTGGCGTTCGACCTGCTGACGTTCGCCGTCTACTTCCTGCTTCTTCTCGCCCTGACACCGCCGCTGGGACGCTTCATGGCGCGCGTGTATGCAGGCGAAAAGCATCTTCTGACACCGGTGTTTGGTCCGGTCGAGCGCCTGATCTACCGGGCCTGCGGGATAGACGCTGGCAGCGAGCAGAGCTGGGGTCGCTACACGTCCGGCATGCTGGCCTTCAACGCGTTCGGTCTCGTACTCCTTTATGGGATCCTGCGCTTGCAGCATCTGCTGCCGCTCAATCCCGCGGGGCTGCCGGCAATGAGCCCGCATCTCGCGTTCAATACCGCGGTCAGCTTCGTGACCAACACGAACTGGCAGTCCTATGGCGGCGAGTCGACGCTCTCGTACCTCTCGCAGATGGCCGGGCTCACCGTGCAGAACTTCGTGAGCGCCGCCACCGGAATGGCGATCGCGATTGCGCTGGTGCGCGGTTTTGCACGCCGCAGTGCCAACAGCATTGGCAATTTCTTCGTCGATACGACGCGCTCGACGCTCTATATCCTGCTACCGCTCGCGGTCGTTGCGGCATTGTTCCTGGTGTGGCAGGGCGTGCCGCAAAATTTCGACCACTATGCCGAGTCGCATACGTTGGAAGGCGCAGAACAGACCCTGGCGCAGGGACCGGCCGCCTCACAGATCGCGATCAAGCAACTCGGCACTAATGGCGGTGGCTTTTTCAATGCGAACTCCGCGCATCCCTACGAGAACCCGACGCCGCTCAGCAACTTCATCGAGTGCCTGTTCATCCTGCTGATTCCGGCGGCGCTGGTATACACGTTCGGCTGCATGGTGCGCGATCGTCGCCAGGGATGGGCGCTGTGGGCGGCGATGGCAATCCTGTTCATCGGCGGTCTCGCCATCTGCTACCAGAGCGAAGTCTCTGGAAATCCGCTTCTCACCGCTGCGGGCGTCGACCCCGGCGCAGGCAACATGGAAGGCAAGGAAGTTCGCTTCGGCGTCGGAGCCTCGGCTCTGTGGGCCACGGCGACGACCGACGCATCGAACGGCTCGGTCAACTCCATGCACGACAGCTTCACGCCCATCGGCGGCCTCGTGCCACTCTTCAACATGATGCTGGGCGAGGTCATCTACGGTGGCGTGGGCGCTGGCCTCTACGGGATGCTGCTCTACGTCATCATCGCCGTATTCATCGCTGGGCTGATGGTCGGACGCACTCCCGAGTATCTCGGCAAGAAAATCGAGGCGCGCGAAGTGCTGCTCTGCATGCTCGCCCTGCTCGTGACGCCCCTCGGAATGGTGCTGTTCCCCGCCATTGGCGCGGTCCTCCCAGTCAGCACCAGCTCGATCCAGGATGCGGGGCCGCACGGCTTTACGGAACTGCTGTACGCCTACACGTCTGCGACCGCCAACAACGGCTCAGCATTCGCCGGCTTCAATGCCAACACTCCCTACCAGGACACGATGCTCGGCATCGCGATGTTCCTCGGCCGCTTCGTGATCATCATCCCGATGCTGGCCGTGGCCGGCAGTATGGCCGCAAAGAAGACTCTGCCGGCGACCAGCGGCACATTCCCGACGCACGGACCCCTGTTCGTGGTGTTGCTCATCGCCGTGATCTTCATCGTGGGCGGTCTGACTTTCTTCCCCGCGCTCGCGCTCGGACCGATCGCCGAACATCTCGCGATGCTCGCCGGGCAGACCTACTAGGACCGCGATGACTTCACGCCACGTCGCCCTGCCGCTGTTCGAACGTCACCTGGTCATGACCGCGGCCATCGACAGCCTGCGCAAACTCAATCCGCGCGTCCTGATGCGCAATCCCGTGATGTTCGTGGTCGGCGTGACCTCCGCATTTGTCACCGTGATCTGGCTGCGTGACCTGATCGACGGCAATTCTGCCCACACCGGGGTGATCGGACAGATCGCGCTGTGGTTGTGGTTCACGGTGGTATTCGCGAATTTTGCCGAAGCGCTGGCCGAGGGGCGTGGCAAGGCACGCGCGGACAGCCTGCGCCGGACTCAGACAGAGACCGCCGCCAAACTGCTCGACGATCCGAGGACGCGCAAGCACCGCACGGTGGCCGCGCGCAGTCTCAAGCGGGGCGATGTCGTGCTGGTGGAAGCCGGCGAAGTGATACCGAATGACGGCGAGGTGATCGAAGGCATCGCCTCGGTCAACGAAGCGGCGATCACCGGAGAATCCGCGCCCGTCATCCGGGAGAGTGGCGGCGATCGTTCTGGCGTCACGGGCGGAACACGCGTGGTCTCGGATTGGATCAAGGTGCAGATCACCGCGAGTCCCGGCGAAGCCTTTCTCGACCGCATGATCGCGCTGGTCGAGGGGGCAGATCGGCAGAAGACGCCCAACGAAGTCGCCCTGCATATCCTGCTCGTGGGCCTGACGCTGGTGTTCCTGTTGGTGGTCTTCGGGCTGGAGTTTTTCGCCCATTTTTCCGGCGCACCGATATCGGTTGTGTTCCTCGTGGCCCTGCTGATCACACTCATCCCGACGACCATCGGCGGATTGCTGTCCGCGATCGGAATTGCAGGCATGGACCGGCTGGTGCAGGCCAATGTCATCGCCAAGTCCGGGCGCGCCGTGGAAGCGGCGGGCGATGTGGATACGTTGCTGCTCGACAAGACCGGCACGATCACCTTCGGGAATCGGATGGCGAGCGAATTTCTGCCGGCAGAAGGCGTCACAGAGCTGGAGCTCGCGTCGGCAGCGATCCTGTCATCGATCGGTGATGAGACGCCTGAAGGCAAGTCGATCGTGGCGCTGGCGGCTCAGCGCCACCGTCTCACGCCTGCTCGCCCGCCCGATTCGACCGTCATCCCGTTTACCGCGCAAACGCGCATGAGCGGACTCGATAGCCCGCATGGACCGATCCGCAAGGGCGCTGCCGACGCGATCCTGCAACACGTGCGCGCTCTCGGGGCAGCAGGCATGCCCAAAGAAGCCGTTTCTCACATCGAGCGTGTGAGCCGCGGTGGCGGCACGCCGCTGGTCGTTGCGGACCGCGCGCGCGTTCTCGGCGTCGTGCATCTGAAAGACATCGTGAAGCCAGAGATCAAGGAGCGCTTCGCGCGCATGCGCGCCATGGGCATTCGCACCGTGATGATCACGGGAGATAACCCGCTTACCGCGGCCGCGATCGCCGCCGAGGCGGGGGTCGATGACTTCATCGCCGAGGCAACACCGGAAAAGAAGCTTGACTTCATTCGCGGCGAGCAGGCGAAGGGGCACCTGGTCGCGATGTGCGGCGATGGCTCCAATGACGCGCCGGCGCTGGCACAGGCCGACGTCGGTGTCACGATGAACGATGGCACTGCTGCCGCCAAGGAAGCCGGCAACCTCATCGACCTCGACAGCAATCCCACCAAGCTCATGGAAGTCGTGATGATCGGCAAGCAGCTGCTCATCAGTCGCGGTGCGCTCACCACGTTCTCGATCGCCAATGACGTGGCGAAGTATTTCGCCATCCTGCCTGCGATGTTTGCCGCGACCTACCCGCAGCTCAACCAGCTCAACGTGATGGGTTTGCAGAGCCCCGACAGCGCCGTCTTGTCCGCGGTGATCTTCAACGCGTTGATCATCATCGCGCTGATACCACTGGCGCTGCGCGGGGTTCGGTACCGGGCGACGCACGCGTCGGCACTGCTCGGGTGCAATCTCCTGATCTACGGCCTCGGCGGGATCGTGGTCCCCTTTGTCGGTATCAAGGTGATCGACCTGCTGGTCACAATGCTCAAGCTCGCCTGAGGTTCACCGCGATGCTCAACCAGATTCGCCCGGCGTTGATGCTGTTGTTGCTCATGACCGTCGTGACCGGCTTGATCTATCCGCTGGCGATCACCGGCGTCGCGCAACTGCTCTGGCCCGATGCGGCCCACGGGACTCTCCTGCGACGCGACGATGTCGTCATAGGCTCGGCGCTGATCGGCCAGTCCTTCGCCAATCCGGCGTATTTTCATTCTCGTCCCTCGGCAGCCGGCAAGGGCTACGATGGCATCGCCAGCGGCGGCACAAATCTCGGCCCCACGAGTCGTGCCTTGCTCGATGCTGTGCGCGAGCGCGTCGCCGCAGCCAGAGCGGGACGCAGTGCGGGCTCAGTTCCTGCCGATCTCGTGACCTCCTCGGGCAGTGGACTCGATCCTCATCTGTCCGTGGCCGCAGCAGAATGGCAGGTCGATCGCATCGCGCACGCCCGGGGCGTCCCAGCGGATTCCATTCGTCAGCTCGTGGCGCAACACATCGAGGGTCGGTAGCTGGGGTTCCTCGGCATGCCCCGCGTCAACGTGTTGTTCCTGAATCTCGCGCTCGACGAAAAGTTTCCCCGCCCTGCTGGTTGACTCGGGTTTCAGCTTCCAGCGTCATCGGGTTAGCCTAGCGTGGTGGAAGAAGAGCGACCTTCCCCGGATGCATTGCTGGCCGAGACCCGCCGAGAGGGCCGCGGCCGCCTGAAGATTTTTCTCGGTGCCGCCCCCGGTGTCGGCAAGACGTACGAGATGCTTTCAGTGGCACGACGGCGCCGCGCCGAGGGCATCGACGTAGTCGTCGGGATCGTCGAAACACACGGCCGCACGGAAACCATGGCTCTTCTCGAAGGCCTGCCGCTGCTGCCACGCCTTCGCGTCCACTACCGTGGCCGCGATTTCGAAGAGCTGGATCTGGATGCGCTGCTCGCGCGCAAGCCGAAGCTCGCGCTCGTGGATGAGCTCGCGCACACGAATGTGCCGGGCAGCCGCCATGAGAAGCGCTACCAGGATGTCGATGAGCTCCTGAATGCCGGCATCGATGTGTTCACCACACTCAACGTGCAACACATCGAAAGTCTCAACGATCTCGTCGAGCGCATCACCGGTGTCAAGGTTCGCGAGCGCCTGCCCGATCGCGTACTCGAGACCGCAGAGGAGATCGAGCTCATCGACTTGCCGCCGGAGGAGCTCACCAAGCGGCTGCGTGAAGGCAAAGTGTACGTCCCGGAAGAAGCGCAGCGTGCGGTGGAGAACTTCTTTTCGCGCGGCAATCTCCTGGTCTTGCGCGAACTCGCGATGCGCATGGCGGTCGAGCGGGTCGACGCGGACCTGCAAAGCTACATGCGGGCGCGCGCCATCGAGGGTCCGTGGCCGGCACGCGGCCGGATCCTGGTCTGCATCGGCGCCGATCAACAGGCCGAGCAGCTCGTGCGTCTCGGCAAGCGCATCGCGGACCGGCGCCAGTTGCCCTGGACGACGCTGCACGTGCAGACCAGCCGCGCCGAGGAACTCCGCGAGTCGCAGCGCGAGTACCTGCAAGCCGCTTTCACGCTGGCCGAGCAGCTGGGTGCGCGCGCAGAGAGCATCAATGGCAGTGGCATCGCCAGTGAGGTCCTCGCGTACGCGGCCACACAGAACGTCACCGAGATCGTCGTGGGCCGTTCGCGCCGACGCCTGGCGCAACTGCGCCTGCGGCCTGCGCTCGCCTGGGCGTTGCTCGAACGAGGCAACGATTTCGAGATCACGGTCGCAAGCCAAGCGGACGACGCGCGCGCGAAAGATACCAGCTCAACAGAGCGCTCGGTCATAAGACCGCTGCACATTCGGCCATACGCGGAGAGTGCCATTGCGGTAGCCCTGGCGACCGGTGTTGCATGGATTCTCGATCAGTACCTCGGCATCGGCGACGTGTCGCTGGTGTACCTGTTCGCCGTGCTGATCGCCGCGATCCGGCACGGCCTCCTGCCGGGGCTCTTCGCCTCAGTCCTCGCCTCGCTCGCCTTCAATTTCTTCTTTACCGACCCGCGCTTCACACTTCAGGTCACCAGTCCCGACAACCTGCTCTCGATCCTCTTCTTCCTGCTGGTATCGGTCATCGGCGGCAACCTGGCGGCGCGGCTGCGGGCGCAGATCCGGATCACCCGCGAATCCGCGGAGCAAAGCGGCCTGCTGTTCGATTTCAGCCGGCGCATCGCCGGCGCGGTGAGCGCGGAGGACCTGCTGCGTGCGACCTGCCAGTACCTCACGGAGACCCTGGACTTCGAATCGATCGCGCTGCGCGCGTACCGCGACGCGGGACTCGGCGATCCTATCGGCGTCACGGAGCCGCCCGCGCTAATCGACATCGATCGTGGCGCCGCAGAATGGGCCGCGGCTCATGGAGAGCCTGCCGGATCGGGAACCGGCACGTTGCCCGCATCGTGGTGGCTGTTTGCGCCCCTGGGAACAGCCCAAAGACCGATTGCAGTCATTGGCCTGAATCTCGGCGCCAAGCGCGCCAGCCTGACACCCGAACAGCGCCGCCTGTTTTTCTCGATGCGCGACCAGGCAGCCACGGCGCTCGAACGGATCCTGCTCACCGAGGACGTGAAACGCGCCCAGCTGATCTCCGAGTCGGACCGGCTGCGCTCCGCGCTGCTGTCCTCGGTTTCGCATGATCTGCGCACGCCCCTCGCTTCCATCATCGGCTCTGCCAGTGGCTTGAAGGAGCTCGGTGACAACGCCTCGCCAGCAGCGCGCCGCGAGTTGACGACCACAATCCTCGAGGAAGCGCAGCGCTTGAACCGCTTTGTGCAGAACCTCCTCGACATGACGCGCCTTGGCCATGGCGCACTGACGCCGCGAAGCGATTGGTGTGACCTGCGCGAACTGATCGGACGCGCACGTGCCCGGCTGGATCAGCCGCTGCACGAGCATCGCCTCGAGGTGACGATCGCGACCGACGCGGAGATCGTCTACGCGGATCCGGCGCTTCTCGAGCAGGTCATCGTGAATGTCCTCGACAACGCGGCGAAGTTTTCACCACCGGGTTCGCGTGTCGATATCGCGGCGAGCGTGCTCGCCGATGACATCGTGATCGCGGTAACGGACGAAGGTCCCGGGATCCCGCCTGCAGAACGTGAGCGCGTGTTCGACATGTTCTACCGGGTACGCCACCGCGACCAGCGTCGTCCCGGCACCGGGCTCGGTCTTGCGATCTGCAAAGGGTTCGTTGAAGCGATGGGTGGCCACATCGCCGTGCGGGCCGGCCGCGAGGGGCACGGCACGCGCATCGAGATCTCGCTGCCGCGGCGCGAACCGCCCCGCAGCCGCCTGACCGAAGCCGCCTGATGGGCGCCAGTCGCATCCTCATCGTCGACGACGAGCCCCAGATCCGGCGCTTCCTGCGCGTCAGTCTCACGGCGCACGGCTTCGAAATCAGTGAGGCTGCGAATGCCAAGGAGGCCCTGCAAAGCGTCAGCTCGGATCCGCCGGCGCTGATCGTTCTCGACCTGGGTCTGCCGGATCGGGACGGGCAGGCGCTACTGCCGGATCTTCGCGCCATTTGTCCGGCACCCGTCATCGTGCTTTCGGTGCGCGCCGACGAGCGCGAAAAGGTCCGTGCCCTCGACGCCGGCGCCGCTGACTACATCGTGAAACCCTTCGGAATGCCGGAGTTCCTGGCCCGCGTGCGTGCCGCTTTGCGCGTTCGCTCCCCCCCGGAGGCGGCGCCAATCTACACCGTGGGCGACCTGCACATCGATATCGCGCGTCACCGTGTCACGCTGGACGGCCGCTCGATCCGCCTGTCGCGACGCGAGTTCGACCTGCTGGCCGTACTGGCGGCACACGCCGGTCGCGTAGTGACCCATACGCAGTTATTGCGGGAAATCTGGGGTCCCGTGCACGAGCAGGATACGCAGTACCTGCGGGTCTACGTGCGCCAGCTGCGAGACAAGCTCGGTGATGACCCACTCAGGCCGCGCTTTATCGAGAACGAGCCTGGCGTCGGCTATCGCCTGCTCGAACCTGAAGCGTATCCCCAGGCGCCAACCGAGTGAGAGGACGTCCTGTTCCTCTCTTGCAGTCGCGGATCAGCCAAGCGGGGTCGCGTTGGCGATTTCGATGAAGGCGTGAACGCGCGGCGTGTGCTGTCGCCCCGGCGGGAACAGCGCAAAGACGGGCACTTTAGGCCCGGACCACGCCGACAGCACCCTGCGAAGCGTGCCACGCGTGACGTCTTCCTTGGCGACGGCAGCCGGCAGGAGCGCTATGCCGAGACCGCGCAAAGCAGCCTCCCGCGCGATGCCGCTGTTGTTGGCACGCAGGCGCGCCGGGCCATCGACGCGAAGCTCGCGAGACAACGTGATGAGGCGCCAGCCGCGCTGGGGACTCGCGCTGTACATGAGCAGTGGGTGCGTCCCGAGCGCTTCGCCATCCTCAGGCGTGCCGCCTTTGTCGAGATACGCGGGACTGGCGTAGAGACCATAGGCGATCTCGCCGAGCTTCTGGCTGACGAACTCTGTTCCTTCGATCGAGCCCAGGCGCAGCGCCAGGTCGAAGCCCTCACGCACCAAGTCGGCCGAACCGGTGGTCAATTCGACATCCACGGCGACCTGGGGACACTTCTGGGCGAAGCCATCGATCCAGCGACTGAGGCCGCTCAGTCCGAATTCGACGTCGGCCGACAACCGCAGCGTGCCTGCCGGCTCGCCCCGAAGGCTGGCCGCTGTCGCCTCGATATCGGCAACGCTCGCCATGATGTTGAGCGCCTGCTCGTACACCTGCTGCCCGACGTCCGTGAGGCGAACACGTCGGGTGGTGCGTTCGAGGAGGCGAATGCCGAGTTTCTGCTCGAGGTGAGCGATGCTTCGGCTGACGTGGGCCTTGTGACTACCCAGGCTGTCGGCTGCCTTGGTGAAGCTGCCGCTCTGCACGATCTTGACGAAGGCCGTGAGGGAGCCCAGGTCCATAATGTTGCGATGATAGTCAACAATGCTGGCCAGTGCACTTGTTTTGTAACGTCTCGGTTGCCATTGCAAGCTCCTTTCCTACCCTGTTGCATCGCAACACGATTGGCCGACCTGCCTCTGGTTCTGCTCTCCAACAGGTCAGATTGCCCTCCGTGCAGGGTGCTCGAGGCACAGCGAACCAGAGGATCAGGGGCGGCTTATCCTCTATGATCTGCGCCCCGTTCGGACCGCCCTCCGGCAACCGAAACTGAGTTGGAGATCATCGTGGCCACGCCCGCACACGACACCGCGCCGAAGACCAAAACTGCCGCCCGCTCTCTCGATCCGATGGACCTGTTCGACGTCCGCGGACAGCTCAGCGAGGAAGAGCAGATGGTGCGTGACTCGGTGGCACGGCTGGTCGACGACAAGGTGCTGCCGATCATTGCCGAGTGCTTCGAGAAGCATCGCTTCCCCCGCGAGATCGTTCCGGAACTCGCCGACCTCGGTCTTCTGGGCGTTTACCTGAAGGGGTACGGCTGCGCCGGTCTCAATGCGGTGAGCTATGGCCTGATCTGCCAGGAACTCGAGCGCGGCGACTCCGGCATCCGCAGCTTCGTCTCAGTGCAGACGAGCCTCTGCATGTACCCGATCTATGCGTTCGGGAGCGAAGCCCAGAAGCAGAAATACCTTCCCGGGATGGCCAAGGGCGAGCTGATTGCCTGCTTCGGGCTCACCGAGCCGCACGGCGGTTCCGACCCGGCCAACATGAAGACCCACGCGCGTCGCCAGGGCAAAGATTGGGTTCTGAACGGCGCCAAGATGTGGATCACCAACGGCAGCATTGCGGACCTCGCCATTGTCTGGGCGATGACCGAGGAAGGCATCCGCGGCTTCATCGTCGAGAAGGCGATGAAGGGCTTCAGCTCACAGGACATCGAGCACAAGTTCTCGCTCCGCGCCTCGGTGACTTCGAGCCTGTTCTTCGAGAATGTCAGGGTCCCCGACGAGAACGTTCTGCCGGGAGTCATTGGCCTCAAGGGCCCCCTTTCCTGTCTCACGCAGGCGCGCTTCGGGATCAGTTGGGGGGTAATTGGCTCGGCGCAGGCCTGCCTCGCACAGCTACTCGATTACACCAAGTCGCGAGTGCTGTTCGGGCGCCCCCTCGACAACACCCAGGCGATCCAACTGCGGCTTGCCGATCACGCGCGCCGCATCACGACCGCTCAGCTCCTGGCGCTGCAGCTGGGGCGCCTCAAGGACAAGGGCGAGATGACCCCCAGCCAGGTATCCCTCGCCAAGTGGAACAACGCGAGGATGGCGCTCGACGTGGCGCGCGATTGCCGGGACATGCTGGGCGGCTCCGGTATCAGCGCGGAGTACGTGCCGATCCGGCACATGCTCAACCTGGAGAGCGTGATTACGTACGAGGGAACCGAGACGGTTCACCAGCTGACGATCGGACGTGAGCTCACCGGCGTCAGCGCGTTCTGAGTCCCTTCGGGGCGCCTTCCATCCAGCTGCGCGCTTCCGAGCGCACGACGCGAATCGGTGCCGCATTGCTCGGCGTCGCCGTCCGCGCTGCCAGCCGTGGATCGATATCTGTCGCAGCTGGCTGCTCCAAGCGCGCTTCGACGTGCCACGCTGCGAGCAGGGCGCCCAGAGCGATCCAACTGACAGCGGCGTCGCGATAACGCCTGCGAAGCGTGGCGAAGTCGCGCCCGACTCGCGTGGTTGTCGGAAAAGTCTGACGGGATCTGTTGTTGGCGTTCATTACATCACCTCATTCGCACTGGATTCGACTTTCGATTCAAAACCGCGTTCTCGCGCAACGCGTCTGCGCCCGGCGACAAACACGTGTCCTGCAAACGACACGCGCTCAGCGAGCACGCGGTAGCGCAATGGACCGCCCGGGACCACCGCGTCGAACGGAAAACAGGTCACGAGCTCGAGACGGCTCGTCGAGGCATCGAGCGGCATTCGATCGGTACGGGTGTCGACGATCGCGAGATCGCTGACGCGATAACGCACACTGCTGCCGTCCGGGCGATCGACCTGCAGTTCATCCCCAATCACGAGCTCGCGCAGGAACTCGAAGTGCGTATCGCGATGCCCGGCGATCACGCTAAGCCCTTCGCTACCGGGAAGGACGCTGCCATCGACATGCGCTGGCCCGAACGCAAGCGTGCGGCCGCTCGAGCCGGCCAACACGATTTCATCGACGCCCACGCGCACCGCGCGCAGACGAGCGACCGGCCAGGTGTCCGCCCAAGGCCAGGGACGAGCAGCATCCACACCTTGCAATGAGCGCTGCCACGACCGTTCCAGGAGCTGTTGCGCCAGAATTGCCTTCGCGTGGATGTATCCCGCGTGCGCAAGCTGCCAGCTCGCACCGGCGAGGAGCCCATACAGCACGAGGACTCGTGTCTTCATGCGCGTGCCCAGGCAGAGCGGGGAATGAACATGAGAGCGGCGAGCAGGAGCGCAAGCCCGATCAGCAGATGCAAGCGCGCGGGTGTTGCGGTATTCGGGTAGCCAACCTGCACGCCCGCCCAGGCCGAGCCCGCGGGAGCCGTGTGTGGAATCGCGCTCTGCACGCTGTCGATGCCGGCGGGTCGCACCGGCTTGCGATCCACCGCGACCAGGCTCGTGTACGGGCTGACGAGCTTGTGTTCGAGTGCGAGCGACAGCACCTGCTCGCGGATGGTGTCGGGATTCGCACCGGCGCGCTTCTGGTCCAGAAGGTCTTCGATGCGGTTGCGCGCCCACAGCGACGCCACGCCTGCGTTCGCCCGTGCGCTCGCCAGCGGGATCTGCCGCATCCAGAATCCTGAGGCGCTACGCCCGCTCATCGTGACGAAGCCACGCGGCGCACTGTTGAGTCGCGCCGTCAGCACGACTGGTTCACCGTAGTAGACGTCGGGCACGCGAGAAGCCGAAAGTTCGGCCTTGGTCCCGTTAGGCCACCCAAGCTCGATATCCGTCAGCGCCGGCCGTTCAATCTTCTCGAACAGCTCACCCATGCGTTCCTTGACGTCCCCATCGGTGCCGATGAAGGTAAAAGTCCCGCGACCCATGGCAGCCGCTGTGCGCATGAAGTGGCCGTTAGGCGCCGCGCCAATTCCCACGGTGAACAAGCGCGCTGCACCCAGCGTGCGGATCAGCGCGAACAGCTCTTCTTCGTTGCCGACCGCGCCATCGGTGATGAACACGATCTGCCGTAAGTGCTCGGCGCTGGCACGCATCCGGAACGCCGCCTGCAACGCAGGCAGCATCTCGGTGCCGCCATTGGCCTGGAGCGCGCCGACATACTCAAGCGCCTGGTCGAGGTGCTCGCGGCTTGCAGGCACCGGGTCTGCATACAAAGTCTCGGTGCGGTCGCTGAAGCGGATCACGTTGAACAGATCGCCGGAGCCCAGTCGACCGAGCGCGAGCTGCAGCGCGGCCCGCGCCTGGCGGATCGAATTGCCTTCCATCGAACCGGAGGTATCGATGATGTAGATCACTTCGCGCGGCGGCGATGCGAGGGTCCTTTCTTCGTGCGGTGGCACGAGCATCAGCAACCCATAGGTGTCAGCCCCAAAGCGCTCCGTGAACACCGCGGCACCTGTCGCCGCGCCAACATCGGGCGACCACGTGAGCTCGAAGTCGCGATCGGCCGGCACTTGATGCTCGACCAGCTCGACCTGGTAGATCGACTGCGAATCGCGCACCTGCACCGCGTGATAGAGGCTGCGCAGACTCCCGAGTCGAAAACCGGCATCCACATTCACGTGAATCGAGACGCGTTGGGAGTCGGCACTGCCCTGGTCGACGGGCGGCGTGATCCGGTCGGCATCGGCCGGACGCGTGCCGAATCCGGTCAGTGCCCGCGACGCTTCTGACCTTTCGACGGAAGTTGTGGATTCCGTCGCGCTGCCGCCCGGCACGTAGCGTGGCGTCAGCGTCAGCGGAATACGCAGGTTCCAGTGGCCGTGGTCGTAGTCGAGCGCTTCGAGATAGCCAATCTCGATCGTCACCGTTTCGCCCGGTGGCACGTTCGCCACCGACGTCGTAAAGAGGTTCGGTCGCTCCTGCTCGACGAGGCTCGCCTGCTTGCCCGCCTGCTGCGCCTGCTCGAATACCTTGCGTGCAGCTTCGCGCTCACGGATCTCGCCGACGATGACGCGTTCCCCGATATGCATCTCGAGGCGATCCACCGCCGACTTCTCCGAAAGCGGGAACACGTAGACACCGTCCATCCAGTCCGCGCCAGCGTTGCGAAATACCTGGCGGACGGTGACGCGCGCGATCATGCCGCTCACCTGGGCATCGACTTCGGTGTCGACGCGCATCGCTGGCTGCAGGGCCTCTGTCCCGCGGCCGCGCAGCAGGAGGCTCCCCGCGCGCACTCCGTCCATCGGGTTGGCATGCACTGGCGAGCTGGAAAGAAGAAAGTAGAGCGCGATCGAGATTGTGAGCGCGAGCCAGTTCGCCGCCGTGTCGCGACGTCTCAGGTGCAGCAGTCGCGCGCGGGCCAGGCGTTGCGGGAAGGGCTGCTCGCCCGTTCCGCGCCGGGCATGAAACTCCGTTCCGAAGTCGTCCCGGAGCTGGCGTTCATTTCGTTTCCGAGTCGTCGACGCGCCCATGTGCACTCCCGTGTTCCGGCCGATCCAGAGGACCTGGCAAGGCTATGAAGCGCCGGGAGTGCGCTTCGGGGGCGCGTCAATCGGGATGGAGCGCTGATCAATTGTGGCCAATTCGGGCAGTGTTACCCGGGTCGTACAGAGCAGCCGCGCGGGACGGTAGACTGCTCGCATGAAGAAGCAGATTGCGATCGTCGAGGACGAGCCCGCGATCAGCGCCAACTACGCTGCCGCCTTCGAACGCAACGGCTATGGCGTGCGCACGTTTGCCAATCGCCGCCAGGCAGTGCAGGCATTCGAGGCGCGGCTGCCGGATCTCGCCATCATCGATATCTCGCTCGAGGACGAGGTGGAAGGCGGGTTCGAGCTCTGTCGCCAGTTGCGCGCCAGGTCTGCGGAACTGCCGATCATCTTCCTCACCGCGCGCGACAGCGAGATCGATGCCATCTCGGGCCTGAGGCTCGGTGCCGACGATTTTCTGACCAAGGACATCAGCATCGCGCATCTAATCGCGCGCGTGATCGCTCTCTTCAAGCGCATTGAGGCGCGCAGCCGTCCTCCCAAGGCGACCCAGATCCTGCACCGCGGGCCGTTGACGCTCGATGCCGAGCGCTTGCAGGCGACCTGGAATGAGCACGCGGTGCCACTGTCCCTGACTGAGTTCTGGATCGTGCACGCGCTCGCACAACATCCCGGTCACGTGAAGAATCGCCAGCAGCTGATGGATGCGGCGAATGTCGTGCTCGACGACAACACCATTACTTCTCAGGTCAAGCGCATCCGGCGCAAGTTTCTAGGCGTGGACCCGGCGTTCGCGGCCATCGAGACGATGTACGGCATGGGCTATCGCTGGTTGGAGTGAATGCCGCTTCGCTACCAGCTGCTGCTTCTCAGCCTGTTGACACTGCTCCTGCCGTGGGCGGGTTGTCGCTACGCGCGCGAAATGGAATCCGCGCTGCGCGACGGACAGGAACAGGCGCTGCTCGCAACCGGTTCGACGCTCGCCAATCTGCTGGCGTCCAAGCCTGACCTCTTCGGTGACGACTCAGCCGCGCGTGCGCCGTTTGACGCGCGCGCGGGGGATCTCTACGCCCATCGGCTGACCACACCCGCACTGCTGGACGGATTTTCGGACGATTGGGGACTGGGAGCAGACGGCTTCTCACATCTGGTGGCGCCCGGGACAGAACTGAAGGTCGACTACGCGGCCGCGGTCAACGAGGCGAACCTGTACCTGATGCTCGTCGTATCGGACACGACGCCGACACTGGAACAATCGAATGACCCCGCGGCGCCCCTCCGGTCGCGTGGCGATCATGTGTGGCTGGCATTCGACGCGCCGGGTGGAACCAGCGAACTGTACCTGCTCGCGACACAGGCACCTGGATTGCTGAGCGCGCGCCGTCCCGCGATCTCCACCTACGGCGAAAGCCGCGAAGTCGTCGAGCCGCGAATCCAGGCGTTCTGGCAGCCGCTGCCTGCCGGCTATCAACTCGAGATCCGCCTGCCACGCTCAATGGTGGGCAAGCACCTGGGGTTCGAAATTGTCGATGTTGGTACACGCAACCAGATGCCGGTTCGAGTCGGCAGCATCGATCCGACGACGCATCAGCCCGCCGGCCGCCTCGTGATTCCGTCAGAGACGCTTTCGAACGCGCTCACGCCATTGTTGCCCGCGGCGACCCGCGTGGCCGTCGTGGATGCTCACGGCTGGATCATCGCCGAGTCTGGCTCACTCGGGCCAAGTCCTGCAGACGTGTATGAGTCCACAACCGAGCGCGCCGCATGGATCGACGCGCTGTATCGACGCGTACTCGAGAGCGGAGAGAAACTGCCTTCGCGCGCACGACAAGTCGACCGGCTGAGTGGCGCGCCGATCGAGGCGGCGTTGCGAGGTGAGCGCACCGCACTCTGGTTCCGGCTCCCCGACGAACGCCGGCTGTTGCTGGCAGCCGCGGTTCCGCTCGACGGCTCGGGCGCACCCGCTGGAGCGCTGCTCCTCGAGCAAGCCGGCGACCGTTTGCAGACACTGCGCAGCCGGGCATTGACCAGGCTTCTCAACTTGACCCTGCTGGCGAGCGGCCTCGCGGTGCTCGCGAGCCTGGGATTCGCTGCTGTTCTCGGTACGCGTTTGCGCCGCCTGCAGAGAGCCGCGGAGACTTCGTTGGCGCGCGATGGCCGCGTCAACCCGGCGATACCGGACACTCAAGCCCGTGATGAGCTCGGCGATCTCGCGCGCAGCTTTGCGACGCTGCTTGCCCGGCTCAACGAATACACCGAGTACTTGCGTACCCTGGCCGGCAAGCTTGCCCATGAGCTGCGCACGCCGCTGGCGATCGTTCGCTCCTCGCTCGAGAACCTGGAGTCGGAACACGATCGTGATGGCCCGTATCTCAAGCGCGCGCGCGAAGGCACCGATCGCCTGCAGTCCATCCTGAGCGCGATGGGCGCGGCATCGCGTACCGAGGAGGCGATCCGCCATGCCGAGCGAACCCGCTTCGATCTCGCCGAGTTGGTGCGCTCGACGACCCGAGCGTATGGCGATGCTTTTCCCACGCATCGATTCACGGCCCGGGTGCCGGAGGGGAGCTGCGAGTTCACCGGAGCACCGGATCTGATCGTCCAGCTGCTCGACAAGCTGGTCGACAACGCGGTTGACTTCAGCGCGCCCGGGACGCTGATTGAAATCACGCTCGAGAGGCAAGGCGAATACTTCGCGCTCGGCGTGGAAAATGAAGGCGCCCCGCTGACGGAGGAGATCAGAGCGCGCTTGTTCGAATCGATGTTCCACCAGCGGCCAGAGAGTCCGGGAAAGCCTCATTTCGGCCTCGGTCTGTACATCGTCCGGCTCATCGCTGAGTTTCATGGCGGGGACGTGTTCGCGGTCAATCTGCCCGATCGCAAGGCCGTGCGAATCGGAGCGCGAATTCGCCCGTTGAGCTGATGGCGGACCGCACCTGCAGTCGACGGAATTTACAGCCGCCCCTCGGTCAATCGCCGCCCAGTTCTCAGTCCCGATGGGAGTGACATCGACTGGGCCCTCCGACCAGGCCAATCCGTCGGCTTTGGGGGGCAGACGGCGACAACCGTGGACATCGGCCCGGCGTGCAGTGCATCGACTTCACGGCCGGGACCCAAGTGTCATGCCCTCGTCGGCGTTTCTTACAATTCCGCGAGGCGGGGCCGTGTACGAGCCCCTGGTTAGTGATTAAGTGGCTGATCTAAAAACAGTTTAAAGTCATGGCACAGCGGTTGCTTATCCAGTCCTGCCGAGCGGAGAAGGCGCTCGGCGCGTCAAGAGCGAACACTTTCAGAGAAGCGGCGGATTTCTTAAGGAATCAAGAAGATCATGTTGACCCCAATGAAGAAGCTGAGCGGCAGTATCGCGGCACTTGGTTTGCTGCTGGGTTTTGCCGGTTCTGCCAGCGCGGCCTATGTCGACTACGGCTGGGACGACGTCGTCACCTGGAATAACAAGTACCTGAGCGCGAGCCAGGAAACCGGGTATGGCTATTGGCACGATATTTCAGCCCCGGGCGATGCTAACGCCTACCGGCCCGGTATCGATCAGATCGACAGCGCGTGGGTCCGCATCTGGCTGACCGATGACCTCGATCTTTCGGGTGAGTCCGCTGAAGTTGACATCAGCCCATACCTCTTCGGCATCGAGCAGCTGGGGCTTGGCGGCGGCGGCAGTTTCAATTTCAACTACTCGTCGGACTCGTGGGACGTGAGCTTCTTCGGCTTGCTCGACCTGCGTGACGACGGATCACTGGGCATCTACATCACGCCGAGCAAGGGCGACTTCTACCTGACGAAATCGGAGCTGTACGCCAGCGGCAAGCGCTGGGGCACAGTCGCCGTGCCCGAGCCCGGCTCACTTGCTCTTCTCTCGCTTGGCTTGATTGTGCTTGGCGTGGCGCTGTCTCGTCGCCGCGGCAACAAGAAATAACGAAGAAGAAAAAAGGAATCCCCGGGATCGCAAACTAGATCGAAAAGAAGAGGATCCCGGTCAGCCCGAAAGCCCCGCCCAAAGCGGGGCTTTTTTTTGATCCTCCGGCTCAGGCCACTTCCAGCAGGCTGAGGATTCCGCGCGCGGCTTCGCGGCCTTCAAATACTGCGGTGACGACCAGATCCGCACCGCGCACCATGTCCCCGCCCGCGAAAACTTTTGGATTCGTGGTCTGAAACGGGCGGCCCTGGTTCCCCGACACGCGCACGCGCTGGTTGGGATGCAGCGCGATATCAAAGTCATTGAACCAGTCCGGTGGGCTGGGGTTGAACCCGAACGCCACCACGACGGCGTCTGCCGGCACCAGCTCCTCGCTCCCCGGCACAGGCTCCGGTATGCGCCGGCCGCGCGGCCCTGGCGCGCCGAGGCGCGTCTGTACGAGCTTCACACCTTCGACGTGATCGGTGCCGACGATCTCGATCGGCTGGCGGTTGAAGAGGAACTCGACGCCCTCCTCACGGCTGTTCCGGTAGTCACGGCGCGAGCCCGGCATGTTGAGCTCATCCCGCCGATAAGTGCAGGTCACCGATTCTGCGCCCTGCCGAATCGCGGTCCGATTGCAGTCCATGCCCGTGTCGCCCCCGCCGAGCACGACGACACGCTGGCCGCGCAGGTCGATGAAGTCGGCAGAGTCCTTCTCCAGGCCGATCTCGCGGTTGATGTTGGAGATGAGATAAGGCAGCGCCTCGGACACGCCCGCAAGGTCTTCGCCCGGAAAGCCACCTTTCACGTACGCATACGTCCCCATGCCGAGGAACACCGCGTCGTGGTCCTCGAGCAGCTTTGCGAACGGGACATCGCGCCCGATCTCGGTGTTGAGCACGAACTCGACGCCCATTCCTTCCATCAGCTCGCGGCGCCGTTCGACGACCTCCTTCTCCAGCTTGAAGGGTGGAATTCCGAAGGTGAGAAGGCCGCCTATCTTTGCGTAGCGATCGAAGACGATCGGCTTGACGCCATTGCGTACCAGGATGTCCGCACAGCCGAGTCCAGCTGGACCCGCACCGATGATCGCCACACACTTGCCCGTCGAGCGCACCTCGGACATGTCGGGGCGCCAGCCGGCTTTCAGGGCTTCATCGGTGATGTACTTCTCGATCGAACCGATCGTGACCGCGCCCAATCCATCGTTGAGCGTGCAGGCGCCCTCGCACAAGCGATCCTGCGGACAGATTCGACCGCACACCTCGGGCAGCGAATTGGTGCGGTGGGAAAGCTCAGCGGCCTCGAAGAGGTTCCCTTCCTGGATCAGCTTGAGCCAGTTCGGGATGTAGTTGTGGACCGGGCATTTCCACTCACAGAACGGGTTGCCGCACGCGATGCAGCGACCCGCCTGCTGAGCCGCTTCCTCGGCGGAATACTGCGCATAGATCTCGCGGTAGCTGCGAATGCGATGCTCGACGGGAATCTTCTCCGGGTCGCGGCGCGGGATGTCGAGGAATTGCAGGGGATTCGCCGCCATGTCAGGCCGCCCGCCGCAGGTTCTCGAGCAGCGTCTCGATCGCTGCCGCCTTCGGCTTCACGACCCAGAACTTGCCCATGAACGTGCGGAAGTCGTTGAGGATCTCCTCGCCCCACACACTTCCGGTTTCGTGCACGTGCTGCTCGATCAGGTTACGCAGGTGCTGCAGGTGCGACTCCATGCCTTCGGGCGTGATGCGGTGTATGTCGATGAGCTCGTGGTTGTAGCGATCGACGAAGCCACGATCGAGATCGAGAACATAAGCGAAGCCGCCGGTGAAACCGGCGCCGAAATTGAGTCCAGTGCGCCCGAGGACGGATACAACGCCACCGGTCATGTATTCGCAGCAGTGATCGCCGGATCCTTCCACCACCGCGATCGCGCCGGAGTTGCGCACCGCGAATCTTTCTCCCGCCTGGCCGGCGGCGTACAGCTCGCCGCCCGTCGCGCCGTAGAGGCAGGTGTTGCCCATGATCACGGTGTCACGTGCGGGCAGCGTCAGGCCCTTCGGCGGCTTGAGAACGATCTTGCCTGCCGCCATGCCCTTGCCGACGTAGTCGTTCGCATCGCCCTCGAGATACAGGTGCAGGCCGCCCGCATTCCAGGCGCCGAAACTCTGGCCGATCGAGCCGCGCAGGCGCGCGATCACGGGCGCATGGACCATGCCGTAGTTTCCCCAGCGCCGCGCAATTTCACCGGAGATGCGAGCACCGATCGAGCGGTGATAGTTCGCGACTTCATAGCCAAAAGTCCCGCCGCTCTTGTTGTCGATCGCGTAGCGCATGTCGCTCAGCATCCGCTCCGCCAGCTCGCCCTTATCGAAGGGCGCGTTGCGCGGATCGGTGCAGTACTGCGGCCGGTCGTCGGCGAGACCCGCAGTGGAGAGAATCGGGCTCAAGTCGAGCTTGCGCTGCTTCGCCGTCGTTCCCTGGATGATTTCCAGGTACTCGGTGCGGCCGATGAGATCGGCGATCCGCCGCACGCCGAGCTGCGCCATGATCTCGCGGCATTCTTCGGCGACGAAGCGAAAGTAGTTGATCACCATCTCCGGCAGGCCGGTGAAGTACTTGGTGCGCAGCACGTTGTGCTGAGTCGCGACGCCGGTGGTGCAATTGTTGAGATGGCAGATGCGCAGGTACTTGCAGCCGAGCGCGACCATCGGTGCAGTGCCAAAGCCAAAGCTTTCGGCGCCGATGATGGCAGCCTTGATGACATCGAGACCGGTCTTCAGTCCGCCATCGGTCTGCAGGCGCACGCGGTGGCGCAGCTCGTTGATGCGCAGCGTCTGGTGCGTTTCTGCGAGTCCCAGCTCCCACGGCGTCCCCGCGTACTTGATCGAACTGAGCGGGCTCGCCCCGGTTCCGCCGTCATAGCCGGAGATCGTGATCAGATCCGCGTAGGCCTTGGCAACACCCGCGGCCACCGTGCCGACGCCGGGTTCCGCCACCAGTTTGACGGACACGAGCGCCTGCGGATTGACCTGCTTCAGATCGAAGATGAGCTGCGCGAGATCTTCGATCGAGTAGATGTCGTGATGCGGCGGTGGCGAGATGAGGCCGACACCGGGTCGCGCGAATCTCAGCCGCGCGATCATGTCGTTGACCTTGTGACCCGGGAGTTGCCCGCCCTCGCCCGGCTTCGCGCCCTGGGCGATCTTGATCTGCAGCACCTCGGCGTTGATGAGGTACTCCGGAGTGACTCCGAAGCGGCCCGACGCCACCTGCTTGATCTTGGAATTGCGCTCGCCGTGGTAGCGCGCGGGATCTTCTCCGCCCTCACCTGAATTGGAGCGCGCGCCCAGCCGGTTCATTGCGATCGCCAGTGCTTCGTGCGCTTCGGGCGACAGCGCGCCCAGTGACATCCCGGCGCCATCGAAGCGCTTGAAGATTTCCTCGACCGGCTCGACTTGCTCGATCGGTATCGGTTGCCGGTCGCGTTTGAAGGCGAGCAGGTCCCGCAACGTCGACACGGGTCGCTCGTTCACCAGCCGCGCGAACTGCCGGTATTGCTCGTAGTCACCGGTCATCACCGCCGCCTGCAGCGTCGCGATCACGTCCGGGTTGTACATGTGGTACTCGCCGCCATGCACGTACTTGAGGATTCCGCCCTGCTCCACGCTCTCGCGCGGGTCCCACGCGCGCGAGCCGAGATACTTGAGATCTGCTTCCAGATCCTCGAACCCCGCACCCTGGATACGGCTCACGGTGCCGGGAAAACAAAGATCGACGACTTCATCGTGCAGGCCGACGATCTCGAACAGTTGCGCGCTGCGATAACTCGCGATGGTCGCGATCCCCATCTTCGACATGATCTTGAACAGGCCCTTGCGGATGCCGCGGCGGTAGCTGCGTCCGAGCTCGAGCCGCGTGTGCACGTCCATCTTGACCCGGCCCTTGCGCATCATGTCGAACAGCGTCTGGTACGCCATGTACGGATAGACCGCCGTCGCGCCGTAGGCGATCAGGCAGGCGAACTGGTGCGCGTCGCGCGCCGTGCCTGTTTCAATCAGCAGGTTGCACTTGCAGCGCAGGCCCTTCTCGACCAGCCGGTGATGGACAGCACCGGTTGCGAGCAGCGCATGCACCGGCAACTTCTCGCGTACCAGATAACGATCCGAGAGCAGCAGCACCAGTTTGCCGCCGCGTACCGCCGCCTCCGCCTGGTCGCAGATCCGCAGCAGCGCCTGGTGCAACCCCTCGCTGGCCGCATGCTGCAGGTCGAGGAATTCGTGCGTCACTCCGAAGTCGGTCAACGCCAGGATCTGCCGCAGCTTGCGCTGCGAGAGGATCGGCGAGTTCATCACGATCTGTTTCGCATGCTCGGGCGCCGGCACGAAGATGTTGCACTCCGGCCCGATCTGAGTCTGCAGCGACATCACGATGCTTTCGCGCAGCGGATCGATCGGTGGATTGGTGACCTGCGCGAACTGCTGGCGGAAATAGTCGTAGAGCGAGCGTGCCTTGGATGACAACACCGGCATCGGCGTGTCATCGCCCATCGAGCCGACCGCCTCGCTCTCATCCTCGGCCAGCACGCGGATGATCTCGTCGCGTTCCTCGGCCGTGATGTGGAACATCTTCTGGTAGAGCGCGAGCGTATCGCGATCCATCGGCTCGGCTGCGAGCCTGGGGTCGATGAGGTCCGACTCGAGATAACGGACGCCTTTCTTCAGCCACGTCTTGTACGGGTGGCGGCTTTTCAGTATTTCGTCGATGCGCCTGCTCTCCAGCAGCTCGCCGGTCTGCAGATCGAGCGCCAGCATTTCGCCCGGGCCGAGCCGTCCCTTGCGCACGACATCTTCCGGCGCGTAATCCCACACGCCGGTCTCGGAAGCGATCGTGAGATGGCGATTGCGCGTGATCACGTAGCGCGCCGGACGCAAACCGTTGCGATCGAGCGTACAGGCCGCGTAACGACCGTCGGTCAGCACGATGCCGGCTGGTCCATCCCACGGCTCCATGTGCGTCGCGTAGTACTCGTAGAACGCGCGCAGGTCCGCATCGATGGAATCGACGGTCTGCCATGCCGGCGGAATCAGGAGCCGCAATGCGTGCAGCACGTCGAGGCCTCCCATCAACAGCACCTCGAGCATGTTGTCGAGCGTCTGCGAGTCGGAGCCC
>DASQOO010000018.1:0-12748 GCA_035644435.1 Steroidobacteraceae bacterium | reverse complement strand
CAGTGGACCGACCCGGCGGTGGAAGTCGTCGAAGTCGGCAACTGGCTGCCCCGTGCAACCATGGCAGCGGCGCTCGAGCGTTTTCGGCCGGACGTGATCCACGCTCACCTGCGGCGTTCCACGCGGCTCTTGGCACGCATTCGTCCGCGAGCGGCGACTGTCGTGACGCTGCATCTCACCGTGAATGGACCTCACTTTGCGGACATGGATGGCATCATCTGCATCGCCCGCTGGCAGCATGACGACATTCCGCCGAACTATCCCGGGCGCGTATTCGACATCAACCTCGCCTACATTCCGCACCGGCGGCTGAGCGCCGCTGAAGTGCAAAGCCTGCGCGCCGAGATGGGCGTGCAGCCGCACGAATTTCTGGTCGGCGGAGTGGGCCGGCTTGCGCACAGCAAGGGCTTCGACACTCTGATTCGCGCTTTTCGCCAGGCCTCGCTCAAGGACGCCAAGCTCGTCATCGTGGGCGAGGGCCGGGAGCGCCAGCGCCTCGAACGCTTGTGCGCGCCCGGGATTTCCCTGCCCGGGTTTCGCACCAATGCCAAGGACTACTACCAGGCATTCGACCTGTTCGTTTGTCCGTCGCGGCGCGAGCCACTGCCCTATGTATTGCTCGAGGCGCTCGATGCCGGCGTGGCGATCATTGCCTCCACGGCGTCAGGCAACGCGGAGCTGCTGCAAAGCTATCCGGGGAATCTCTTTCCGATAGAGAACGTCGACGCCCTGGCGCAACTGCTGCGCAAGCAGCGAGCCGCGCCGGGCCCGAAGCGGCCGCAGGATCTGACGCCATACGCGCTCGATAACACCGTGCGTCAGACGGAAGCCGTGTATCGCGAACTCATCGAACGCAAACGCGCCGCGTCTTCGGAATCCGCTGTTGCCGAGTGATGCATGGCGACGATCGAAGTGATCCAGGCGGATATCACGACGTTGAGCGTCGATGCGATTGTCAATGCTGCCAACACACGCCTCGCCGGCGGTGGCGGTGTCGACGGGGCCGTCCATCGGGCTGCAGGCCCCGACCTGCTGGTCGAATGCCTTGCGCTCGGGGGCTGTCCGACGGGCGATGCAAGGATCACGGCGGGCTACTGGCTGGCGGCGCGCCACGTGATTCATGCCGTCGGACCGGTGTGGCGCGGGGGGGACGCGAACGAGGCGGGGTTGCTGGCATCCTGCTATCGACGATCGCTCCAGCTCGCCGCGGAACGTCATCTGCACAGCATCGCTTTCTCCGCCATCAGCTGCGGAATCTATGGCTACCCTGTTGACCAGGCGGCGCGTATTGCGGTCGGCGAAGTGAGCGCTGGTCTGCGTCGACATCCGGTCATCGAGCTGGTGCAGTTCTGTTGTCTAGGCGATTCGGTGGCGAGCGCCTACCGCGCTGCCCTGACTGGGCACGGCAGTGCGAACGCGTCGTGAGTGAGCCCCGGATCCTTTTCGTTCCGGTGAGCGGCGCGAAGGGCGCGGGGGAGTTCTTCCGCAGCCTGACCATCGCGCAAGGTATTCAACGGCGCTGGCCGGCAGCGGACATCAGTTTCATAGTGAGCCGGGAGGCGGGCTACGCCCAGGAATTGCCGTTCCGAACCGTGTTGATCGATCGCTCGCCGACTTACGACTCCGAGGCCGTCAATCACGCCATCGACGAGCTGAGACCACAGGTCGTGATCTTCGACAGCGCCGGGCGAGTCGCTCAGCTCAGGCACGCGCAGCGCTGCGGTGCACGGACCGTGTACGTCAGCTCACGACCCAAGACGCGCTGGAAGGGCTTTCGCATCCGACGCATGCTGCAGATGGATCAGCACTGGCTGGCATGGCCAAGGTTCCTCGATGGCGAGCTGTCCACGTGGGAAAGGTTGAAGCTGTCGGTGCTGCGATCGGTTTCCGTGCTGTTTCTCGATTGCCTGTTTCCACCGCCTGAGGTCACCCGCGCCGACGCTTATCGACGCGAGCTGGGGCTGGATGAAGCTCCCTACCTGTTGTTCTGCGCCGGCGGTGGAGGGTACGAGCGTCATGGACTCTCGGCGTCCGAAGTGTTCGGGCAGGCGGCAGCCGAAGTGGCCGCTGTCAGCGGCCTGCGAACCGTGTGGGTGCAGGGCCCCAACTACAGTGGCAAAGCATTGCCGGCACCGGGACTCTTATCGCTGGGTGCGCTCACGGGTTCCCAACTGATTGACCTCCTGGGCTCTGCGCGCCTCGCCGTCATCAACGGAGGCAGCCTGTTGTTGCAAGCCCTGGCCCTGAAGATTCCGTGCGTCGCGGCGCCAGTCGCTGGCGATCAGGATGCGCGCATTCGTGCGTGCGAGCGGCGCGGGCTGCTGGTCGCGACACAGCTAGGCGTGGCCACATTGGTGAGGCCGACGCTGGCTCTTTGCGCAGATACAGCGCGGCTGAGGGAGATCGAGAACCGGCTCGCGGAACTTGACCTGGTCAACGGCGTCGATGCCGCCGTCGATGCGATCGAGCAGTTGCTGCTCGCGAGGCGCGCGGCATGAAGGCGTACATGTGCGTGATTTGCGGCTTTGTGTACCAGGAAGAGAAAGGCGATCCGCTGCGCGGCATCCCGCCGATGACGCGCTGGGAAGATGTCCCGTTGTCGTGGCGTTGCCCGGATTGCGGCGCCGGCAAGGAGGACTTCGAGATGATCGAAATCTAACAGTAGCTCCGGGCGGGATGCTCGATTATTCGCGCTTGCTTGGGTGTCCGTGCGCGCGCAGCAGCTCGATCACGCTGTCCTTGCCGACGAGATGCAACGCGCCGACGACAATGAGGTAGTTCTGCTGCTCATTGAGCAAGGCTCCGATTTCATCGGCCCACTTGCGGTTGCGATCCACGACCAGAGAGCGATACAGCTCAGGAAAGTCCTTGAATTCATCCAGCAACGTCCTGGCGAGCGCATCGGTATCGCCGCGGCTCCAGGCACCGATCAGCTGGTCAGCCTCGGTGGTGAGGTCGGCGGCTTCATCGAGCGACATCACCAGGAAATCCCCTTGCCGCTGCATGGAGAGCGAGTCGAGGGCACCCAGCTGGTCGGTGAGCGTCTCGAGGCCCCGAATCTCCTTGCGGTCCTGCGCTGCGCGTTGCATCAGCTGGTGTTCCACGCCCGCCTCGGGATCGAGGCCCAGCTTCATGAACTGCGCTTGTGCGATCGTCAGCGCGACTACCCAGGGCTCGAGCTGGGTGAACATGTCCAGATCGATGCCGAGCTTGAGTGCTTCCTGGTGAGCGCGTGAATAGCGGTCGGCACCGAGGACCTCCTGGAGTGTCTGCGATTCGGGAAGCATCCCGCGCTCGATCGTGAACTCCTGCGCCTCGGCCGGATCGAGGTCGTCGAGATCCACTTCCATGTAAATCGTGCCGACCTTCTTGTAGACCTGCATCACCGAGGCTGGGAGCGCCTCATCGGTCGCGCGCAGTACGTGGACCGAAGCGAGCAGGTACACGGAGTTCTTTTGCCCATCGATGCGCCACAGCGGCGGATGCGCATCGGCTGAAGCGGCTGATGCGCTCAGCCAGGCACAGCAGGCGAGCAGGGTGCCGAGCGGCGCCCGCAGGTTCATGGCGCGAAGCCGTCCACCCACACTGCGGCGGTCGAGATGCTGCCGTCGGGCTTGAGTTCCAGCCAACGATACCCGGGCGGCCGGCGATCGATCGCGAACAGTTCGCTTAGTGGCAGGAACTGCGCACAGGTCGAGGGAGTGCTCAACAGCCGCACGCCGTTGCGTTCGCTCTCATGGACCTGGTGGACGTGTCCCCACAAGACCGCACGCACATTCTTGTGGCGATCGAGAATCTCGAAAAATTCATCGGCATTTTCCAGGCCGACCTTGTCGAGCCAGCTGCTGCGCATGCGCACCGGGTGATGATGCAGGCAGACCATCCCGTGCGAGCCTGCATTCTCCGTCAAGGCGCCCTCGAGCAATTCGAGCTGTGAGGCGGCCAGGCGGCCGCGTGCCTTGCCGGCGAAATAGCTGTCCAGCATGACCGCGAACCAGCCCGGCCAGCGCGCCACGCCGCCGAGCTGAAACGGCGCGCCCTGCAAGGTGCGGACCATTGCCGCCGGATCATCATGGTTGCCGGGTATGCAATACACCGGAACGCCGAGCGCGGCGAACACCTCGCGAAATCTCGCGTAGCCATCGGCGTCGTCCTGCACCAGATCGCCGGTCGCGAGGATGCCGTCACAGGGCCAATGACGGGCGCGCGCGTGCTCGATTACGGCGAGAAGCGAAGGGTACGTTGCGACACCGCGCAGCTTGCCGTCGGCATCACCATACAGATGCGGGTCCGTGAACTGTATGAGACGCACGCTGCTCATTTCGGGGCATCCACCTGGGTGCGAAGGCCGCACGCAGAGCGTGGAACGGGTCACATTTCAGCGGCAGATGATATCAGAGGGTTCGCCGCATCAAGGGTGATGCAAGTCGCGTGCAATTGGGCGATTCAGCTTCGGTGCGAGGCCCGTATTGCCGCGTCTGTGACGCAGGGCACTGTCATATGCAGGCGACAGCCGGGGTGAGGGCGCCGCGCCCTCACCCCGTCACGCTTTCTTTCAATAGCGGTAGGAATCGGGCTTGTACGGCCCATGCTTGTCGACGCTGATGTAGCGAGCCTGCGCATCCGTGAGCTCGGTCAACCGGGCGCTGAGCTTCTTCAGCTGCAGCCGCGCCACCTTCTCATCGAGGTGTTTTGGAAGAACGTACACGCCGATCGGGTACTTGCCCGGATTGCCCCACAGCTCGATCTGCGCAATGACCTGGTTGGCGAAGGACGAGGACATCACGTAGCTGGGGTGCCCGGTGCCACAGCCGAGGTTCACCAGCCGGCCCTCCGCCAGCAGGATGATCCGTCGGCCGTCCGGGAAGATCACGTGATCGACCTGTGGCTTGATGTTCTCCCAGCGATACTGCTTCAGGGCCGCCACCTCGATCTCGTTGTCGAAGTGACCGATGTTGCACACGATCGCGTTGTGCTTCATGCGCCGCATGTGCTCATGCGTGATCACATGGAAGTTCCCCGTGGCGGAGACGAAGATGTCGGCCTTGTCCGCCGCTTCCTCCATCGTCACTACCCGGTAGCCTTCCATCGCCGCCTGCAGCGCGCAGATCGGATCGATCTCCGTCACCCAGACCTGTGCGGACAAGGCTCGTAAGGCCTGGGCCGAGCCCTTGCCCACGTCACCGTAACCGCAGACGACGGCGATCTTCCCTGCGATCATCACGTCGGTCGCCCGCTTGATAGCGTCGACCAGCGACTCGCGACAGCCATAGAGATTGTCGAACTTGCTCTTGGTGACCGAGTCGTTGACGTTGATCGCAGGGAAAGCGAGTGCGCCGTCTTTTGCCATCTGGTAGAGCCGCTTGACACCGGTGGTGGTTTCCTCGGTCACGCCACGGATCGCTTTGAGGCGCGTGGAATACCAGGCGGGATCCATGGCGAGCATCTGGCGGATCGCGGCGTAGAGCGCTTCTTCCTCCTCGCTCGTCGGCTTGCTGATCACGGACGCGTCGCGCTCGGCCCTGGACCCCAGGTGCACCAGCAGCGTGGCATCGCCGCCATCGTCCAGGATCATGTTGCTGTGGCCGCCGTCCGGCCACTCGAAGATGCGGTGTGTGTAGTCCCAGTACTCCTTGAGGGACTCGCCCTTCCAGGCGAAGACCGCCGTGCCCTGTGCAGCGATGGCCGCCGCGGCATGGTCCTGCGTCGAGAATATATTGCACGAGGCCCAGCGGACCTGGGCACCGAGGGCCTGCAGTGTCTCGATCAGCACCGCGGTCTGGATAGTCATGTGCAGGGAGCCCGAGACTCGCGCTCCCTTCAGGGGCTGGAGCGGTGCGAACTCCTCGCGTATCGCCATCAGGCCCGGCATCTCGGTCTCGGCGATCGCAATTTCCTTGCGACCCCAGTCGGCCAGGGAAAGGTCGGCAACTTTGAAATCCGCAGACTTGCGGTTGTGTGGAACAGCGCTCATTGATATCTCCGGTTCGATAGTGAATCGAAACGGGCGCCGTTGTTCAGACAGCTTCCCCCACCGAGCCTCGCGCGACCCCGCGGTCGCGTTGCAGCGCCCCTCGGCGGGCGAAGCTTTTGAATGTAGCTAGCTCGCCGCGGCCACCACGCCGCGCACACCGGCCGCGGCAGCGAGAGCTGCAGCCCGGTCCTTGCGTTCCCAGGTGAACTCGGGCTCTTCGCGTCCGAAATGACCGTAGGCCGCGGTCTTCTCGTAAATAGGACGCACCAGGTCGAGCATTTCACGCAGGCCGAAGGGCGTGAGATCGAAATGTTCGCGTACCAGCTGCGTCAGCCGCTCGCGCGGCAGCTTGCTGGTGCCGAAGGTCTCGACACTGATCGATGTCGGCTCGGCGACGCCGATCGCGTAGGACAGCTGGATTTCGCAACGCTCCGCGAGTCCCGCGGCGACGATGTTCTTGGCGACGTAGCGCGCGGCATACGCGGCCGAGCGATCCACCTTCGAAGGGTCCTTGCCGGAAAACGCGCCGCCGCCGTGGCGGGCCATGCCACCGTAGGTGTCGACGATTATCTTGCGGCCCGTGACGCCACAATCACCGACCGGCCCACCGATCACGAACCGCCCGGTGGGATTGATATGAAAGCGTGTGCTGCGATCGACCCACTCCGTCGGCAGCACCGGCTTGACGATCTCCTCCATCACGCCCTCGCGCAGCGTCTCCTGCGACACGTCGGGATGATGCTGAGTCGAGAGGACGACTGCATCGATGCCGACCGGCTTGGAGTCTTCATATCGAAGCGTGATCTGGCTCTTGGCATCGGGACGCAGCCACGGGAGCTTGCCGCTGCGGCGGACATCCGCCTGGCGCTTGACGAGTCGGTGAGCGAATGTGATCGGCGCGGGCATGAGCACATCGGTCTCATTGCTCGCGTAGCCGAACATCAACCCCTGGTCGCCCGCGCCCTGGGCCTTCTCGCTTTCGCGATCGACACCCATCGCGATGTCGGCGGACTGCTTGCCGATGGCGTTCAGCACGGCGCAGGTGGCACCATCGAAGCCCATCTCGGAGCTGTTGTAACCGATGCGCAGGATGGTCTTGCGCACGATGTCCTCGAGATCGACCCACGCGCTCGTGGTCACTTCTCCCGCGATGACGACCAGGCCGGTCTTGATCAGCGTTTCGCAAGCGACGCGCGCGCGCCGATCCTGTTTGAGCATCGCATCGAGCACCGCGTCCGAGATTTGATCGGCGACCTTGTCCGGATGACCTTCGGAAACGGATTCGGAAGTGAACAGATAGGCGCTGGCCATTCGAAAAAACCCGGAAGGGAATCAAGGGGGTGGCAAGTATAGCCGTTGCCCTCGGAAAGGTCAGTGAGCGAAGGCCGATTGGCCCAGGTCAGCCGCATGTCCTTGACCTGCATACCGTTGCCGCAGGGGGTCGCATATTGGACAATGCGCGGCTTTTCATCCGCAGGGGTAAATGATGTGTAGGGCAGCTCTGCACCGGTTTCATGGTGCGCGTTGCGTCGCCAACGGTGCAGATGCCAGGCGCACCGTGCAGCCAATGGTCAATTCCATTGGCAAGCGGTGCAACGCCGCAGCTGCCCGTTCGCGGCGCAACCCGGCCGGGACCGGCCTCGGCAAGCTTCTGGCGTCGTTGCGAGGCTTGTCGATATCGACATATCAACTACGCCTCGCGCCTAGCCAGAAGCTTGCGGAGGCACGGTCGCGCCCATGAAACCGGTGCAGAGTTGCCCTAGCCGTCGCGAGCTTGCCAATGCGATCCGGGCGCTCGCCATGGATGCGGTTCAGCTGGCGAATTCCGGTCATCCGGGCGCGCCAATGGGGATGGCGGACATCGCCGAAGTGCTGTGGCGGGACTTTCTCAGGCACAACCCCGCCAATCCTGCCTGGTGGAATCGAGACCGCTTCGTCCTCTCGAATGGACACGCCTCGATGCTTCTCTACTCTCTCTTATATCTCGCCGGCTACCCGGTAAAGCTCGATGAGTTGCGCCATTTCCGCCAGCTCGGCTCGCGCACTGCGGGTCATCCCGAGCACGATGTCGCGATGGGCATCGAGACGACAACGGGGCCGCTCGGCCAGGGACTCGCGAACGCTGTGGGTATGGCCCTGGCCGAAAAGGCGCTGGCAGCAACTTTCAATCGTCCGGGCTTGCCGCTCGTCGATCACTACACCTACGTCTTTGTCGGCGATGGCTGTCTGATGGAAGGCATCTCGCACGAGGCCTGTTCACTCGCCGGCACGCTCAAGCTTGGCAGGTTGATCTGTTTCTACGACGACAACGGCATCTCGATCGACGGTGAAGTGCAGGGCTGGTTCACGGACAACACTGCGCAGCGTTTCGCCGCGTACGGTTGGCAGGTCGTGGCGCCGGTCGACGGTCACGACTCGGAAGCCGTGCGCCGTGCAATCCTCGAAGCGCGTTCAGTCACCGATCGCCCGTCGATGATTTGCTGCCGCACCGTCATCGGCTGGGGCGCGCCGAACAAGCAGGGCACGGAGGCGACGCATGGTGCGGCGCTGGGCGCTGATGAAGTCGCAGCCGCCCGCCGAACGCTGGAGTGGGAGCACCCACCGTTTGTAATCCCCGACGAGCTCAAGGCGCAGTGGGACGCGCACGAGCAAGGCGCGCGCAACGAATCGGAATGGCAGCAGCTCTTCGCCCGCTATCGCAAGGCGCATCCGGACCTCGCGCGCGAGTTCGAACGGCGCATGCGCGGCGAGTTGCCCGCAGGATTCCAGGACGCGGCCGCAAAGTGTATCGCCGATGCCGCGCAGCAGGCCGCCAACGTGGCGACGCGTCAGTCTTCACAGGCCGCGCTCAACGCGTTGGGCCCGGTTCTGCCGGACCTGATCGGGGGTTCAGCGGACCTCACCGGCTCGAACAACACGCGTCGCAAGGACTCGCGCACGCTCACAGGCGAGGACGCGTCCGGTGACTACGTTCACTACGGCGTTCGCGAATTCGGGATGACCGCGATCCTCAATGGCCTGGCGTTGCATGGCGGCTTCATTCCATATGGCGGCACGTTCCTCACCTTCTCGGATTACGCCCGTAATGCTGTGCGTATGGCTGCGCTGATGAAGCAGGGCTCGATCCTGGTCTATTCACACGATTCGATCGGCCTGGGCGAGGATGGCCCGACTCATCAGCCGATCGAGCATCTCGCGAGTCTGCGGCTGATCCCCAACCTGACGCTCTGGCGTCCGTGCGACGCGGTCGAGAGCGCCGTGGCGTGGCAGGCGGCGATCGAGCATCGCACCGGGCCGACCGCGCTCGCGCTCACGCGCCAGAATCTCACCCACCAGCCGCGTTCGGCAGAACAGATCGCAGCGATCAAGCGCGGTGGTTATACGCTCATCGAATGCGAGGGCACACCCGAATGCATCGTGATTGCGACCGGCTCGGAGATCGGGATCGCTGCCGAGGCGGTGCGCGAACTCATCAAGCGTGGCCGTCGCGTGCGCCTGGTGTCGATGCCATCCTTCGAGGTGTTTGCGTGCAATGATGCGCTCTACCAGGAGCACGTGCTGCCGCCTGCGGTGCGCAAGCGTGTAGCCGTCGAGGCAGGCGTCACTGCGATCTGGCGGCAATTCGTCGGCACCGAAGGCCGTATCATCGGCATCGATCATTTCGGGGCCTCGGGCAAGGGGTCCGACCTGTTCAAGCATTTCGGCTTCACTGCTCAGCATGTGCTCGAGACGGTGGGGGAACTACTCGGCGCGCCTTGAGGCGCGCGGTCAAAGCGGGAGAGAGCAGACCATGGCGATCAAGGTGGGCATCAACGGTTACGGCCGCATCGGCCGTAACATTCTGCGGGCGCTCTACGAGGCAGGGCGACAGAAGGAAATCCAGATCGTCGCACTGAACGACCTCGGCGATGCCAATACCAACGCGCACCTGACCCGCTATGACACGGTGCACGGCAAGTTCCCGGGCGAAGTCAGTGTCGACGGCAACGCGATGGTCGTGAATGGCGATCCCATCCGGGTGCTCGCCGAACGCGATCCCACGAAACTTCCGTGGGGCGAGCTCGGTGTCGAGTTCGTGCTCGAATGCACCGGCCTGTTCACCAGCAAGGCCAAAGCGGGCGCGCACCTCAAGGGTGGTGCCAAGAAGGTCGTGATCTCCGCGCCGGGTGGCGAGGATGTCGATGCGACCATCGTGTACGGCGTCAACCACCACGTGCTCAAGGCGAGCCACACGGTGATCTCGAACGCCTCGTGCACCACGAACTGCCTGGTGCCGGTGGTCAAGGTTCTGCACGATAAGATCGGTGTGCTGAGCGGCATCATGACGACCGTGCATTCCTACACCAACGACCAGGTGCTGACCGACGTGTATCACTCGGATCTGCGCCGGGCGCGCTCGGCCACGATGTCCATGATTCCGACCAAGACGGGCGCGGCCGCGTCTGTCGGCCTGGTAATGCCCGAGCTCAAAGGCAAGCTCGATGGCTTCTCGGTGCGCGTGCCGACGATCAATGTGTCGCTGGTGGATCTGACCTTCAGCGCCGCTCGCAAGACGAGCGCGGATGAAATTCATGGCCTGATGAAGGCGGCAGCGGCCGGCGGCGCGCTCAAGGGCGTGCTCGCCTACAGTGACGGGCCGCTCGTGTCGGTCGACTTCAATCACGACCCGGCCTCGTCCACTTATGACGCGACCCTCACCAAGGTAATCGAGGGCACGTTGGTGAAGGTGTGCGCGTGGTACGACAACGAATGGGGATTCTCCAACCGCATGCTGGACACGACCCTGGCGTGGTCGAAGGCGAGCTGACAGCAATGAAAGTGCGGCGGATGACGGACCTGGATCTGCGCGGCAAGCGCGTGCTGATCCGTGAAGATCTCAACGTGCCGATCAAGGACGGCGTGATCACGAGCGATGCGCGCATCCGCGCCTCACTCCCGACAATCGAGCTGGCGCTCAAGGCCGAAGCGCGCGTCCTGGTGCTGGCGCACCTCGGGCGGCCGGAAGAGGGCGCATACAGCGAGGAGTTTTCGCTGCAGCCGATAGCGGCACGTTTGTCAGAACTGCTGGGTCGCAAGGTGCGCCTCGAGCGCAATTGGCTCGAAGGTGTCGAGTGCGCGGCAGGGGAAGCCGTGCTGTGCGAGAACGTGCGCTTCAACAAGGGCGAGAAAAAGAACAGTGACGAGCTCGCCAGGCGCATGGCGGCGCTGTGCGATATCTTCGTGATGGATGCGTTCGGCACGGCGCATCGGGCGGAGGCGAGCACCCATGGCGTTGCCAAGTACGCACCGATCGCCTGCGCCGGCCCGCTGCTGGTCAACGAGCTCGTGGCGCTCGAGACGGCCCTCGAGCGTCCGGCGCGGCCGATGATGGCGATCGTCGGGGGCTCCAAGGTCTCCACCAAGCTCACGGTGCTCGAATCGCTGCTGGCGAAAGTCGATCAACTGATCGTCGGGGGCGGCATCGCGAATACCTTCCTGGCGGCCGCCGGCCTGCCGGTCGGCAAATCACTCCATGAGGCCGAAATGGTCGATATCGCGCGTCGCCTGATGGCCGAATCGGAAAAACGCGGCACACAGATCCCGCTGCCGACCGACGTGGTCGTGGCCAAGGAGTTTTCAGCGCGTGCCGAAGCAGACGTCAAGGACGTCGCGGCCGTGCGTCCCGAGGAAATGATCCTCGACATCGGCCCCGATACGGCGGAGAGATTCGCCGGGCTCATCGGCCGGGCCGGCACGATCGTCTGGAATGGCCCGGTGGGCGTATTCGAATTCGACCAGTTCGGTGAAGGCACGCGTGTGCTGGCGCAGGCGATCGCGCGCAGCCCCGCCTTTTCCCTGGCCGGCGGCGGCGACACACTGGCGGCGATCGAGAAATACCAGGTGGAGGAAGGCATTTCCTATATCTGCACCGGCGGCGGTGCGTTCCTGGAGTTCGTCGAGGGCAAGAAGCTGCCCGCGGTCGAAGTCCTCGAGCAGCGAGCCCAGTAGCGCATGCAGCGCCGCACCAAGATCGTCGCCACACTCGGACCGGCTACCGACGACCAGACCGTGCTCGCCGCCATGATCCGTGCCGGTACCGATGTCGTGCGCGTGAACTTTTCTCACGGCAAGACGGAAGATCATGCGCGTCGCATCGAGCTGGTCCGTGCCGCGGCGGCAAGTGCCGATCGTTACGTCGGTGTGCTGGGTGATCTGCAGGGACCGAAGATCCGCATCGAGCGCTTTGCGCAGGGCCGCGTGACCCTCGCCGAGGGCAGTCCCTTCACCCTCGACGTCTCGCTGGATCCAGCGGCAGGGAACGCCGAGGCCGTCGGCGTCGCCTACAAGGACCTGCCGCGCGACCTGCACAGCGGCGATGTTCTGTTACTCGATGACGGCCAGATCGTGCTGGAGGTTGAGAAAGTCGACGGGCCGCGGATTCGCACGCGCGTGCGCGTCGGCGGGGCCCTCTCCGACCAGAAGGGCATCAATCGCCAGGGTGGCGGACTGTCCGCGGGTGCACTCACCGACAAGGACCGCGCCGACGTCCGCGCCGCCGCCGGGCTGGGAATCGACTTTCTGGCGGTGTCGTTCGCGCGCGATGCCTCCGATGTTCTCGAAGCGCGACAGCTGTTGCGCGATGCCGGCGGCGAGGGCTTCATCGTCGCCAAGATCGAACGGAGCGAAGCGATCCAGAACCTGACATCCATCATCGACGCCAGCGATGCGGTAATGGTGGCGCGTGGTGACCTTGGCGTGGAGATGGGCTACGCCGAACTCACCGGGCTGCAGAAG
>DASQOO010000017.1:0-2713 GCA_035644435.1 Steroidobacteraceae bacterium | reverse complement strand
TCGCGCGCCGCTTCGAGGATGTCGGCGTTGCGGCCATCATCTACACCGACATCGCGCGCGACGGCCTGCTCAAGGGCCTCAATCTCGACGCCACCATTGCGCTCGCGGACGCGGTCACGATCCCAGTGATCGCCTCGGGCGGGCTCGCGTCGCTCGATGATGTGCGGGCGCTGATGGCGCCACGTGCGAGCAAGCTCGCCGGCGCGATTGCGGGCCGCGCGCTCTACGATGGCCGGCTCGATGCAGCCGCGGCGCTCGCGCTCATCGCAAGCGGATAGTGCGTCAATCCCGCGGTGTGAGCTTGTAGCCCGGATTAACTCTACTGCGTCACTAAACGTGAGGCGGCTGTCGCTGCGCCCTCTCCCCTACGCGGGAGAGGGCAGCGCTGAGTGCGCAACGAGCACTGCTGGGTGAGGGGGCGAGCTTCCCCCTCACCCGATCCGTGTTGTTGAATCGCCGAGCGGCCCTCTCCCGCGTAGGGGAGAGGGCGCAATAACAAACGCCGCGTTGCGTGGCACTGTCACTCGCTGCTCGCGCTTCTGACGCAGTAAGATTAAGCGAAGCGAAATCCGGGAACGACCGAACAAGTTGCACCGTCGCACCCGGATTTCGCTTCGCTCAATCCGGGCTACAGCCAGCCTCAATCCCGTGTCGCCAGGATTGCGGCGAGCGCCGCGTCGCTCTGCTCGCCGAGCTCGTCGATGCGACGCTTGCACCACTGATAGGCGCCCTCGAACACCTCGAAGTGGCGATCGAAATCAAGCAGCGTGGCGCCCGGCAGCTCCGGCACCGGCAGCACCAGATCGAGCGGGCCGATCGGCAGCCGATCAGGATTCTGGTTCAACACCAGGCAGCGCTGTAGTACCCCGATCGGTCCTGGGATTGGCGGCAGCCGCCCGCGGCCGGTGCGGGTGAGCAGCGAGCGGGCGAGCTGCCAGCGCCCCGGGATGCTCATGTAATCGACCTCGAAGCGCTGCACGCGCCCGCGCAGGCCAAAATGCACGACCAGGTTGGGACCGGTCTTGATCGCGCTCATCGGGCCCAGCGGAATATTGTCGACCACGCCGCCATCGACGAGGAGGCGTCCGTCATCGGAGATCACGGGTGGCAATATGGCGGGCAGCGAGCCTGATGCGCGCACCGCCTTCCAGAGCGGTCCGCTGCGCATCAGGTAGGGGCCCTGCCACGAGCCGTCGAGCAGCGTCGTTACTGCGAAATAGGGCCGCCAGGCGTCCTCGATGGCGATGCCCATGAACGCCCGCCGCAACGCCTCGTCGAACACGATGTGATCGAGCAGCGCATAGCGCGGCAGGGTGAAATGCTTGAAGCCCTTGCTGGTGACGAAGATATCGTGCGCCGCGAGATCGACCTCCTCGGGGCTCTTGAGCAGCGCAAATCCAGCCAGCACAGCGGCACCGACGCTGGCGCCACCGAGAATGTCGAAATGGACGCCGTGCTCGAGGAACGCCTTGTAGATGCCAATATGAGCGGGGCCGAAACCGCCGCCGCCCGCCGCCACGAAGCCGAGCGCGCGGCCGGTGAGGAAACGATGCAGGCTCTTGAAATCGCGCTCGTCCTCGAGCGCGACCTGATGATGCATGGCGACCTCGCGGTCGCGCAGCCATGCGGCTGTGCCTTCGACGGCGCCGCTGCGCCGCGCATGCACGCGCACAAGCCGGCGGCGTGCGGGCGGATGGATCGTGAATGCAAACGCCTCGACTGGATTGAGCTCCTGCGGACCGGCTCCCGTGACGACCACGATCACCTGGTCGGCCTGCCGGATCGACTTGCGGGTCCAATCGGTCAAAGTGGAATCGCATAGAAAGACGACCAGGTCGTTCTCATTCTCGAGCGCATTGAGCCAGCCTGACACGTTGGGGTCGTCCGCGTCGTGGCCGGGGAATTGCTCGCGCAGGCTCGCATGGTCGAGCACGAGACCCTTGCCGTTGCGCGTGATGACGCGATGCAGATGCTCGAGGAAGACAGGCGGGATCGGCTCGCGGCCACCGAGAATGACCGCGGCGGTGCGTGCGACGCCGACGCGCGGCGAATGGACACGCGCGCTGTTCTCGGCAAGCCTTCGCGCCAGCGCGCTGAGCAGCGTCTGATAGATTGCCGGTACCGCGCGCGCCACGGTGTTGAACGAAGGGCGATCGAGCTCGAGCACGACGGAGTCGCGCGCCGCCACGATGGTGGCGGTGCGTGGCGCGCCCGAGAAGAAACCGATCTCGCCAATCGGCTCGCCCACCCCGATCTCGTTGATGGCGTGGTCCCGGCCCGCGACCCAGACCTCGAACCGCCCGGACACGACTACAAATACCGAATCCGAAGGCGTGTTCTGCACCACCAGAACGTCGCCGCGGGTGAGGCTGAGCACCTTGGCCTGCGACCAGACTGCTGTCAGCTGCTCGTCAGACAGCTCGCGGAAAAACGCGGTCGAGCGGACCAGCTCCGCGGTGTTGAATGTTGCTGGCTCGCTTGGCATTGTGCCCCGGCAATTCGACCACTAGTGCCCCGCTTCCGAAGTTCGTGATACATCGCAGCAACCACTGACACGAACTTCGGAAGTAAAGGGGCACTAGCAACTCTATGATTCCAGTGCCGCTTTTCGATTTGAAGTTCCTGACAGAGTTTGCTGCAGGTGGTGTAGGAACTTCAAATCGGCGGCACTAGCCTTCCTTACCGCCCTCGGACGCATCTTCGAAATCGATGG
>DASQOO010000016.1:0-14877 GCA_035644435.1 Steroidobacteraceae bacterium | reverse complement strand
GTGTGGCTGTTCGTCGCCAACAACTGGGTAATGGGCAATCGACCGCCGGCTTTCGACATCCTGTATTGGAACTCGGACACGACGCGCCTGCCCGCCGAATTCCACGCGGATCTGTTGCGCATGTATATGGAAAATCCGCTGTTGAATGCCAATCGCCTCAAGGTCCTCGGCACTGCAATCGACATGGCGAACGTCGACATCGACAGCTATGTCATCGCGGGCATCACGGATCACATCACGCCGTGGCCGGCGTGCTACGAGTCGCGCAAGGTGCTGCGCGGAGCGATGACTTTCGTCCTGAGCTCGAGCGGTCACATCCAAAGCATCGTCAACCCGCCGGGAAACCCCAAGGCGAAGTACTTTCTCAATCCCGACCTCACGCTCACGCCCGAGAAGTGGCTCGAGACGGCGACGCCGCATCCCGGATCGTGGTGGGACCACTGGCTCAAGTGGTACGAGGGGCGCGGCGCCGGCAAGCGCCCGACGCCTGCGCATCTCGGGAGCGAAGCGCATCCGGCGGGCGATCCAGCGCCGGGACGCTACGTGCATCAGCACTGAAGACCGAGCTGCGAGGGCCCGCACCTGTGCGCTCGATGCACGCTTGCAAAGCTCGAGGCCTGTAGAGTTCGCGCGCCTCACGATGGCATATCGACCAGCAGGCTGAGTAGTGAACAAACGGTCAACGGCCCCGAAGATTGAGTACGTCGATGTCGACGGCGTGATGCTGCGAGTCGCGATTCGCAGTGGCCGCGGCAAGACGCCGCTGCTGCTGTTCAACGGCATCGGCGCAAACCTGGAACTGGTTTTCCCCTTCATCGAAGCGCTGCACGATCGGGAAGTGATCGTGTTCGACATGCCGGGGATCGGGCGCTCGCCGATGTGGTGGTTGCCGCGCCGATTCAGCGGCATCGCGAAACTCACGACTCAGCTGCTCGATCGCCTCGGCTATCGGGCAGTCGATGTCGCGGGCGTGTCCTGGGGAGGCGCAGTCGCTCAGCAGTTCGCGCGCCAGTTTCCAGATCGGTGCCGACGTTTGATCCTGGCGGCGACTTCCGCTGGCGCCCTGATGGTGCCCGGGCGTCCGAGCGCGCTGATGAAGATGACCACGCCGCGACGCTACCTGTCGCCGCAGTTCATGCGGAAAGCGGCGGGCACGATCTACGGTGGCGAGGTGCGTGATCATCCCGAGCTGGTAGTTGCGCATACTGCGCGAGTCATCCCGCCCCAGTTCATGGGCTACATCTATCAACTCATCGCAGGCGTCGGCTGGACCAGCATCCACTGGCTGCACAAGCTCAAGCAGCCCACCCTGATCATGGCCGGTTCGGACGATCCGCTGGTACCGCCGGTGAACGCGCGACTGCTGTCGCTGCTGATCCCCGACAACCGGCTGGTCATCATTCCAGGTGGCGGGCACCTGTTCATGCTTCACTGCCTGGACCAGGTCATCCCCCCCATCCGCGATTTCCTCGATGCGGTGAACTCCCGGACCGCACTCGCTGCGCCAGTGACGCAGAAGGCTTGACACCGGATGGGCGCAGATTTATTGTGCGCCGCGCCATTTGTTGCGTTGCAATGACACATTTTTACGGAGAAATCATGGAGATTCGTGAACAGCTGAGCCAGGCCCGTCAGAGGGCGCAGGCTCGCGTCGAGAGCTATCGGGATGCCGTTGCGGCCACCGCTCGCCGGGCCGCCGAACAGGCCGCCAACGGCGTTTCCGCCGCGCGGGGGCCCATCTGCGTGGTCGCTGACGCTGGCCGCCGGGTGAATGACATATCGCACCGGTATTTCGCGCAGCTCGTGAAGCAACAGCTTCACACGCTCGAAGGGGTTATCGAGGATGGCAGCGAGAGGCTGAGCCGCGCAGCCGAGGCGCGGGACTTTCGCGCTCTGGTTGTCGAGCAGAGGAAGCTCTATCCCGCGAGCCGTGAGCGCCTGGGTCGAGACCTGAAGGTGACCTGGGAACTGGCGGCGAGCACCGGGCGCGAATTGCGCACAGTCGCCTCCGAGACGTACGCCGAACTCGCCCACGGTGCGCGGGTGACTCCGAAGGCGCCGCGGCGCCGAACGAAGCGAGCGAGGGCGCGTAAGGCGTCGAAGGCCGCCTGAGGACTACAAATTCAGCGGCGCCGGCCTCGGCCGGCCGCCGCTGTTGCACGCACCGAGGGCGTGTTCGCCCAGAGGCAGGTAAGCTCGGAACGAGCCGCTATAATCGCGACAAAGTGAATATCCGCGCCGCCGGTCGCTGCCCGCTCCTCCTCGCGGCTGCAGCGGCAAGCCGGCAAGAGCAAGAGAAGGACTCCATGGCGACCGCACCTCAGCAAGTCACGACCCTCAGCCAGGTGAGCCCGGCCGTACGCGACTGGGTGGGCGAGGTCACGCGCCAGACCAAGCCCGATCGCGTGCACTGGTGCGACGGCTCGGACGAAGAGTTCCTCGCGCTGCGCCAGGAGTTGGCGAATCGTAAGGAGCTGCTGGGTCTGAACCCCGCTACGCACCCTGGCTGTTACCTGTATCGATCGCATCCCTCGGACGTTGCGCGCGTCGAACACCTGACCTTCGTCTGCACCTCTTCGCAGGCCGACGCGGGGCCGAACAACAACTGGTTGAGTCCCGCAGATGCGCATCGGCGCATGGACGACCTGTTCAAGGACTGCATGCGCGGGCGCACCTTGTACGTCGTGCCCTACTGCATGGGGCCACTGCAGTCGCCGTTCTCACGCTGCGGCGTCGAGATCACCGACAGTGGCTACGTCGTGCTCAACATGCGGCTGATGACACGCATGGGCCGCGCCGCGCTGGAGCGCATCGCGCGCGATGGCAGCTTCGTGAAGGGACTGCATTCGACGGGAGATCTCAATCCCGAGCGGCGCTTTATCATGCATTTTCCCGAGGAGCTTTCAATCCAGAGCTTCGGCTCGGGCTACGGCGGCAACGCGCTGCTCGGCAAGAAATGCCACGCGCTGCGCATCGCAAGCTGGCAGGCGCGCCAGGAAGGCTGGCTCGCCGAGCACATGCTGATCGTCGGGGTCGAGAGCCCCAGCGGCGAAACTCATTACCTCGCCTGCGCCTTTCCGTCGGCCTGCGGCAAGACGAACCTGGCAATGCTGATCCCACCGGAGTCCTACAAGGGCTGGAAGATCTGGACGCTGGGCGATGACATCGCGTGGCTGCATCCGGGCAAGGATGGCCGGCTCTGGGCCATCAATCCGGAATCGGGATATTTCGGAGTCGTACCGGGCACGAACGCGAAGACCAATCGCAACGCGTACGAGATGATCAAGCACGACACCCTGTACACCAACGTCGCACTGACCGCCGATCAACGGCCCTGGTGGGAAGGGCTCGAGTCGGGTGAGCCTGTGGTCGACTGGCAGGGGCGCCCCTACGATTCGAAGCGGGGCCCGGCGGCGCATCCCAATGCGCGCTTCACAGTCGCGGCCACTCAGAACCCCGGTTACTCGCCCCTCGCCGAGAGCGCTGCGGGCGTGCCTATTTCAGCCCTGATCTTCGGCGGGCGCAGGCGCGAACTCGCGCCGCTGGTGTACGAGGCGCGCGACTGGAGCCACGGCGTTCTTGTCGGAGCATCCGTCGCTTCCGAAACGACGGCCGCGGCAGTGGGTGAAGTCGGAGTGGTGCGCCGCGACCCGATGGCAATGAAGCCCTTCTGCGGTTACAACTTCGCCGACTATTGGGCGCACTGGCTGAGTTTGCCCGGGCGTGCCGCGAAGCTGCCGCACATCTTTCACGTCAACTGGTTCCGCCGCGACAAGGCGGGCAAGTTCCTGTGGCCCGGGTACGGCGATAACCTGCGCGTGCTGCGCTGGATCATCGATCGCTGTGCGGGCCGCGCGGCGGCGAACGAGACGCCCATCGGCATGCTGCCCAAACCCGATGACGTCGACGTGGCTGGACTCAATATCAGCGCGCAGACGATGCAGGAGTTGCTGGCCGTCGATCCGGTACTCTGGCGCCAGGAGATGAAGGACCTGGGAGAGTACCTGCGCACCTTCGGAGCGCGGGTGCCGCCGAAGCTGATGCAAGAGCACAAGAAGGTGCTCGAAAGGCTCGGCTGAGCGCCTCAGTTGCGCGCCGTCATTCCTCGCACACGAACCGGATCGCCTGCGGCGAGTTCGCCTCCGGGAGCTTGCCGAGGCCGATATAGCCCTCGCCCTTGATCTGCATGCTATCGCGGCGGACGAAGGCTTCCTCACCCGAGCTCGTCAGGACGAAGGTGCCGTTCGTGCTCTGATCGATGAGCACGAACTTGTTGCGGTTGACCTCGACCCGGGCATGGAGTCGTGAAATGAGGTTGCCCTTCACCACCAGGTCATTGTCCTCGGCGCGACCGATGGCGATATTGGTGCGCTGCTCGTCGACCACGACTTCCTGGCCCTGGTAGCGCAGGCGCATGCGCAGTCTCTTGCCATCGCGCTGGCTCATCGCGATCGCGGGCAGCATGCTGGTGACATCCTCTGTCTGCCACAGCACTTCGAAGAGTGCGACTTCGCTCGAGCGACCCTTGAGCGTCGCGACATCGATCTGCCGCACCGACGCGCGCCATTCGGGCGAGAGCTGGTCGACCATCGTCGCAGTCGTGATGATTTGCCCGGCCTTTGCCTGGCTGGTCATGCGATTGGCGGTATGCACCGCGGCACCGAAGATGTCGCGATTCTCGAGCACCACCGGGCCGAAGTGGCAGCCGATGCGAATCGAAACCGGCTGACCGTCCACTTTCAGTTCCGGGTGGGCCAGGATCGCCTGCTGCATCTGTCCCGCAGCGTTGAGCGCATCGTCCACGGTCGGAAAGGTCGACATCACTTCGTCGCCCATCGTCTTTATAACCGTGCCGTTATGCTGCTCGGTCGCGGTGCGCATGATGTCGATGCAAGTCGACACCATGTCGCGCGCCTTGGCATCGCCCATCTGCTCGTAGAGCTTGGTGCTGCCGACTACGTCGGCGAACAGTATTGCGAGCTCGATATCCTTGCCCATGCTTATGCTTTCTGATGCAACTGATTGAAGTTGCGGGAAGTTCCGGGGCGATTTGCCGTGCCGGGCGATTATACGGGATGGCCGCGCGAGGCACATCCCGCCAAACGGGTGCAAGGCGGGGCGTAGGGCGATGGCTGCAATGGAGCGAGGAGCTGCACGCGACCGGCAGGCCCGGGGCGCTTCAGGCCGCTTCCTGCTGGCGGAGCATTTCGCAAGCGCGCTTCAGCACCTCGATGTCCGCGCCGCTGCGCCGGCCCGCCTCCGAGAAATAACGGCGCCAGCTGCGTGCACCACTCCTTCCCGCAAACAAACCGAGGATATGCCGAGTCATCGCGGCCAGGGTGTGACCGTTGCGCAGCTGGCCCTCGGCATATGCAGTGAACCGTTCCAGCACTTCGAGCCGCGACGGAGGAACCCAGCCTGCCGCGGGGAACAAGCGTCTTTCCATCTGCGCCAGGAGATAGGGATTGTGATAGGCCTCCCTCCCGATCATGACCCCGTCGACATCGGCGAGCAGGGCGTCGATCTGTCCGACGCCGCGCAGTCCGCCGTTGGCGATGATCGTGAGCCGCGGCAGGTCCCGCTTGAGCTGTCGCACGATTTCGTAGCGCAGCGGTGGCACTTCACGATTCTCTTTCGGTGACAGCCCGGTGAGGACCGCCTTACGTGCGTGGACTGCAAATACATTGCAGCCCGAGTCTGCAACCGTCGTAACGAATTCGCGTAGGCGCTCGTAGTCCTGCGGCGTGTATGCAACCCCGCGTCGCACCGCGCCCTCGCCTTCCTCGATACCGATGCGCACCTTCACGGTTACCGGAATCTGCACACGCGCCTTCATCCCGGCGACGCATTCCGCGACGAGGCGCGGCTTCGCCATGAGGCACGCTCCAAATGCGCCTGACTGCACCCGATCGCTCGGACAGCCGACGTTGAGATTGATCTCATCGTAGCCTTCCGCAGCGCCGTACTCGGCAGCTTGCGCGAGTGCTCCCGGATCGCTGCCTCCGAGCTGCAGCGCGACCGGATGCTCGGCGCGATCGAATTCCAATAGCCGCTCGCGATTGCCGTGCACCAGCGCGGCAGCAGTGATCATCTCGGTGTAGAGCACCGTATGGGGTGAAAACTGGCGCAGGAAGAAACGGCAGTGCCGGTCCGTCCAGTCCATCATCGGCGCGACACTGATACTGCGGTCCGCGATTCGATCCATGATCGCTAATCTAGCGTTCGCCAACGTCGTACGCACGGGTTGCAAGTCAGCTGGGCAACGGCGTCACCTGTACGTAGACAACCTGCCAGCGGCCGTCGCGGCGTGCAAACGTGTCGGCATAGCGAATGTGCTCGACGAACGCCTTGCCGTCCTCAGTGCCGCGCAGGATCGCTTCCCCGGCGACGATGCCCGCGTCCTTCCCCAGGTCGATGTAACGCCGGTCGAGCACTTCGAAGGGGTCCAGCTTGAGCGCCGGTGAAGTGAAGGTCGCGATGAATTCCTCTCGACCCGTGACCTTTCTACGCCGGTCGAACGTTCGCGTTGAGTCGGAACAGATTCGCCGGATCGTATTGCCGCTTGAGCGCTGCCAGTCGCGCGCGGTTCTGGCCGTAGTTGTCATCGGTCTGTCGTTGATCCCCTTCGTTCAGGTTGACGTAGTAGCCGGCCGTGAAGGGTTTGACCTTGTCCCATCGCGAGCGCACCTCGCTGCGATTGCGGTCATTGTCCGCAGCAGCCTTCCACCCACCGCTCACGAACACCATGAAGTTCGCTTCGCGATGCGTGAAGGCGGTCGCCGTGGGGCTCCGATCCCCGATTGCTCCGCCGAAATGACTCACGGTTGCCCCGAAGGTCTCGTCGGCGTGCAGTTCATTCACGATCACATCGATCAAGCCGGGCTGCACCTCGCGCAGGAAACCGGATTTCAGGTAGCTGTTGTATTCCGAGAGCGGCGGACCGTCGTACTGCCTCTGTACCGCGACGTAGTCCTGCATCTTGATCGTGTTCATCGTGGGCTTGCCGAATTTGAGCAAGGGCTCGAGCGCCTTTTCGCCGGCTTTCGGATCAGCCGAGTAACAGATGTTGATGGTCGGAGCGGCGCCGCTCGGCAACGGCGTTGCGGCGTCGAATTCCAGGTGCAGCTCACGCGGCGCGCGTGCGGCAAATTCCGCGTAGAACTCGAGCGCCTGGCGCAGTTCTGTCGCCGGGTAGGCGAGAAATCCTGCGAGAACTTGCGGGCCCACCGCGTGCAACTGGTACTCGAACGAAGTGACGACACCGAAGTTCCCCCCGCCGCCCCGAATCGCCCAGAAGAGGTCCGGGTTCTCCTGCTCACTGAGCCGGTGAAACTGGCCGTCAGCGGTGATCAGGTCGGCCCCGACGAGGTTGTCACAGGCCAGGCCAAAACGGCGGCTAAGCCATCCGTAACCGCCCCCGAGCGTGAGGCCCGCGATTCCAGTATTCGAGATCGCCCCCAGCGGAGTCGCGAGAGCGTAGTGCTGCGATTCCGCGTCGACGTCGCCGAGCCACGCGCCGCCCTCCGCGCGCACGGTTCTGGCGATCGGGTCCACGCGCACGCCATGCATCGTCGACAGGTCGATCACCAGCCCACCGTCACACGTCGAATATCCCGGAAAGCTGTGTCCGCCACCGCGAACCGCCAGTAACAACTCACGCTCGCGAGCAAACGCGAGCGCCGCTGCCACGTCGGCCGGGCCCGCGCAGCGCGCGATCAGCGCAGGGTGTCGATCGATCATGTGATTCCAGATGCGGCGCGCCTGCTCGTATCCTTCTTGCCCGGGAACCAGCAGCGCTCCCCGCAAGCGCGAGCGCAGGTCGGCGACGGCCGCCCCGGGAATGACAATCGGCCCGCCGTTGAGCTTGATCGCGGCAATATCCGCGTCCGGAATCGATGAGCCGGCCACACCTTCGGCCCACAGACGTCGAACTGGCAGTGCAGCGATCGCCGCGCTCGCCAGGCTGGCGGTAAAGAACTCTCGTCGCTTCATAGGCTCCCCCCGATGGCTTTGCTTGCGGCTGGTGCAGCCGCTCGCCGCGGTCGCGTCAGCTCAGCCCACTGGCAGTTTCGCGCACCAGCCAATCGACCACGGCGTTCAATCCTTCCCGTTCACTTGCACCGCGAGCCCGCGCGTCCTCGAATACCTTGAGCTGCCGATGCGCGCTCGTGCCTCGCTTCAGGATGTTGCGCGCGTGCGCAAGTTCGGAGCTGCAGCCGATTGCCTCACCGTCCTCCTTGAGCAGTCCCAGCATTTCCTCCAGCAACTCGCTGAACGGCACTAGCTCCCCCTTGGCCAGGTCGAGCAGGCCTTCATCGAAACTGTAGCGCATGGCACGCCAGCGATTCTCGTTCACGAGCATGTCTGCGTAGACACGCCAGTGCTGGTTGTCGCGCCTGAGGCGATAGAGCATCCGCAACAGGCAGACGTTGAGCGATGCCAGCGCGATGGAATCGTCGACGTTGGTGCACACGTCCATGATGCGCGTTTCCAGCGTCGGGTAGCGCCAGCTCGGCCTGAGGTCCCACCAGATCTTCGAGGTGTCCTGGATCAGGTTGTTGCGGATCAGCGTGCCGATGTGACGCTGATATTCGCCGTAGCTCGCGAAGTTCTCGGGAATGCCGGTGCGTGGCAATGAGCTGAACACCGTGAGGCGGAATGACTTGAGCCCGGTGTTCTCGCCCTCCCAGAACGGCGAGGAGCAGGACAACGCCAGCAGGTGCGGCAGGAAGTAGGCGAGTTGCTTCATCAGGTCGATGCGCAGCTCGTCGTCTTCGAGTCCTACGTGCACGTGCATGCCACAGATGACCATGCGGCGCGCAGTGGCCTGCATTTCGCGTGCGAGTGCGACGTAGCGGTCCTTGTCGGTGTGCTTCTGCTGAATGGCGCGCGCAAACGGATGTGTCGAGGCCGCAATTGGCGCCACGCCATAGCGACGGCCGACATCGACCACGATCTTGCGCAGGCGGCTGAGATGGGCGCGGGCTTCCTGCATGTCGCCGCACACCGGGGTGCCGATCTCGATCTGGCAACGCAGGAACTCCGGGCTCACCTGCCCTTCGCCGAGCTCGGTGCATTCCTTGAGCATCGCGGCGGGCGGATCGGTTTCCAGATCGCGGGTATCGAGGTTGACCAGCAGATATTCTTCTTCGATCCCCACCGTGAACGGTGGTTGTTTGACTGCCATGTTGCCTCGTGGGGCTGCCTGTCCCCCTACTCTTTTAATCGATGGAGCTTCCCTAGGTCTAGCAGGATCGGTTCCAGGACCCCATGCAGCAGCTCGGCCCAGCGCCGCACCCCCGCCGTGGTATCGATCTGGTCCTGGCGCACTTCGATGCAGACGTGCGGCAGCTTGGCGCGCTCGGCATGCCGGGCCACGGTGTAGTCGGCGGGGTGCCGGCCGGAGTACGGCAGATTGTCGCCAACAGTGAGTCCGTCGATCGCCCGCAGCCGTTCGAGCAAGGGCACCGCGATGCGTGGGTCCTGGTCCCACAGCACCCCGACATTCCACGGTCGTGGCTCGCTTCCCATCATCGGCGTAAAGCTGTGCATGGAGATGAACACCGGGATCACTTCGCGACGACGGAACTCGTCCAGTCGCAACTCTATGGCCCGATGGTACGGCTCGAAAAAGCTGTGCAGGCGCTCGGCGCGCTCGGCCTCATTCAATTTCTGATTGCCCGGGACAGGCACGCCATCGCTGCTGCCGACGATCGACGTTGCGTCCTCGGGGGCGCGATTGCAGTCGATCAGCAGCCGCGAGTAGCCGGCGAGCACGGCCGGCGCATCGAACAGGCGGCCGAGCACTCGCGTCAGCGATGCGGCGCCGATGTCCCAGGCGATATGGCGTGCGGTATCGGCGGCGCTCAACCCGAGGCGCTCGAGCGCCGTGGGAAATGCGCGACTCGCGTGATCACACGCGAGCAACACCGCACCTTTGCCGGCGACATTGAGGAGCGTGAAGGGCGCGGGATCGCCGGTGCCGATCAGGGGGAAGTCCGTGCTTGTGGAGGCGCTCTCGAGGGCCGATCTCATCAACGGCGATTCTACATGAGCGCGCCCGCCCTCAGGCGAGCTGGCGCAGATCCGCGGCCAACGGCCGGGCAAAAGGAAAGCGCGCGGTGGTCTCCGGCGCGGCGATGTGAAAACCCTGTGCGTAACTCACGCCGAGGCGTGCGAGCTCGGCCAGGGCCTCTGCCGATTCCACCCGTTCGGCAACCGTCTGGATCTGCATGGCACGGCCGATCTGGCTGATCGCCTCAACCATGCTGCGATCGATGGGATCGTGCGTGACGTTCTCGACGAAGGTTCCGTCGATCTTCAGGTAGTCGACCGGCAGCGTCTTCAAATACATGAACGAAGACAGGCCGCTGCCGAAATCGTCGAGCGAGAACCGGCAGCCGCGATTCTTCAGCTCGCGCATGAAGTAAACGACGTTGGCGAGGTTCGAAACCGCGGCGGTCTCGGTGATCTCGAAGCAGATCGCTCCCGGGCTCGGTGTCTGCTGCGCCAGCTCGCTGATCAGGAATTCGAGGAACCGATCGTCGTTGAGCGAGGTGCCCGAGAGGTTGATCGAAATCGTATAGGGCGGATGCGGGTCGCTGGCGCGATGCGCCAGCACGCTGAGCGCATGCCGCACGACCCAGCGATCGATCGTGGGCATCACGTTGTAGCGCTCGGCCGCAGGGATGAACTCGATCGGCTGCACCAGGGCACCGTCCTCATCACGCATGCGCAGCATCAGCTCGAAGTGCCGGCGCAGATCGCGGTTGGTGCCGATCGGGACGATTGGCTGGAAGTAGAGCTCGAGGCGATCTTCCTCGCAGGCCCGCGTGAGGCGAGAGACCCACTGCATCTCGCGATGCCGCTCCGGCACGTTGTCCTGCTGGTAGACATGCACGCGGTTGCGGCCCTGGTCCTTGGCCGCATAGCAGGCGACGTCGGCAGCGCTCATGAGCGAAGCCATGCTTTCGGTTTCCCGGCTGATCTCAACGATGCCGATGCTGACGCCGACGTTGAGCGCACCGTCGTGCCAGACGAAGCGGTAGTCGCGGATCGCCTGGCGCAAGGTCTCGGCGATCTTCATCGCCTGGTCCGGCTGGCATTCCGCCAGCAGGATGCCGAACTCATCGCCACCGAGGCGCGCGAGGGTGTCGCTGGCACGGATGCGTGTCTGCAGCAGACCGGTGATCTGCTTGAGCAGCCGATCGCCGGCCGGATGTCCGCAAGTATCGTTCACCAACTTGAATTGATCGAGATCGAGGTACAGCAGGACGTATCCCGGGCCCTCGCCGCGGCGCGTGCTCGCGAGCGCTTCGCTCAGGCGGCTTTCGAACTCGCGCCGATTGATGAGACCGGTCAACGCATCGTGACTCGCCTGGTAGGAAAGTGCCCGGCGCAGGCGCCGCTCGCGGCTGACGTCATGGAACACCATCACTGCGCCGATGACGTGACCGGCGCGGTCGCGAATCGGCGCGGCTGAATTCTGGATCGCGATCTCCTGCCCACGCCGGTTGAGCAGCACGGTGTGATCCGACAGACCGATCACTCGCGCCTCGCGCAGGCAGCGCACCACCGGATTCTCCACCACGTCACGATCGGTCTCGTTGATCAGGCGGAAGATCGCCGCGACCGGCAGGCCATTGGCCTCGCGCGTATCCCAGCCGGTGAGACTCTCGGCTACCGGGTTCACGTAGTTGACACAGCCGTCGGCATCCGTGGTGATGACTCCGTCGCCGATCGATTGCAGCGTGACCTGCGCGCGCTCCTTCTCCTCGAAGATCGCGGTCTCCGCCTTCCAGCGTTCCGTGATATCCGCGATGGTGCCTTCGTAGCCGATGACAGCTCCGTGCTCGTTGCGCACAACCCGCCCGCTCTCGAGCACCACGATCGAACGACCGTCGCGGCGGCGCAGTTGGTATTCCGCGTTGTGGACCTCGCCGTCCGCCTCGATGCGACGTACGAACTCGGCACGATCGGCGGGATCCAGGTACAGGCTGGTCGCGTCCGGGAGCGCATAGAGCTCTTCGGCCGCATCAAAACCGAGGATTTGCACGAAAGCCGGGTTCACCGAGAGGAAACGGCCTTCGCGACTCGTCTGGTACACGCCTTCCATGACGTTCTCGAACAGGCCGCGGAATTTCGCCTCGCTCGAGCGCAAGGCGTCTTCCGCGCGGCGCCGCTCGATCGCGATACCGGCGAGTTGCGTCATGCGCGCCATGAGCTCGAGATCGCGCCGCCCCGGTGTGCCGGTATGGCGTCGATAGATGGCCGTCGTTCCGAGTGCGCTGCCATCGGCGGCGAGAATCGGCGTCGACCAGGAGGCTTTCAGACCATGGCGCATCGCCAGGTCGCGTCGCTGGTCCCACAGGGCATCCTTGCCAATGTCGGCGACGAGCACCTGTCGGCCGAGGAACACGGCGGCCGAACAGGAGCCGAATCGCGGTCCGACCGGCGTGCCTTCCATCGCCGCGCAAAATTCCGCCGGCAAGCGTGGTGCCACGACTTGCTGGAACGTGTGCGACTGCTGGTTGAGCAGACTGATGGCGCAGCAGGCGTCCGGGCTCACCTTTTCGATGACTTCGGTGATCGCCTCGAGCGCGACCGACAGGTGCGCATGCGAGGCGAGCTTCTCGAACACACGCCGCTCGCCCGCTGCGATCATCTCGGCGCGCTTGCGATCGGTGATATCCGTGATGCTGCCGCGGATCAGTTTGCGGGTGGAGCTCGGCAGGCGCACCAGGCGTACTTCACAGGGAATGTCGTTGCCGAGCGCATCACGATGCAGCCATTCGAAGACCGGAGTTTCGCCGTTCAGTGCCCGTTCGAGATGGCCGCGCGCCATGCCGAAGGACGAGGTGCCATCGGCCTGCACCGGCGGACTGACCTGTTCCGGGCCGAGCTGCAGGAGGGCCGAGCGATCCATCTTGAAAAAGCGCACGGCATTGTCGTTGACGTCGATGAAACGGCCGACGTCCATGTCGAGCACGACGATGGCCTCGGGAGCGTTTTCGACCAGCGTTCGATAGCGCGCTTCGCTCTCGCGCAGTGCCTGCTCGGAATTGCGGCGGTCGGTAATGTCGCGCAGGCAGACCACGTACACGCGGCGCCGATTCACGCGCGCCTCGCTCACAGCGATGTCGGCAGCGAACTGCACGCCGTCCTTGTGGAGGCCCCAGGTTTCGTGGGCGGCAAGATCGACATGAGTGTCGTCGAGCCGCGCCGCGAGTCGCGCCAGGTAATCGACCACCGACCCCTGGCTGGCAGCTTCCGGCACCAGGTGATCGAGAGTGCGGCCCACGACTTCAGCCTGGCTGCAGCCGAAGATCCGTTCGCCGGTGGGGTTGAACGTCTCGATGTGGCCGCCTTCATCGACAGTAATGATGGCGTCCTTGATGTGATCCAGGATCGCCTGCAGCTGGCTGGCGGTCTGCTCGCGCAGTTCGCGGGTCAGGGCCTGTGCCTCGTCCGACATGAGCTGCATCGAGCGAACCACGCCCCGCCGCTCCTCATCCATGGCGTCGTAGTGCCGGCTGATGAGCTTCAGGAGGCGGGTGAGCTCCGGGACCCCGTTGGGGGAGTCAGCCGCGGCGATGCGCAGCTGCTCGCTTAGCAGGCGATTCAGGCTGGGTCTGCCGGCCGGAAACATGCCGGTCCAACCCGTGGGATGCGTAGCTGCGGGGTCGCCTCCCGCCTCGGGCAACCGATCCGGCGCAGCTGCACTACCGCCCGAATTTGACATAAGGCGTTACCGGGACCTTGCGCTTCGGGAAAGCGCGGACAGCCATCTTAGTTAGGCTATGGAAAACCACTGTGTGATCGGACTCTCGATTCCACCACCGGCCCGCTGATTTGCCAAGACAAAAACCGCGCTTGGAGACTCAGCCGGCGGCCGCGCGCAGGGTCCGTTTGCGTTCCTGTTCCGTCAGGCCGCGCTTGCGCATCCGGACGGCGGTCGGGGTGACCTCCACGAGCTCATCATCGGCGATGAACTCCATGGCCTGTTCCAGGGAGAAGCGCACCGGGGGTGTCAGGATCAGCTTTTCATCGCTGCCGGCCGCGCGAATATTGGTCAGTTTCTTGGCCTTGAGGGGATTGACGGTCAGGTCGTTGTCCCGGCTGTGGATACCCACGATCTGGCCTTCATAGACCTCCTCCCCCGGTCCGACGCACAGGCGACCACGCTCCTGGAGACTGAACAAGGCGTAGGCGAGCGTGCGGCCCTTCCCGTTCGAAATCAGCACACCATTGGTTCGCACGCCCAGTTCGCGGGTCACCAGGGCCCCGTAATGATCGAACACATGATGGAGCAGCCCGGTGCCGGAGGTCAGCGTGCGAAACTCGGTCTGAAAGCCGATCAGGCCGCGCGAGGGGATCATGTAGTCGAGGCGCACCCTGCCCCGCCCGTCGGGCTGCATCGCATTGAGCTCCGCGCCGCGTTCGCCCAACGCGGTCATCACCGCGCCCTGCGCGTTGTCTTCGATATCCACCGTCAGGAGTTCATACGGCTCGCACGTTGCGCCGTCGATCTCGCGAAGCACCACCCGCGGCTTGGACACCGCGACTTCGTAGCCCTCGCGGCGCATGTTCTCGAGCAGTACGCCCAGATGCAGCTCACCGCGACCGTAAACGATGAACTTGTCCGGATCGTCAGTCTCCTCGACGCGGAGCGCGACGTTGTGCAGCGCCTCGCGCGCGAGACGCTCGCGCAGCTGGCGACTGGTCACGAACTTGCCGTCGCGTCCATAGAAAGGAGAAGTATTGACCTCGAAGGTCATGCTGATCGTCGGCTCATCGACCGTCAGCGCCGGCAGCGCTTCGGGCTGCGCAGGATCGCACACGGTGTCCGAGATCTTCGGTTCGCCGATACCGGCAAAC
>DASQOO010000015.1:0-4867 GCA_035644435.1 Steroidobacteraceae bacterium | reverse complement strand
CGGGCGAAAGCCCGTCAGCAGCTCGTACATGACCGCGCCCAGCGAGTACAGGTCCGACTTGTTGGTGATCTCCGAGTTCTGCACCTGTTCCGGAGACATATAGCTGGGGCTGCCGGCGATGCCCTGGATGCTCGAGATGTCGGAGTCCGCGACCAGCGCGATGCCGAAGTCGATGATGCGCACGTCGCTGTCGGTCGTGAGCATGATGTTGCTGGGCTTGATGTCGCGATGGATCACGCCGCGCCCGTGCGCGTAGTGCAGCGCCTTGGCGCACTTGAACATGATCTCGACCGCGTCATCGACGCGTAGCAGGTTATCCGGGCGGCAGTAGGCGACCAGGGTGCGCGCGCCCTGTACATGCTCGGTCACGATGTAGCAGTGGCCGTTCTCTTCGCCGGCGTCATAGATCGGCAGGATGTTCGGGTGCTGCAGCATGCCCACCATGTGGGCCTCGGACAGGAACATCTTGCGTGCCACCTTGGCCCGCTCTTCGTCCCCGCCGGTCTCCATGTTGTAGACCTTGATCGCGACGTCGCGGCCGTAGTACGGGTCATGGGAGAGATACACGACGCCGGTGCTGCCGCGACCGACCTCGTTGATGATGACGTACTTGCCGATCTTCTCCGGTACACCGGATCCAGCCCGGGCGGAGCGTTCTGCAATCAAGTTACGAATGATGATTCCCCATGCGAGTCGGCGGGCAGGATACGGATGGGGTCCGGGGCGATCTGTGATGCAACTCCCGGATCATTCCCGCGTCGCGGCGCAGGGACCGGGCACACGCGAATTCTGAGATATTTGAACGGCATCCAAGGCCCGCACTCAGGGATTCCCCGAAGCTCCGCGAGCCGCGAAATGATCGAAGCCGCGGCTCGGCAGCTTCACTTCGAAGCCGTCGCTGGAGGTGCGTAGTCCTGGCTGCTCCTCGATGATCCCCACCCGGGTGAGCTCGCAGCCGCCCTCGGCGGCCATGGAGGCCAGCTGGTGCTCCCGATCCGGGGCCAGGGTGAAGCACAACTCGTAGTCATCACCGCCCCCGAACGCGAGTTCCAGTGCACGCTGCCGCCCAAATGAGGCGGTGAGCCCCCGCGACAGCGGCAGCCGCTCGAGCTCGAGGTGAGCGCCCACCTTGCTTGCCTCAAGGACATGCGCGAGATCCGCACCCAGACCGTCGGAGATGTCGATGGCGGCCGAGGCGACCTGGCGCAACGCCATGCCCAGCGCGACCCTCGGGTGCGGTCTGAGGAAGCTTGCCTGCAGTTGATCCCGAAAGCCTGCATCCGCGACGCTGGCGCGATTCTCGATCAGCGCGAGACCCGCCGCCGCATTCCCAACCTGGCCGCTGACGAAGATCAGATCGCCGACGCGGGCGCCGCTGCGCCTGAGCGCGCTGCCGCTTGGAACGTAGCCCATGATCTGCACCGTGACGCTGAGCGGTCCCGAGGTCGTGTCGCCACCGATCAGCATCACTTCGTGCACGCGTGCCAGGCCGAAGAATCCCGAGCTGAATCCCTCGAGCCAAGCTTCGTTCACCGCCGGCAGCGTCAAGGCCAGCGTCGCCCAGGCGGGCGTTGCGCCCATAGCCGCCATGTCGCTCAGGTTGACCGCCAAAGCACGGTAGCCGATGTCTTGCGGTGAAGTATTCGCGGGAAAGTGCACACCAGAGACGATCGTGTCCGCAGCGACTACGAGTTCGGCACCTTCGGGCACGCGCACCAGCGCGGCATCATCGCCGATCCCGAGACTCACATCGGCGCGCTGCGGCCCGGCCTGGCTGAAGAAGCGCCTGATCAGCTCGAATTCGCCGAGCGGCATGGCGGGACCCTTGGGAGTCAGTTCGACGGCGAGCCGCGTTCGCTGGCGCGCAGGCGGGCGGCGGCGCGATCCAGCACTGCATTGACGTACTTGTGACCATCGGTCGCGCCAAACTTGCGTGCCAGGCCGACGCCTTCATTGATCACCACTCGGAACGGCACGTCGCTGCGAGCCTCGAGCTCGTACATGCCGATGAGGAGAATCGCGTGCTCCACCGGGTCGAGATCCTTGGGCGGCCGGTCGAGCAGCGTGGCGAGATCCGCATCAAGCCGCTCACGCGCACCACAGACCTGTTCCACGAGCTCGCGAAAATACTCGCCATCCGCGCGCGGCATGTCTGCGTTCGCGAGGAATTGCTGGTGCAGATCCTGCCAGGGCTGAGCATTGAGCTGTGCCTGATAGATCGCCTGCATCGCAAGGCGGCGGGCCACCGAACGTGCCTGAGAAGAACCGGCCATCCGCTCGCCCTCAGCCTTCCAGCTGTCTGAGGAGATTGGCCATCTCGATCGCGGTCACAGCGGCTTCGGCACCCTTGTTGCCGCTCTTCGCGCCGGCCCGTTCCACGGCCTGCTCGATGGTATCCGTCGTCAGCACACCGAACGCGATCGGGACGCCGGACTCGAGCGCGAGGCGCGCCAGACCGCTGGCGCATTCTCCCGCCACGTATTGGAAGTGCGGTGTCGCACCGCGAATGACGGCTCCCAATGCAATGACGGCATCGTGACGGCGCGCGGCGAGAAGCTGTTTCACCGCCAACGGCAGGTCGAAGGCACCCGGGACCCGCACCAGCTCGATCTGCTTTTCGGTCGCGCCATGACGCTGCAATGCCTCGATCGCGCCGCGGATCAGGCTGTCGACGATGAATTCATTGAAGCGCGAGGCGACGACTGCAAAACGCAGGTCGCGTGCCAGGTGATCGCCTTCAATTGTGCGAATCGGGCTCATGGGTACGTCACAGCAACGGGCAGGCAGTATAGCGGATGACGACAGTCAGCTCGGCGCAGCACTGCACCCAGGCCTAGGACTCGCTGTCGACGTACTCCGTGATCTCCAGGTCGAACGCCGAGATGGCGACCATCTGGCGCGGCGCGCTCAATACGCGCATGCGAGTGACGCCCAGGTCCTGCAGGATCTGCGCACCGATGCCATAGGTGCGCAGCACGCGCGAACCTTCATGGCGCGCGCCGCCCGCCTTACTCGCGTCGATAGTCCGCAGCGCCTCCACCAGGTCTCGCGGCGTTTCCGCCTGGCGCAGGATAACCACCACGCCGCTTCCTTCCTCGGCGATGCGCCGCAGGGCATCGCGCAGCGGCCAACCTCGGTCGCCGCGGATGCCGATCACGTCGCGCAGCGTATCCGTGAGATGCACGCGCACTAGCGGCGGGCTCTTGCCATCGAGGTCGCCGCGGACCAGGGCAATGTGCACATCGCGATTGACATGATCCTCGTAGCAGAACATGCGAAAGGGACCGAATTCCGTCTCCACCGCCTGGTCCGAAATGCGCTCTACCGAGCGCTCCTTCTTCAGGCGGTAGCGGATGAGATCGGCGATCGTGCCGACCTTGAGATTGTGGGCGCCGGCGAATTCGAGGAGTTGTGGCCCGCGCTTCATCGTGCCGTCGTCGTTGACGATCTCGCACAGGATGCCGGTGTGCGAGCGAAAACCCGCGAGCCGTACCAGGTCGACGGTCGCTTCGGTGTGGCCTGCGCGACAGAGCACGCCGCCCTCGGTATAGCGCAACGGGAAAATGTGGCCTGGCCGCGCGAAATCATCCGGCTGCGCACCCGGATCGGCGAGCGCCCGTATGGTCTTGGCGCGATCGTGCGCGGAGATGCCAGTGGTCGTGCCCTGCCGAAAGTCGACCGAGATCGTGAATGCGGTGCGATGCGATTCGGTGTTCTCCGGCACCATCTGCGGCAGCCGCAGCTCCTGGAGCCGCTCGCGCAGCATCGGCTGGCAGATGATGCCGCTGGTGTAACGGACGAAGAACGCGATCGCCTCCGGCGTCGCCGTCTCGGCGGCCATGATCAGGTCCGCCTCGTTCTCGCGCGTCTCGTCGTCCATGATCACGACCATGCGCCCGTTGCGCACTTCGGCGACGATCTCCTCGATGCTGTTCATGACGTGAATTCTGCCAGACGCTTCAGGTCGCGTGCGAATAAGCGAGGTTGTGTGAGGACACGCGGGCAGGCACCTACTTCGCCTGCAGACAGAACTCGAGCAGGCCCGCGGTGACTTCGCGCATGACCTTACGCATTTCGTCGTACGGCGGATGGAACGGCGTCTTGGCGCGCGTTCTACCCCATTCCATGGTGTAGGAAATGATCTTGCCCTTCCTGGCGTCGACCAAGTGGCGGCTGTAGGCGTAGTCATCGGACGAAGCGGTGGTCGGATAGAGGCCGACGGATTGCTGCACTCGATACTTGCGACCGCGCACGAGCCGGATCGCACCGGCCATGACCTTGCCCATGCGCACAGCTTCCTTCAGATCAGCCGCACGCATGTGTTCGCGATAGATGTCGTCATGGATCAGACCCCGCTTGCCGTCATACGCACGATTCCTGAAGGACATCTCAGGGTCGTGGGTCTGGTTTTCGTCGGTGCCCCAGCTGTGGAGGATGGTTTCGCCGTAACTGTGCAGGTCGACGAAGTAGCGGATGTTCGCAAAGCGATCGAGCAGCCAGATCACATTGCGCGTCTCGGGCTCGGACGCCGGGCGCGTGCCCACGTACGTCTCGTGGTCGCCTGGCTTGTAGGAGCTCTGCACCGTTCCGGTAGCGAAGTGGCGATGGAAGTGCCACAGAAACGGGAAGTTCCGGTTGAGATCCACGCCAAAGCAATGGTGGCCGCGTCCACGAGGCGCCGGTCGCCGGTTCTTCCGCCACATCGGATGACGCTCCATGCTGAAGCGCCGGCCATCCGGGTTCACTTGCGGAAACAGGATGATGTCCTTGGTGTCGACGATCCGGCGGATCTGGGCAGCGGTGAAGGCTTTCCTTCCGAGCCGAATCCCTTTTCCGTCGCGGTAGGCGCGCAGCAACCGGATCGCGA
>DASQOO010000014.1:0-4057 GCA_035644435.1 Steroidobacteraceae bacterium | reverse complement strand
TGGGAGTACCTCGAGGATGTCGTTCTCATCGATCAAGCCCCGATCGGACGCACGCCGCGGTCCAATCCGGTGACGTACGTGAAGGCCTTCGACGAGCTCCGTGCGCTGTTCGCGAACGAGCCGCTCGCGCGCGCGCGCGGCTACGAGCCCAGCACGTTTTCCTTCAATGTTGCGGGAGGCCGGTGCGAAGCTTGCGAAGGCGCCGGCCACGTGCTGATCGAGATGGTGTTCCTCGCCAACGTGTTCGTCCCGTGCGAGGTCTGCGGCGGCTCGCGCTTCAAGCGCGAGGTCCTCGATGTCAAGCTGCGCGGCGCGAGCATCGCGCAGGCGCTGCAGTGGACCGTGGATCAGGCGATCCAGCGGCTGCACCGCAATCCCCGCCTGGCGCGCTGTCTCTGGTACCTGCAGCAAGTGGGGCTCGGCTACCTGCGGCTCGGTCAGCCGGGCACGACCCTGTCGGGCGGTGAGGCGCAACGGCTGAAGATCGCCCGCGAGCTGGCGCGGACCAAAGGCGCGCGGCGGCTCTACATCCTCGACGAGCCCACCACCGGCCTGCACATGAACGACGTGCGCGTGCTGTGTCGCGTGCTGGACCGGCTGGTGGACGCGGGGCATACCGTACTCGTGATCGAGCACAATCTCGACGTCATCAAGCGCGCGGATTGGGTGATTGATTTGGGGCCGGGGGCTGGGGATCAGGGAGGTCGAATTGTTGCCGCGGGTACGCCTGAGGATGTCGCGCAGATCGCGGGATCGGTCACGGGAAGATATTTGCGGGATTTGGCGTGACCAAGCGCCGCGCCGACTTGCTGCTGATCGCGGCAGCCGCGGTCTGGGGTGTGAGCTTCGTGATCGTCAAGAACGCGCTCGCCGCGGCTTCCCCCCTGCTGTTCCTGTCTGTCCGCTTTACGATCGCGACGATCGTGCTCGCGCCGCTCGCCAACTTGCGCGCGCGGTTTTCGCGCGCCGAGCTGCAATCCGGCGCGCTGCTCACGCTGCTGCTGGCATCCGGGTTCGCGACACAGGCGTTCGGGCTCCAGTACACGACCCCTGCGCGTTCGGCGTTTATCGTGGCGATGTCGTCGGTTCTCGCGCCGATGATCGCGCTGATCGTGCTCCGCCATCGTCTCACGTGGCAAGTCTTCGTGGCACTGCTCGTGGCGGCGCTGGGTCTCTATTTCCTCACGGCGCCCGAATCCGGCGGTTTGAATCGGGGCGATCTCTGGACGCTGGTGACGGCAGTGGTCTTCGGGGGCCACATCGTGGCCGTGGCGGAGATCTCCAAACGGTTCCAGGCGGAGCGCATGGTCTGGTTGCAGCTCCCCGGGACGGCGATCGCGACGTTGATCGCGGCGCTGCTGCTCGAGCCGCTTCGCTTCGAATGGTCCCTGGGGCTGGGTGCAGCCCTGCTCTTCCTCGGCGTTATGTCGACGGCAGTCGCGCTGGTATGGCAGATGCGCGCGCAGCGCGAGATGTCCTCGGCGCGGGCGTCGCTGCTCTTCTGTCTCGAGCCGGTGTTCGCGGCGCTGACGTCGCGGCTATTCTGGGGAGAGACCTTTTCGCTCAGCCAGGGACTCGGGGCCGGATTGATTCTCAGCGGAATGGTCCTGGCGGTTGTTGGCGAGTCCCGCGCAGAACTCACGGCATCTCAAGCCGCTCCCTGAACCCGTGTAGGCAAAAGCTTAGGCAGCCCAGAGTCATCGGCCGACAGGTCGTGGCTCTCCAGTTTCCCTATTGTGGAAGCCCCTATCGGAAGGACAGTGCATGACCCGCACGCGCACGCTCTTCCTCACGGTTCTTCTCGCCATGTGGGCGGTCTCTGCGCGCGCTCAGCAACGCGACTCGTTGCAGGCCCTGAAACACCTCACCCTCGATCAACTGATGAACATCGAAGTCATGTCCGTCTCCCGGCGCCCGGAACGCCTGTTCGAGACGCCATCAGCGATTCAGGTCATCACCCAGGACGACATTCGCGCCTCCGGCGCAACGAGCCTTCCCGAAGCCCTCCGCCTCGCCTCGAATCTGCAGGTTGCGCAAGTCGATTCGCGGCAGTGGGCCATCAGTGCCCGAGGATTCAACAGCACCACCGCCAACAAGCTGCTGGTCCTCATCGACGGACGGACCGTCTATACGCCGCTGTTTTCGGGCGTGTTCTGGGATGCTCAAGATGTCCTGCTCTCTGATATCGACCGGATCGAGGTGATCAGCGGGCCGGGCGCGACGCTGTGGGGCGCCAACGCGGTCAATGGCGTGATCAACGTGATCACGAAGGACGCGAAAGAGACGGGGGGACTCCTGGTCACGGGCGGTGGCGGCAGCGAGCTGCGCGGCCTGGGATCCGCCCGCTACGGCGGCGAGCTCGGCGCACACGGCAACTATCGGATCTACGGCAAGGCCTTCAGTCGTGATCCCACGTTGCTCCCTAATGGGCAAGCCGCTCCCGATGGCTGGCACATGGGACAAGGGGGATTTCGTCTGGACTGGGATGCGCCCGACAGCAACCGTCTCAGTCTCCATGGCGATTGGTACGATGGCCGCATCGCCCAAGCGAGCCCTGGCCACATCGGCGTCAGCGGCGGGAATGTGATGGCAAAATGGGCGCATCCATTCTCCGCCAAGTCTGATCTCACGGTGCAGGCGTACTACGACCGCACGCACCGGGACATTCCGGGCACCTTTGGTGAAGATCTCGACGTCTACGATATCGACGTGCAGCATCGCGCCACCGTTAGCGCCCGACACGATGTGGTGTGGGGAGTCGGCTATCGTCTCATCAACGATCGCGTCGTCAACACCGCGGCGTTGGCGTTCCTGCCACCCCATGTCGCACGCCAGTGGTTCACCGCATTCGCCCAGGATGAGATCGCGCTTGCATCCGATCGGCTCCACGTCACGCTCGGCACGAAGATCGAGCACAACGATTACACCGGGTTCGAGATCCAGCCGAGCGGCCGCGTGAATTGGACCTTCAGCCCGTCCCGCACGCTGTGGGCGGCGATTTCGCGGGCGGCGCGAACGCCGTCGCGCATCGACCGGGACTTGTACGCGCCGGGTCAGCCTCCCTATTTCCTTGCTGGTGGCCCAGGCTTCCGCTCCGAGAAGGAGCTGGCGTACGAGCTGGGATATCGTCATCAGGAGGGCGCGTTGGTGCTCGCATTTGCGAGCTTTTACAGCCGCTACCACGGCCTCCGCAGCCTAGAGCAGGTCAATCCCCCCAACCCCACCCCGATCGTTATCGGCAACGGTCAGGACGGCGAGTCGTACGGCGGCGAGGCGTCCGCGAGCTATCGTATCACCGACGATTGGCAGGTTCGTGCCGGTTATACCGAGGTCCGCGTACACATCTGGCCCAATCCGGGCAGCACCGACACCAGCCGAGGCACGACAGAGTCACATGCTCCCAATCGGCAGCTCAGCATGCGCTCGTCGCTGCACCTGGGTGCTCGGTGGATTCTGGACGGCGGGTTCCGTTACCTCGGTAAGATCGAGAACCAACAACTGCCTGCATACGCCGAGCTGGATGCCCGGCTCGGCTGGCAACCGATTCCCGCCCTGGAGCTGTCACTCGCAGGTCGCAATCTGTTGCACGAGAAGCATGCGGAGTTCGGCACGCCCGCCGCGCGCCGCGGCATTCAGCGCGGTGTGTATGGGATGGCGCAATGGCACTTCTAAAAGTGGTCGCCGCCCTGATGTCCGCGCTGCTGCTCGTGCAAAGTCCCAGGGCTTCCGAGTATCAGGTGAAGGCCGTGTTCTTGTTCAATTTCGCGCAGTTTGTCGAGTGGCCGGCGGTGCCGACACAGGACCCGCAGACGCCGGTGATCATCGGCATCCTCGGGGAGGACCCGCTCGGCACCTTCCTGGATGAGACCGTGCGTGGCGAACGTCTCGCGCAGCGGCCATTCGAGATCCGCCGGTCTCGCGAGCTGACGGACATCCAGGCGTGCAACATCCTCTTCATCAGCCGGTCGGAGAGCGAGCGGGTCGGGCAAATTCTCGCGGGTCTCAAGAACCGTCCGATCTTGACGGTGAGCGACGGCGATGACTTTGCGAAGCGGGG
>DASQOO010000013.1:0-10561 GCA_035644435.1 Steroidobacteraceae bacterium | reverse complement strand
TACGACCCGATGCTGGCCAAGATCATCGCGCGAGGCAAAGACCGCGCCGATGCGATCCGGCTGCTGCGCCATGCTCTTGGGGAATGCGAGGTCGCGGGAGTGACGACGAACCTTGCCTTGCTTCAGGCAGTACTGGCCGCGCCTGATTTTGCAGCGGGTAATGTGCACACTGGATTCATCGCGGAACATGCCACCGCGTTGCTTCGACCGGCCGACAAGTCCCACGAGACTCGCTTGCAGGCTGCGGCCGCCGTCGCGTGGCTGATACGTGCTCCGACGACTACTCGCTCAACAAACCTGGTGGGGCCCTGGGACCAGCGCGATGGCTGGCAGGCGAATCTGCCCGCACGCGCCTCGCTCCAGTTTGCGAGTCGCGGCGAGGTCATTCTCATCGAACTGCAGCGCGCCTCGGACGGCTGGCAGGTCACGATCGGCTCACAGCGCCATCTGGTGCAGGCGAACTGGCTTGATGACCACGCGGTCGCGGTCCAGGTCGACGGCGAGTCGCTGCGCATCGGGTTGGTCGAGGACGGCGAACGACTCCATGTTCTGCACCAGGGTGGCACCCTGTCACTCGAATTCCACGATCCGGCGCGTGCTGCGGAGCGTGAGCGGCACGACGGCGGGCTCGTGTCGCCGATGCCGGGCCAGGTACTGCAAGTGCTGGTCGCGCCCGGAGCGAACGTCCGCCGCGGTCAGCCGCTCGTGATCGTTGAGGCCATGAAGATGGAACACACGATCCTGGCGCCGTCCGACGGAATCGTGGAAGCGGTGTGCTTCAACGCTGGAGAGCGCGTGAGCGAAGGCGCTCAGCTGTTGAGGCTCAAGACACCGTCCGGATCTTGAGTCAAGTCCGTATCGAACCTGGGCAGGCGGATCTCGCCGCTGGCGCGCGGTTGTCGGACGCGACGCAATTCCTCGAGCTGCTCCGGCGTGTCGAGATCCATCGCCGCATTCGGCATCGGGACCCGGGTAAGACGATCGCTGTAGCGCTGCAGAACGCGTTTCGCACCGATATCGCCCCGCAATGCAGCCAGGTCGGAGAAACACCAACGCGGGAAAATTGCCGGGACGCCGACGCTGCCGGAGTAGGTGCTCGCGATGACAGAGGAATCCTGGCCCTTCCACGCCGACACCAGGCGCTTGAGATCGTCGCTCGAGACACCAACCTGGTCTGCGAGCATGATCAGCACCGCATCGCAGGCCGGAGGAAGCGCGGCGATCCCATAACGGATCGAAGCGCCAATGCCTTCCTGCCAATGCCGGTTCACGATCACCGAAGCCGGCGAATGCTTGAGGAGCAGCGCGAGTTCCTGGGCGTGAGCGCCGACGACCACTGTCACGGCGTGACCTGCGACTGCGACGGCATGACTGGCCATCGTATGCAGGAGTGGGCGCCCGTCGAGGCGCACCAGTTGCTTGGGCTGGCCGAGTCGCGTCGAGGCGCCGGCGGCCAGAATCAGGATGTGGAGGCTCGAGCCGGCGCCGGTTTCAGTGTTTTCCATAGTTTTCCATAATGACGCGGTCGCTCGGTCTCATAAGTTCAGTAGACTCTGTGGCAGCACGCGAGGCAAGTATCAGGTGAGCAAGCGCATCGAAATCGTGGAGGTCGGTCCCCGGGACGGCTTGCAGAACGAGCCCGGGACGCTGAGCACTCCTGTCAAGGTCGAGCTGATCAATCGACTCGTCGCCTCCGGCCTGGCGCGCGTCGAAGTCGCGAGCTTCGTGAATCCCGCGAAGGTGCCGCAGATGGCGGACGCCGAGCAGGTGCTGGCGGCCCTGCCACGCAACGGCGCGGCGCGCTACATCGGCCTCGTGCTCAACCGCAAAGGATTCGATCGCGCGCGAGCGGCAGGCTGTCGTGAGATCGGCATGGCACTCGCCATCAGCGACACCTTCAATCGTCGCAACCAGGGCGTCGGTACCGAGGAGTCGATCGCGCAGTGGCTCGACATCGCACAGGCAGCTCATGCGGCGGGTATCGCTCCGCAGATCACGCTCTCCACCTCGTTCGGTTGTCCGTTCGAAGGTGAGATCGCGCCCGGCCGGGTGGTCGAAGTCGCCGAGCGTGTGGCGGCAGCTCATCCGATCGAGCTGGCACTTGCCGATACCATCGGCGCGGGTGTCCCGGCGCAGGTCACCGATCTTGTCGGCCGCGTCCGCGCGGCGCTGCCCGGACTGAAGCTCCGTTGCCACTTCCACAACACGCGTAACACCGGCCTGGCCAATGCATACGCCGCTGCCGAGGCAGGGGTCGAGGTTCTCGATGCCAGTGTGGGCGGCATCGGCGGTTGTCCCTTTGCGCCAGGCGCGACCGGCAACATTCCGACCGAAGATCTCATCTATATGCTGCACCGGTCAGGATTCACGACCGGCGTCGCTCTCGAGAAACTCATCGAGACCGGGAAGTGGCTGCAGGAACAGCTCGGTCGGCCAGTCCCGGGTCTGCTGGTGAAAGCAGGTCCGTTTCCGCGCGTCGCCAGAGCTGCCAGCCAGTAGTCGGCGGCCGGATTCGGCCGAGTCTGGTATTTCTGGCAAATGTCCCCAGATCGCGGCGATCCCTCTCGAATCTGGAGTTGGCATGAGTTCACCAGTGACGACCAAGTTGAATCCCGCCGCCTCGGTGCGCAGCGTTGAGCGGGTCGTGCGCGGTCAGCCCGCAAGTGACGGCGCCGGCGTCAAGCTGCTGCGAATCATCGGCTCCCGGGATCTGCCGGATCTCGATCCGTTCCTGTTGCTCGACGAGTTCCGTTCCGACGATGCGGGCGACTACATCGCCGGATTCCCGGAGCATCCGCACCGCGGCTTCGAAACCGTCACCTACATGCTCGCCGGACGCATGCGTCACGGCGACAACGAGGGCAACACGGGACTCCTCGGGGCGGGCAGCGTGCAGTGGATGACTGCGGGTCGCGGCATCGTGCACTCCGAAATGCCCGAGCAGCAAGATGGCCTGATGTGGGGCTTTCAGCTCTGGGTGAATCTGCCCGCGCGCGAAAAGCTCACGACTCCTCGCTACCAGGACATCGCGCCCGAGCGCATTCCGGAAGTGGTGCTGGACTCGGGCGGGAGCGTTCGTGTCATCGCGGGCGAGTTCAATGGCACGAGGGGACCGGTGCGGGCGGATGCGACGCAGCCCGTATATCTCGATGTGCGACTGCCGGCCGGAGCGGGCTTCAACGCACTGCTACCCGAATCGCACAACGCCTTCGTGTACGTGTACGAGGGCGAGCTCTCGATCGGGCAGGGCGAGAAGCCACGTATCGTCAAGCGCGGCGAACTCGCGGTACTGAGTCAGGGCCTGATCGCGGCCGCAGTCGCACGCGAGGCGGGCGTGCGCTTTCTCGTCGTCGCGGGTCATCCGCTGAATGAACCGGTGGCGCGCTACGGCCCGTTCGTGATGAACACCCCGGCGGAAATCCGCCAGGCGCTCATCGACTACCAGTCGGGCCACCTGTAAGCAGTCAACCAGCGCCTCTCGTCTCGCGAGAGGCGCTGTATCCGTTCGTGCCGAGCTGCAAGACTTACAAACAGTCTTACACAGCGCCTCGCAACCTCCGGGATTTTTCCTGAACCGACTTTCTGCGTGTCGCCAGAGGCCGACGTCCCAACGCGCTGCGACAAGCAATCCGTTCAGGATCTTTCGCGCACTGTCACTCGATGGCAACAGAAATTCCGCTCGCAGCGCCGCGCCTTGTCATTCGCGACACTCGCAGGTGAAAAAAACTCAAGCAACGAGGTCTGGCACAGCGCTTGCTGTTTCCATTTCACTGTCACGGAAGGGGCATCGGAACTTTCCGCTGTCACGGAAGTTAAATAAACGGGCGGCGGAAACCACGGAGGAAGGCGAGTGCCGGCAGAGGGAAGCGTTGCATACCAGGGACGGCGGGGTTCGCCGCAGACCAGCATGTCGCGTCGTCTGGCGCGCGCCGCTCGCGGACGTAACTGGGTTCGCGCCGGCGCGGGCGAGCGGCCGGCTCTTGCGCTCATCAAGGAGCTGTTCAATCCGTCGATAGTCGTGCTGGCGCTGCTGTTGAGCGCACTGCTGCACGATCAGCCGTTCACCGGCCCATACCGCGTGTTGGCGGTGCTGGCATTCATCGTCGCGATCGAGGTCATGGGCCACCCGCGGCTGGAGCCGCTCGACAACGCGCCACGGCTGTTGCGTGATATGCGCCGCGTCATCTTCCAGTGGTCCAGCGCGGTGGCGCTGCTGCTGCTGCTCGGCTTCATGCTGAAAGTCTCCGACGTCTTCTCACGCAAGGTACTGTTTACGTGGTTCCTGGCGACCCCCGCGGCACTGGTCGCAGGGCAGATCATCGCGCGGCGGACCATGGCGTGGCTGGTCAAGCACGGCACGATCGCCCGCCGTCACGTCGTCGTGGGCGCCAATGAACTGGGCTGCGAGCTCGCAGCGCGGCTCGCCGAGGATCCGTCGCAGGGAGTCGTGCAGGGCTTCTTCGACGACCGTGCCATCGAACGTCTGCCGGGAATGACCCCGGAACGACTGCTCGGTCGTTTTCGCGATCTTGCGGACTACGTGCGCAGCAACAGCATTCACGTCATTTACATCTGCCTGCCCATCAGTGCGCAGCCGCGCATCCAGGCGCTGCTCGAAGACCTGCGTGACACGACCGCATCGATCTACTTCGTGCCGGACCTGTTCGCGTTCGACCTGATCCAGGCGCGCTTCGGACAAGTAAAAGGGCTGCCGCTGGTCGCCATCTGCGAAACACCGTTCTGCGGACTCAATGGCGTCATCAAGCGTAGCAGCGACATCGTGCTGACCAGCATCGCGCTGCTGCTCACGGCGCCGCTCATGATCGGCATCGCCATCGCGGTGCGACGTTCTTCGCCGGGCCCAATCCTCTTCCGCCAGCGCCGCTACGGCCTCGAGGGCGAGGAGTTCCAGGTCTACAAGTTCCGCACCATGACCGTGTGCGAGGACGGCGTGCACATCAGGCAGGCACAACCCGATGATCCGCGTACCACGCGCGTCGGACGTTTCCTGCGTCGCACTTCACTCGATGAGCTGCCACAGCTCTTCAACGTGCTGGAAGGAACCATGAGCCTCGTCGGGCCGCGACCGCACGCAGTCGCGCACAACGAGCGCTATCGCCGGCTCGTGAGTGGCTACATGTTGCGTCACAAGGTGCGCCCCGGGATCACCGGGTGGGCGCAGGTCAACGGCTTGCGTGGCGAGACGGCGAACGTCGAGCGCATGGCCCAGCGCGTGCAGTTCGACCTCGACTATCTGCGTCACTGGTCGCTGGGACTTGATCTGAGAATTCTCCTGAGGACGGCATACATCGTATTGCGGGATCGAAACGCTTATTGAAGTTGATGCCCCGTGCGGGCGGGGGTTGAGATGTTCAACAAAACCACGGCTACAGCGTGGGCTCTGATGTTATCGCTGACGGTGCTGGGCGAAACATCTGCACGCGCAGCCGAGACGATGGCGACGACACAGCCAGCACCGAAGACTCCGGCTGCACCGGCCACACCGGCGACGGCGCCGGCACGCACCATCGAGGAATACAAGCTCGGTGCGGGCGACTCGGTTCACATCGTCGTCTACAACAACCCGGACATGACTGCCGACGCGCAGATCGCGGAAGACGGCTCGATTCCATTTCCGTTGATCGGTCGAGTGGTGATTGGCGGCCTCAGCCGCAACGCCGCGGCGACCATGATCGCGGAGCGCCTCGTCAAGGGTGGGTTCCTGCGCGAAGCGCAGGTGAACCTGACCGTCAGCGAGTACCGCAGCCAGCAGGTTTCCGTGCTTGGTGCTGTCAGCAAACCGGGCAAGTACCCGGTCGGCCCCACCAACACGGTCACTGATCTCATCGCGCAGGCGGGCGGCATTACCGAGAAGGGTTCGCAACTCATCACCGTGATTCGCCGCAGCCCCGACGGCAAGCAGACGCGCAGCCAGGTGGACCTGCGCCAGCTCTTCGGCGCCGCCGATCCGAGCGGCAACGTTCGCGTGCTGGACCAGGACATCGTGTTCGTGCCGGAACTGCCGGTCTTCTACATCTACGGCGAAGTGCAGAAACCGGGCGCGTATCCGCTCGAACCCGGCATGACCGTCCGCCAGGCGATCTCGGTGGGCGGCGGTCTCACCTTGCGTGGTACAGAGCGCGGCCTGCGTGTCAGTCGCAAGGAAGGCGACGGCAAGACGCGCACCGAGAAGATCAAGTTGAACGACACGCTCAAGGAAGGCGATGTCGTCAACGTGAAGGAGAGTCTGTTTTGAACCACCGCACCCGCGCCGGGAGACGGCGATGACCCTCAGCCAGTTCCTGCGCATCCTGCGCGCACACGCCGGCTCGATCTTTCTCACCTTCGTGCTGATCGTGGGCGCGACCGCGATCGTGAGCGAGATGCTGCCGCGTGAGTACATCGCTACGACGGCGATCGTGATCGAGTACCGCGGCAACGGGCAGGCTGCCGAAAGCATGCCGCCGGCGCAGCTCTATCCGGGGTACCTCGCCACACAGGTCGACGTGCTCTCGAGCCAGTCGGTGGCGCTCCAGGTCGTCGACAAACTGGGGCTGGTCAACCATCCGGATCTGCAGGCCCTGTATTTTGCGGCGCCGCTCGCCGCCCTGGTGGACGACGTGCGCGACTTGCTGGCGCGCGCCGGGATCGACTTCACGTTGCCGGAGGAATGGGCCGACCGCCTCGGGCTGGACGATGACGACAGCGCGGTGCCCGACGAGAAGCTCGAGCGCTACCGTCTGGCCGATCAGCTCTTGCGCCGGCTGTCGGTGAATCCGACGCCGGACAGCAGCGTAATCAAGCTGAGCTATACGGCCGCGAACGCTTCAGCAGCCGCGCGTGCGGCGAACACGTTCGTCGCCGCCTACCAGCAGGTCACGCTCAACCTCAATACCGAGCCGGCACGCGAGTCTTCGAGCTGGTTCGATGAGCAGCTCAGTTCGTTGCGTGCCGAGCTCGATGCGGCGCGCGACAAGTATTCGAAGTTCCAGCAGGGGGCGGGCATCGTCGCCACCGACGAGAACGTCGATGTAGAGAATGCCCGCCTGACCGAGCTTTCCGCGCAGTTGGCGGCGGCGCAGGCGGAGAACCACCCGTCGATCCAGGGTTTGAAGCAGGACCTGGCGCGGGCCGAAGCGGCGCTCGCGCAGCTGCCGTCGCAATTGGGCCCGAACCATCCCGAGGTGAAGCGCGCGCGGGCCGAAGTAGAGACGTTACGTTCTCGCCTCGCGAGCCAGGGCGCGCAGGTCGTCGGCGACATCCGTGGCCAGATGGCAGCGCAGAAGAGCAGCGTGCTGCAGATGAAGGAGAAGCGCACTCAGCTGGCAGCGCTCAAGGACGATGTCGACAGCGCCCAGCGTTCCTACGACCAGGCCTTGCAGCGTGCGAATGAGAACCGCATGCAAAGCCGGGTGAACCAGTCCAACGTTTCGGTGCTGCGTGCGGCGGTTCCGCCCATTCAACCGTCGAGTCCGAACGTAGCACTCAACCTGTCACTCGCTGCGGTAGTCGCGGCGCTGCTCTCGATCGGGCTCGCCCTGTGGCGCGAGGTGAGCCAGCGCTTCGTGCGTTGCGCCGCGGACCTGCGCGAGCTCGCAGGCCTGCCTGTGCTCGGAATCCTCCTGCCGGCCGGCCCCATCGCGTCGCGAGTGCGTGCCCTGCCGCGTCCTGTAGCCCTGCGACGCATTGGGAGCTGGCCATGAGTTCACGCGTCAATCCATGGATCAGCGAGCCAGGCACACGCCCTGCGTCCCCCCAGATAGCCGAGCCGCGGCTCATCGGGCGCATTCTGATCGACCTGGGCAAGCTCCGCCCCGAGGAGGCGGAGGAAGCCTTCGCGCTGCATCGGCGCAAGGGCATCCGCTTCGGTGAAGCCGCGCTACGCCTGCGCTTCATCACGCCGACGGACCTGGAGCAGGCGCTCGCCATCCAGTTCGGCTATCCGCGCCTGCAGGCGGGCGAGTCGCTGCTCGCGCCCGAGCTGATCCTCGCTTACGAACCGGAGAGCGCGCCCGCGGAAACCGTGCGCGACTTGCGTTCCCAGCTCCTGACGCGCTGGTTCAACGGCGCGGAGCAGTTCCTGGTTATCGCGAGCGCGCAGCCCGGCGACGGACGCAGCTATGTCGCGGCCAATCTCGCCGTGGCGTTCGCGCAATGGCAGGGGCGCACGCTCCTGATCGATGCCGATCTGCGCACGCCTCGACAGCACCGGATGTTCGGGCTGCCGGACGAAGCGGGCCTGTCGACCATCTTGAATCGCCGCGCCGGCCCCGAGGTCATTCGACCCATCCTTGCGATCGGCAACCTCAGCCTGCTGCCAGCAGGCCCGATTCCGCCCAATCCGCAGGAGCTGCTCGGCAGGCCCGCCTTCGCGCGCCTCTGTCATGAGCTCGCCGAGGAGTACGAGTTCATTCTGCTCGATTCGCCGGCGGCGCTGCGCGGTTCCGATGCGCAGCTGATTTCGGCACGCGCCGGCGGCGCACTGGTCGTCGCTCGCGAGAATCACACACGCCTCGCGGAGATCGACGAAGTGGCACGGCGCATCTCGGGTCACGGTGCGAAAGTCGTCGGCACTGTTCTCAACCGTCATTGATTTCACCTGGCCGAAGGAGTGCGCAATTGAAGAAGGCGCTGATCACCGGTATCACCGGGCAGGATGGGTCCTATCTCGCGGAACTGTTGCTCGGCAAGGGCTACGAGGTGCACGGCATCAAGCGCCGCAGCTCGCTGTTCAACACCGAGCGCATCGATCACCTGTACGAGGACCCGCACGAGCCGAACCGGCGCCTGATCCTGCACTACGGCGACATGACGGACGCGACCAGCCTGTTGCGCGTGATCCAGTCGGTGCGGCCGGACGAGATCTATAACCTCGCGGCGCAGAGCCATGTCGCCGTGTCGTTCGAGGAGCCGGAGTACACCGCGAACGCCGACGCGCTCGGAACCCTGCGCATGCTCGAGTCGATCCGGATTCTCGGGCTGGAAAAGAGCACGCGCTTCTACCAGGCGTCATCCTCCGAGCTGTACGGCAAGGTGACCGAGGTTCCGCAGAAGGAGACGACGCCGTTCTACCCGCGCAGCCCGTACGCGGTGGCGAAGCTGTACGCGTACTGGATCACGATCAACTATCGCGAAGCCTACGGGCTTTACGCCTGCAACGGCATCCTGTTCAACCACGAATCCCCGGTGCGTGGCGAGACGTTCGTCACTCGCAAGATCACGCGCGCCCTGTCGCGCATTCACGTCGGTCTGCAGGACTGCCTGTACCTCGGCAATCTCGATGCCCTGCGTGACTGGGGTCATGCCCGCGACTATGTCGAGATGCAGTGGCTGATGCTGCAGCAGGAGGAGCCGGACGACTACGTGATCGCGACCGGCGAACAGCATTCGGTGCGCCAGTTCGTCGATGCAGCGGCCGCCGAAGTGGGCATCTCGCTCGAGTGGCGCGGCAAGGGCGTCGAGGAGGTCGGTGTCGTGAGCCGCATCGAGGGCCGGCGCTTTTCCGCCGCGCGTCCCGGGCAACGCATCGTGTGTGTCGATCCGCGCTACTTCCGGCCGGCGGAGGTGCAGACACTGCATGGCGATGCTTCCAAGGCCCACCAGAAGCTCGGCTGGCAACCGCGCATCCGCTTCAAACGCCTGGTCGGCGAAATGATGCGCGCGGACCTCGCGGCAGCAGAGCGTGATCAGCTGGTGCTGCGCAACGGGTTCAAGGTGCACGCCCGCCATGAATGAAGTGGCGGCCCGCGCCGTACCGGGCTGGCGAGGACGAGTCGCCTGGGAGCGGCTGCGTCCCGCTGGCTGGAGCGTCTTCGACCAGTGCTGCGTCAGCGCATTGAATTTCGTCTCGAGCTGGTTGCTGGCGCGATCGCTGCCCACGGCGCAGTTCGGCACCTTCGCGCTGGCCTACACCGGGCTGATGCTCGTCACCGGGTTGCAGAATGCGGTCATTGCCCAGCCGCACAACGTGCTGGCCGCGTCGTGGAAGGATTCGCGCTACACGACGTTCACGACCCGGCTGTGGGGCGCACAACTCCTGATCAGCCTGGCGGGGGCCGCGCTGCTCGCGATCGCTGCCGCGATCGCGAACTTGATCGCGCACGCGCACCGCTTCGATATCGTGTTCCTGCTCGCCCTGGTGATGGTGCCGTGGATGGCGCAGGAATTCGTGCGCCGCGTTCTGTACACGCGCGCGGCGGCGCGGGATGCGGCATTCAACGACCTGCTCTGTTTTGGCGGGCAGCTCGCCGGCGTGCTGATCCTGGTCAATTCACCGGTTCCCGGAGCGCTCACGGCCAAAGCAGCGCTCGTCGTCATCGGAGTGGCCTCGCTCCTGGCAAGCATTGTCGGCCTGGTGCGTCTCGCCGGCCGTGGCGAATTGCAGTGGGGTTGGGGCGGGTTCGCCGGCGTCTGGGGCGCGTGGCGCGAAGCGTGGGGGTTCGGCCGCTGGTTGCTCGCGCAGAACATCGTCACGTGGTTCGGCGTGAACGGCAACATCTGGGTGGTCGGTGCGCTGCTCGGTACGCACGCGGTGGGCGTCTACCGGGCGGTCATCCACCCG
>DASQOO010000012.1:0-6252 GCA_035644435.1 Steroidobacteraceae bacterium | reverse complement strand
TCGTCGACGCGCTGCTGTTTCAGCCGGTCATTCTCATGGGCCGCGTACAGCTGCGGGTCTTCGCTCACGCACAGGATGACCGGCAAAGGCTGGGGAACCTGCTCGAACGCAGCATCTACCAGGGGAGTGTGCTGACGTTCCTGCTGGCTGCGCTCATCGTGTCGCAAGCGCAGCCGTTCATCGCTTGCATCGCGACCAGCAAGTGGTCCGCAGCACTGCCATTGCTGTACCTGCTCGCGCCGGCGTTCCTTGCGCAGGCCGTGGCACAACCGCTGATACAGGCGCTCAAGGCACTGGGCGATGCCGCCACTTCGCTCATGAGCGTCCTCATGCAAGTGCTCGTGCAGACGGCGGTGTTCCTGTGGGGCGCAGAGCGGCTCGGGCTGGCGGCCTACGCGTGGGGCGCCGCTGTCGGTGTCGTCCTCGCCACGCTCCTCGCGTGGTATCGAATGCGGGCTCACATGCGCGTGCAGGTGTGGTCCAACGTGTCGGTACCGCTGGTGTGTGCGGTCACGGCCGCTGTCGTGGCGATCGCGGTGAATCGCAATGTCGTCGGCCTCGGCGGTATGACCCTGAGCGTGGTCTCGGCCGTGCTCATTTACTTCGCGCTGCTCGCGCTGCTCGCGCTGCTCGCCGGAAAGCGCCTGGCGAGGGAAGTGAGCGGAGTCGTCAATACACTCCTGCCGGGCTCGAGCGCGGCGCACAGCGTTGCGGGCGCGCTGTTGCGAATGCAGCGCTTGCGTTGACGGGCGACCATGAATGCGCCGTGCAAGGTCGCCTATCTCGTACCGCGTTTTCCGGCGCTGTCGGAGACTTTCATCGCGAGCGAGATCGGCCGGCTGAGGAACCTCGGCGTCGAGCCCGTCGTGATGTCGTTCGAGCGCCCGCCTGCCGCGGACATCGACAAGCTCGCGAGTTCAGCGCGAGATCTCTTGCCCGACGTTGCCTACATCGGACTCGCCGAGGCTGCCTGGGCCGGGCTCAAGCGGCCGTTGCAGACGCTGCGCGCGCTGCACGAGAACCGCAGGATCCAGGATCGGCTGCCGCGCAAGCCGAATTCGCTGCTGCGGCTCTTGCGGGCGGCGGCGGTGCGCTCGCGCATGCAGAGGGCACGCATTCGTCACCTGCACGCGCATTGGCCGTATGCCTCGCAGGTCGCCCATCTCGTGTGCGCGATGGGCGGAGCTTCCTACAGCGTGAGCATCCATGCGCACGAAGTGGCGCATGAGGGCGCTCACTTCCCGATCATCTTCGAAGCCTTGTCGTTCGCCGCTTTCTGCAATCGCGGCGCGATGAATTACCTGCTGCCACAGCTCGCGCCACAGGTGCGAGATCGCGCGCACCTCGTGTACCACGGAGTGGACCTCAACGGCTTCGCCCGACTGCCGTTGCCTTCGCAGCAGCTGCCAATTCAGGTCATCAGCGCCGGTCGCCTGACTGCGACCAAGGGCTTCGATCGGTTGCTGCGTGCGTGCGCGGCGGCCCGCGCCCGCGGAATCGAAACGCGACTGACGATCCTGGGGCATGGCCCGATGGAAGCGCAGCTCCGGGAGCTTGCTCGCGAGCTGCGTTTCGCTGACGCGCTTCGAATGCCGGGCTGGGTAACGCACGCCGAAGTGCAGCAGCACATGCAGGCGGCCCATGTGTTCGCGCTCCTGGCTGACACGACCTACCACGACGGTTTGCCCAATGTGCTCCTGGAAGCGATGGCCAGCGGCCGGCCGGTGATCGTGTCGCCGTTGCCTGCGGCGCGAGAGGCGGTGACCGAGGGCGTGGAGGGTTTCATTCTCAACAGCGCTGCCGATACCGAGGGCTTCGTGGACGCGCTGTGCCGCTGCGCGGACGAACCGCGGTTGCTGGAGAACATGGGCAGGGCGGCCCGGCGCCGGGTGGAGGCCGAGCACGACGCCGATCGGCAGATCACCCGGGTCGCCGAACTCCTGCGCAGGTACGCATCGTGAGTACGGGCGCGCCCACGCTTGGCGTCGTAGCGATCGCCAAGAACGAAGAGCTCGACATGCCCGGGTTCCTGCGCCATCTGCAGCCGTGGGTGGATGAAATCGTAATCGTCGACGATGCCTCCACGGACCGCACTGCTGAAATCGTCAGAGCTGCGGGAGAGAACGTGAAGCTGATCGCGCACCGCATGACCAAGGATGGATTCTCGGGGCAGCGCAACGCCGGAATCGCGGCCGCAACCTCCGAGTGGCTGCTGCACATGGACATCGACGAGAGGGTTACGCCACAACTCGCTGCCGAGATCGAGTCGGCAATCGGCGTCACGCGCCATCACGCGTACCGCTATCGGCGGCTGAATTTCTTCCTGCATCGGCCCATGCGCGCCGGCGGGTGGCAGTACTGGAACAATCCGCAGCTCGCGCGCCGCGGCAAGCACCAGTTCCGCAACGTCATCCATGAAGCCTGCGTAATCGAGGGCGGCGAGGGCGCTATCGGACAGCTGGAAGGGCTCATGTGGCATCTCAACGACGAGGACTACGTGGAGCGCGTCGGCAAGAACCTGCGCTACATGCAGTTCAGCGGTGACCAGATCCTGGAGCGCGGTTTCCGGATCCGCTGGTATCACATCCTGTTTCATCCCTTGTACCGGGCCTGCAAGTCGTACTTCCTGGAGCGCGGCTTCACGGCGGGGACCCGCGGCCTGATCTTCGCCCTGCACACGTTTGCGGGGACCTTCAACTGGTGGGCGTACGCATGGGACCGGCAGAACCGCCTGCAGCGCGATGGCCTGGATGAGAGCCTCCAGCGCATGTGGGATGAGAGCTCGCTGAGCCGCAGGAGGACCGATGGATAGCGTGCAAGCGGTCCAGGAGAGCGAGTACGCCTTTCCGTATCACTACCTGCCGCGCGTGGAGCGGGGATCGTTTCGCTGGTGGCCGTACTGGAGTTGGGGATACAAGTACCTCGCAGGGATCGAGGTGGTACTGGACGCAATCCGGAAGCGTCCCATGACAAGCCTGGTGGACGTGGGCTGCGGTGACGGCCGATTCCTGCGCGAGGTGGCGAGCCGCTACCCAGGAGCGAGGCTGCTGGGTGTGGACCATTCCGACGGTGCCATCCACCTGGCACGCGCGCTCAATCCGCAGCTGCAGTATTGCGCCCTCGACATCACTGCTGCCGGGTCCATCGGTACCTTTGACTTCGTGACGCTGATCGAAGTCCTGGAGCACGTTCCGCCGGCGGGCCTCGCCAATTTCGTGAGTGCCTTGCGCGGGCTGATGCATCAGGGCTCGGTCCTTATCGTAACCGTCCCGCATCGGAACCAGGCGCTCATCCCCAAGCACTATCAGCACTTCGACAGGACGAGCCTGCAGCATGCGTTCGGGAACGGCTTCGAGTTCGAGAGCGTCTTCTTCTTCGACATGCGCTCGGCAATCGTGCGGCTGTGGGAACGAGTGCTCTTCAACAAGTACTTCGTGGTGCGTCACCAGCGGCTGCTCGATTTCATGTACCGCCGTTACCTCGAGAAGTACCTGCACTGCGACGAAAGCGCCTGCTTGCGCATGGGCGCGATCGTGCGCCGGAGCCCGCAGTGAGAGTGGAGGAGGCAAGCGTCATCGGGGATCTGCTCCAGGGACTCGCGGCGGAAGCGATCTCACCGTTGGTGAATATCGGTTCCTCGACCAAGCGCTTCCGCACCGCAGAGCAGCCGCACATCGAGCAACGGATCTTCGGACCGCTGTTGGCGCGCGGGGTCAAAGTGTTTCATGCGGACGTGAAAGCGGACGAGGGCGTCGACCTGGTGGGCGATGTGCTGCAGCCGGCGTTTTGCGCGCGGATCCGGCAGCTCCAACCGAAGGCGATCCTGTGTTCCAACGTGCTCGAGCACGTCGTCGATGTCGACGCTTTCGCAGCCGCACTGGAGGGCCTGGCGCCCCCAGGCGCTTTCCTGCTGGTGTCAGCGCCCTGCAGCTATCCGTATCACCTCGATCCGATCGACAACGGCTTCCGCCCCGATCCGAAAGCCCTGGTCGCGACGTTCCGCCGCTGCACGCCGCTCACCGCGCGACTGGTGCAGAGCGTTACGTACCTCGATGAGTTGAAGCGGCAGTCGGCCGCGGACGTCGCGCGACTTGTCTTCAAGAGCGCGGTGCGCGTCTGGCTGCCGTTTTACAAACCCGATTACTACAAGAACCTGCTGCACCGCTGGTTGTGGCTGTGGCGGCGCTATTCGGTGACGGTGGCGTTACTCGAGAAATCCGGGCAGCCGGCGCATTGAACCGTGACCACGATTCTCTTTCATCGGCACACGCCCTGGCAGTCTGAGATCCGCTGCAGTACCAACATCTATGCGCATCTGTTCGCTGCGCAGGGCTTCGACGTCGCCTACATGCAGGGCCTGGTGCATGCCGGGCAGGTGCTGGCACGGCGTGGCCAGTGGCGTTCGTGGATGCAGGGGCCGAGGCACGAGCGCGGTGGCTGGATCTTCACGCCCTGCAGCGTGATCCCCTATGCCAGGCAGTGGCCTTTCAACACTTCGATCGCGGCGCACCTGAGTTACCGCAGCTGCATCCCGAGCATCCGCTCGCTCTTCCGGCGCAGCGGCATGGCAGCGCCTGATGTCATCTGGTCTGCGAACCCCGGCAGTATCGGCCTGCGCCGGCTCTTTCCGCGCGCGCGCTTCGTGTTCCAGGTGGTCGACTACTACCCCGCGTACTCGGGCGAAAGCGTCAAGCAGCTGGAGCGCATGGACTACCAGGGTGCCGATCATCTGTTCGTGATCGGTGAAACGCTCAAACGTTACGTCGTCGAGGAGCACAGCGTAGAGCCCTCCAAAGTCACGGTCCTGGGGCAGGGGGTGTTTTCGGATGCGTACGAGAGAGCGTGGCCGGTGCCCGTGGAGTTGCAGGGAGTTCCCCGACCCATCGGTGTGTGGGTCGGCCTGCTGAGCAAAGCTGATCCGGCGCTGTTTGCCGCTGCGGCTGAGGCACTGCGACTGCGGGGCGGAAGCCTGGTGCTGATCGGCCCTCGCGCCGAGTGGTCGGACGAGCTGCAGCGCAGGACCGGCAATGTGGTGTTGCTGGGTGCCCGGCCTCCCGAAGCGGTGCCCGCGTTTCTCGCGCACGCGGATCTGGCCCTGATGCTGTACGACCAGAAGCTGTTGGCGAGATACAAGGGACAGAATCCACTCAAGCTGTATGAGTTCGCCGCGGCGGGTCTGCCGATCGTGTCGACGCCGCACGAAGAGTTTGCATATCTCAATCCACCGGTGCTCGCGGTAAGCGTCGCAGACGCATTGGGTGGAGCGATAGAGCAGGCGCTGCGAGAGAGGGACGAATGGCGCCGCCGTTCGCGCGAGTTTGCTCAGGCACACAGCTGGCGCACGGCGTTTCAGCGCGCGCGCGAGGAGATCGGCAGGTTGCTCAGCCCGGAGGTCGAGATGCCATGAACCAGCCGCTGCCGGCATTCCTGGCGTTCTTCTCGTTGCTGCTGCTGCTCGGATGGCGCTGGCCGAAGTACCTGTTTGCCATCTGGCCGGTGACGCTGCTGGTCCTCCCCTCGATGCGCACCCTGTTCGGCGGTGCGCCCTTCTACTGGTACGACGCCGTCAGCCTGACGATCCTGGCGCGGCTATATCTAAACCGGGAGCTGGCGCAGTGGCCCGCGACAGTCCCGCACTGGCATCGGTGGTTCATCGGCGCAGCCCTGGTGCTCGGCACTTTGGTACCGATCGTCCGCTATGGCTTTGGTCCGGAAATGATCTGGATCCTCGCCCACGCCAGCATGGCGTGGATGGCCTATGCAATCGGCGTGGCGCTCTACATCGCACCCGAGGGCGCCAAATACCGCCAGCTCCTGGTCGTTGGCCTGCTGGCTTCCCTGTCGATCACCGCGATCATTGCCGCGCTCGAGTTCGGCAACGAATCGCTGGCGCGCACTTTCAACGCTTTCTTCTTCCGCGACATGCAGGGGCAGGTGGTGATGCTCGAGGATGTCGGCGCCGCTCTGAGCTCGGCACGCGTCAACGGTCCGCACGCGGATCCGAATACCTTCGGAGGCACGAGCGCCATCGTGTGCGCGGTCGCGTTGCTCTTGATCGGCCAGCGATCAAGGCAGCTCGCGTGGCTCGCTCTCGGCCTCGCGGCGGTCGCCGTCGCAGCGACGGTGTCGCGGCAGGTCCTTGTGGCTGCAGTGGTCGGCGGGTTGGTGGTGGCGGCACTGGGTACGGGTCGCGCGCGTCTGCGTGTGATCGGCGCTGCGGGAATCTTAGCCGTCGTCGCCCTGACCAGTGGT
>DASQOO010000011.1:0-6082 GCA_035644435.1 Steroidobacteraceae bacterium | reverse complement strand
CGCTACTACGTCGCCACGCTGCAGCAACAGTTCCCGGACTACCCGGCCCTGCCTGCGGTGGTCGATTCCTTCAAAGCGCAGCTCCTCACGGGTGTCGAGGACGCTGCGAAGCGCGATGACATCGGTCTCGCGCAGCGCATGCTCGATGAGGCCCGCAAGTTCGGAGCGAGCGGTGCGGGACTCGAGTCTGCGACCGCGGCGGTGGGCAGCGCCCAGCGTCGCGCCGAAGCGCTGATCAAGCCGATCGCCGTGCGCGAGGACATGATCGTCAAGCGCGTAAACCCGGATTATCCCGACTACGCCGAACGCAAGGGGACCGAGGGTTTCGTCGACATGCAGTTCATTGCCACTGCCACTGGCGAGGTCAAGGACATCGTCGTCGTGAACGCGCAACCGCAGGGTGTTTTCGACGATTCCGCGACCCGCGCGCTCAAGCGCTGGAAATTCAAGCCGATACAGATTGACGGCGTTCCGCATGACCAGCTCATGGCCATCCGGATGCGCTTTAGCGTCCAGAAGTAACCGCGCTCAGGCCTTGCGCCGCCGTACTCCGCGCACCGCAGGCGCAGCGCGTGGATCCTCCGGCCATGCGTGCTTGGGATACCGACCCTTCAGTTCCTTGCGCACCTCGGGATAGCCACTACGCCAGAAACTCGCCAGGTCGCGCGTCACCTGCACGGGACGCTGCGCGGGCGACAGCAGCTTGAGCACCAGCGGCACCGCGCCACCACCGATGCGCGGCGTTGCGTTGAGTCCGAACACTTCCTGCAGGCGCACCGAAAGCGAAGGATTCTCGCCCTCCGCATAGTCGATGCGAATGCGCGAGCCGCTCGGCACCTGCAGATGCGTCGGCGCGAGCTGTTCGAGGCGGCGTTGCTGCTCGCGGTCGAGCATCGCCGCCAGGACCTCACCCAGGTCGAGGCGCGCAAGATGGTCGATACGGCTCAGGTCACCGATCCACGGGGGCAGCCAACTCTCCAGCCCCGCAAGGAGGGCCGCGTCGCTCACATCCGGCCAGGCGACCGCATTCTGCGCAGGGAGCACGCGGACGAAACACACCCGCGTCTGCCAGGCACGCGACTCCCGGTCCCAGGGCAACACGTCGAGTGACAAACGACGGATACCCGTGATGAGCGCTTCTGCGACGCGTGCGGGATCCGCTGCGGCGAGTGCTTGTGAATCGATGCGCAGCGCTCCCAGCCGCCGTTCCGCAACCATGTCCACTGCGCGCTCGCGCTCGTTCCACTCGATCCGCTCGACTCGTGTGATGTGCTCCCCGAGCGAGGTCTCCAGTGCCGACCGCGTCAAGGGCGCGGCCATGAATATCCGCGCTTCGCGGTCCTTGTCGTCGAGCGCCGCGATCACCAGGAACTCGGCGCGAGCGAGCGCCTGCGCGGTTGCGAAATGCGCTCCTCGTCCATTGCTGAGCAGATAGCGTCCCTGCCCGTCGTCGCGTTTGCGTGCGACCCGATCCGGATACGCCCATGCGAGGAGAACGCCCGCAACATCGGGCGCATCGACCGGGCGCTTTGTTGTCGATCGCGAAGAGCTCTTGCCGAGTCGCTGCTGCAGTTGACCCGACACGCGACGCACGCGCTCGAGAGCCGCGCGATCGAGGCGCGCCGCACCGTGTGCCTCGCCGCGCAACGCTTCCAGCCGACTGCGGATGTCCGCATCGGCATTGCTCTGCGCGCGCGCAAATACATCACGTTCGCTGAGGAGCGCCGCGAGATCGCAGGCCTGCGACTGCAGACCGAGGTCGCGCGATCGCAGCAACATGTGCGCAAGGCGCGGATGAACACGAAGGGCGAGCATGTCGCGCCCCGCGACCGTGATGTGCCCCGAGGCATCGAGGGCGTCCAATCTTTGCAGGAGTTCCCGAGCCTGCTCATACGGCGCCGCCGGAGGCAGGTCGAGCCAGCGAAGGCCGCGGGGATCGGCGACGTTCCAGGCCGCGAGCTCAAGCGCGAGCGGCGCCAGGTCCGCTTCGAGGATCTCCGCCGGTGTTTCCGCTTCGAGCGAAGCCTGCGCGCCTTCGGTCCACAGGCGGTAACAGTGACCCGGCCCCAGCCGCCCGGCGCGGCCGCAGCGTTGCTCCGCCGACGCCCGCGAGATCGACAGCGTTTCGAGCCGGCTCATGCCGCTCGTCGGATCGAATCTCGAGCGCCGCACTAACCCCGAGTCGACGACCGCGCCGATACCCTCGATAGTGAGGCTCGTCTCGGCGATGTTGGTTGCCAGGACGATCTTGCGCGTGCCGTGAGGAGCGGGCCGCAGCGCGAGATCCTGCGCCGCGAAGTCGAGCTCGCCCATGAGCGGCAGCACGCGAACACTCGGATCATGCAACTGCTCTTCCAGCAACGCGGCGACACGACGGATTTCGGCAGCGCCCGGCAGGAACACCAGGACATCGCCGCTCTGCTCGGCGAGTGCACGCAACGCTCCCGAGGCCACGAGCCTCGAAACCGTTATGGTGTCCTCGCCCACCGGACGGGTAGCAGGCCGTCGCGCCGAGCGCTCGAGATAGTGAACTTCGACCGCGTGGGCCCTGCTGGTCGATTGCACGATGGGCGCGTCGTTGAGCAGTGCGGCGACCGAGGCGGTGGAAAGCGTTGCAGACATCACCAGCAGGCGCAGGTCGGACCTCAGCGTCGCCTGCACGTCGAGACACAGTGCAAGGCCCAGGTCCGCCTGCAGGCTCCGCTCGTGAAATTCATCGAACAGTATGGCGGCGACGCCTTCCAGGGCCGGGTCACGCTGCAGGACGGCCGCCAGGACGCCTTCCGTGACGACCTCGACGCGCGTCGCCTCGCTCACGCGGCTTTCGAGCCGCATGCGATACCCGACCGTTGCGCCCACGGGCTCGCCCAGGGTCTGCGCCATGCGTTGCGCGACGGCACGCGTCGCGAGCCGGCGTGGCTCGAGCATGATCAGGCGCTGACCCCGTACCCAAGGCTCCCCGAGCAATTGGAGCGGCACGACCGTGCTCTTGCCGGCACCGGGCGGCGCCTGCAGTACGGCATTGCCATGCGAGCCCAGCGCCTGCCGGAGTGCCGGAAGAATCTCGAATATGGGAAGATCGCGCGACATGAGGCGGGCCGGCCGCGAGTATGCCCGAGGAGAGCTCAGATGAGGAAACAGCTGCTGGTGATGATGTTGGCACTGTCAGGTGTCGCTTGCGACATCGAGGATGGCAACGACAAGGTCAATGGCTCCATCAACGTTGCTGCCGGACAAGCGGCCGACAACGCGTCCACCGTGAACGGTGCCATTCACGTGGCTTCGAGCGCCGCCGTCAAGCACGCCGAGACGGTCAACGGCTCCATTACCATCGGTGATCAGGCGACCGCGGATTCGGCCGAGACCGTCAACGGTTCGATCACGATCGGTACGAATGCGCACGTGACCGGAGACATTTCGTCGGTGAACGGCTCGCTCACGCTGCAGAAAGGCGCGGACGTCGCCGGCAAGCTGGAAAACGTGAACGGCCGCTTCGATCTCGATGCCGCACACGTTGGCGGAGGGATCAGGACGGTGACGGGCGACATTACCGTCGGCGCCGACTCGCGCGTCGAGGGCGGTATCACGGTCGAACAGCCCAGCGGGGGATTCAATATCTCATTCAGTAAGAGCGTGCCGGTCGTGATCATCGGCCCCGGCGCCACGGTGCAGGGCCCGCTCAAGTTCGAACGTGAAGTGAAGCTCTACGTGAGCGACCGCGCGACGATCGGCGAAGTGACCGGCGCCACGCCGATCAAGTTCTCAGGCGACCAGCCGCCGAAGATCTGAGTGCGAGCGCGAGCCCAGGCGCAGAGAAGTTTCGAGGTCACAAGCGCCGTTCCGGACCGCGCCTCAGCCTATCGATAGTGATCGACCCACGCGATCTCGAGCTGCGGGGTGTCCTTCTTGTACGTGCCGTAGGGAACATCGATGAGCGCCGGCTGCGTGAGCGGATCGTGGCCCAGGTTCCAGCGCAGGTTCTGCGCGCCGCGCACTTCGAAGTCCTCGACGGCGGTGAGATTGAGGCGGAAGGCGAGCTTTAGCGGCCAGCCCTGATCGCGCGGTTTGACGACCGCTTGGCCGATGCCGCTGCCGCTGTAGATATCGACGACGAGTCGTGCGCCCTCCCAGGTCTGGACGAAACGCTCGCCGGTCGCGTTGGCGGAGGCGGACTGGATGCTCAACAGTTCGACCGGTGCCGGGACGGGCTCGGGCTTGCCTGCAAACCAGTCGCGCGGATTCCACGACCAATGGCCGCATGCCGCGAGCAGCGGCACGACAGCGAACGCCAGCAGCCAATTCCTCATCTTGATGCCTCCCGCAGCGAGCGCGGGTGGAATGCGCGCTCGAGTCATGGCCATAGCATGCACGAATTCCCCGCGACCTTCCGCTGTCGCGATCCTGCGTCAGCGGCGCGTGCTTTCATCGTGGCCCGATGTTGGTTATGTTCGTGCCGTGACCGAAGCCCTCGCCACGCTGGTACCTGCGCCTGATGCGTGAAGCGGCGCCGCGCGGCAGGACAGCCACGCCAAGTTTCCAGCCGGTGGCGCGTTGGCTGACAGCAGCGACTGTCGTCCTGATCCTGTATGGCTCGCTGTTCCCGTTCCGCTTCGAGGTGCTCACCGACACCGGCTTCTTCGATCTGCTCATGGGCCTGCGCTTCCAGCGCACCTCACGCGGCGACCTGGTCGCGAACCTCCTGCTGTATGCGCCGCTCGGCCTGTGCCTGCTGTTGTCTTGGCCCGCGCGCTGGGGACGGCTGATGCGGCTCTTCTGGACCGTGCTTTTCGGCACGCTGCTGTCGTTGGGTGTGGAGATGCTGCAGGTCCACGCGCCATCGCGGGTCTCGAGTCTGACCGACGTCGTGATCAACACTACCGGAACGCTCGCTGGCGGACTGATCGCGCTGCTGTACCTGGAGATCGGCTCGACGATCCGCATTCCCGGCATCGCGCCCGGCCGTCCGGAGCCCGTCCCTCTCGGCATCCTGCTGCTATGGCTCACCTTTCGCCTGGCGCCGTTCGTACCGACGATCGACTGGCAGAAGTTCAAGGACGCGATCAAGCCGATCTTCATCGATCCGCAGTTTGGCGCACTCGATACCTATCGCTATCTCGTCGGGTGGCTGGTCGCGGGTTACGCGATCCGCCAGCTGTGGCGGCGCGAATATGCCCTGCACGCGCTCGCAGTCGTCATCTTCATCGTGCTGCTGGGTCGCGTCATGGTGGTGGGCAAAGTGCTGGTGCCTTCGGAACTGCTGGCGCTGGTGCTGGGCATTCCGGCGGCCGCTGTCATGGCTGCAATCCCGGATCGCAGGCGCGCCACCCTGCTCGCCGTCCTGCTCGCGGGCGTCATCGTCCTGCAGGGCCTGAAACCCTTCGAGTTCCTGGCGCAGCGAAATTCCTTCAGCTGGGTGCCGTTCATGAACTCGCTCAGCGACAGCCTGGAGGTCAACTACTCGGTGCTGCTCGAGAAGTGCTTCTGGTATTTCTCTCTCGTGTGGCTGCTGGTACGGCGGGGAACGACGCTCATCGCCGCCACGGTGCTGTCGGCAGTGCTGCTCGCACTCATCGAGGTGGCGCAGCTGTGGCTGCCGGGACGATCCGCGGAGATCACCGACCCGCTGCTGGCAATCATCGCCGGCATCCTGCTCGCCCTGCTCGGACGCCACGACGACATTCGCCTGCCGGCCGCGCGCTGATCGCGTGCGCGCGCGATGCGGGTTTCGTCTAGCGGCGGCTCGGGCGGCGCCTGTCCGCAAGCTCCTGGATGCCGCGCCACGTGTACCGGTGGATGCCCTTGCGGCCGGATCTGGTCGCGCCAACCATGGCGGCGGCGACCTGGCTCGCGCGTATCGCTCGATACTGTTCGAGTTTGCCCAGCAGCAACGGGCTCACGAGCGGCAGTGTCCCCATCATCGCCAGCTCGAGCAGGCGCAGTTCCTTGCGTACTCCGAGCAGCAGACTCGGCTGCAGGATGTCGACTGATGGAAAGGAAAGCCTGGCGACGGCCGTCTCGGCCTCGCCCTTGACGCGCAGGTAGAAATTCCTGGCGTTCGGATCCGCGGCGACGGAGGAATTGA
>DASQOO010000010.1:0-6432 GCA_035644435.1 Steroidobacteraceae bacterium | reverse complement strand
GTATCGATTCGGATCGTGTCGTTCGATGCCGGCCAGCGGAGACGTGCGAGGCGCCCTGTCGATGGCAGGAACTCGCGTTGCGGGTCCTCCGCGTACAGGCGCGCCTCGATCGCATGACCCTGCAGTTGCACTTCCGACTGTGCCAGTGGCAGCTCTTCGCCGGCAGCAATGCGGATCTGCCATTCGACCAGGTCCAGTCCCGTGATCATCTCGGTCACCGGGTGTTCGACCTGCAGGCGCGTATTCATTTCCATGAAAAAGAATTCGCCGTCCTCGACGATGAACTCCACGGTACCTGCGCCTTGATATCCCACGGCCTTCGCGGCCTTGACGGCTGCTGCACCCATCGCCTTGCGACGCGGCGTGGTCATTGCGGGTGCGGGCGCTTCCTCGATGATCTTCTGGTGCCGACGCTGGATCGAGCAGTCGCGCTCATTGAGGTGGATGCAATTGCCACGGCTGTCCGCGAACACCTGCATCTCGATGTGGCGCGGGCGTGACAGGTATTTCTCGAGCAGTATGCGTTCATCGCCGAACGCGGCCTTGGCCTCGCGGCGTGCCGCTTGCAGCGCCGGCACGAATGCCTCTGCCGACTCGACGACTCGCATCCCCTTGCCGCCGCCGCCCGCGGACGCTTTGATCAGGACCGGGTAGCCGATATCGGCAGCCGCAGCCTGCAGGCGCTCGCTGCTCTGATCGTCCTCCTGATAGCCGGGCACCACGGGGACGCCAGAACGGGCCATCAGGCGCTTCGCCTCGATCTTTGATCCCATAGCGCGGATCGCCGCTACCGGCGGCCCAATGAACACGATGCCCGCTGCGTGACAGGCGGCTGCGAAGTCCGCGTTCTCTGACAGGAATCCATATCCCGGGTGAATTGCGCGTGCACCGCTGCGCCTGGCCGCAGCAATGATGGCGTCGATGTTGAGGTAACTGTCGCGAGCGGGCGCCGGGCCGATCCGAATTGCGACATCAGCGCTGCTCACATGCAGCGCGCCGACGTCGGCGTCGGAGTAGACCGCAATCGTTCTGATACCGAGGCGCCGCGCGGTACGGATGATGCGACAGGCGATCTCGCCGCGGTTCGCGATGAGGATCGAATCGATCATCGCGTTACATCCTGAAGATGCCGTACGGGCGCTCGCCCGGGTCTGGCGCATTGCGAGCAGTCGCCAGCGCGAGTGCCAGCACGCGCCGCGTGTCCGCCGGATCGATGACCCCGTCGTCCCACAGGCGTGCCGAGGCGTAGTACGGGTGGCCTTGCTTCTCGTACTGGGTACGAATCTCCTGCTTGAAGGCGCTCTCCTCTTCCGCCGGCCATTGCTTACCGCGCGCTTCCTGGCCTTCACGGCGCACGATCGCGAGCACCGTGGCGGCCTGCTCGCCGCCCATCACCGAAATGCGCGCGTTCGGCCACATCCACAGGAACCGCGCGCCGTAGGCACGACCGCACATGGCATAGTTTCCAGCCCCGAACGAGCCACCGATGATGACCGTGAACTTCGGCACCGTGGCCCCGGCGACCGCGGTCACCATCTTGGCGCCGTCTTTCGCAATGCCGGCGTTCTCGTACTTGCGGCCGACCATGAAGCCGGTGATGTTCTGCAGAAACACCAGCGGCACGCGACGCCGATTGCAGAGCTCGATGAAGTGCGCGCCCTTGAGCGCGGACTCAGAAAAGAGGATCCCGTTGTTGGCGACGATGCCGATCGGCATCCCCGCGAGACGAGCGAATCCGCACACCAGCGTGCGCCCGTAGAGCGCCTTGAATTCATCGAAGTCCGAGTCATCGACGATACGCGCGATGACTTCGCGCACGTCATACGGAATGCGCGTGTCCTGCGGAACCACGCCATAGAGTTCGTCGGCCGCGTAGCGCGGCTCGCGCGCGGCGAATTCCGGCGCCCGCGGGGCGGAACGATTGAAATTCGCGACCAGGCGGCGCGCGAGGCCGAGCGCGTGCTCGTCATTCTCGGCGAGGTGATCGGTGACCCCGGAGATGCGGCTATGGACGTCGCCGCCTCCGAGCGCTTCTGCATCGACGATTTCTCCTGTCGCCGCTTTTACGAGCGGTGGGCCACCGAGGAATATCGTGCCCTGATTGCGCACGATGACGCTCTCATCGCACATCGCCGGCACGTAGGCCCCGCCCGCCGTGCACGAACCCATGACGAGCGCGAGCTGTGGGATGCCACGTGCGGACAGGTTCGCCTGGTTGAAAAAGATCCGGCCGAAGTGTTCCCGGTCCGGAAACACTTCGGCCTGCAATGGGAGAAAGGCACCGCCCGAGTCCACGAGATAGATGCAAGGAAGCGAATTCTCGAGTGCGATCTCCTGCGCACGCAGGTGCTTCTTGACCGTGACGGGATAGTACGTACCGCCCTTCACGGTGGCGTCGTTCGCCACGATCATGCATTCGCGCCCGCTGACGCGGCCGATGCCGGTCACCAGGCCCGCGGCGGGAATCGAATCCTCGTACACCTCGTGACCCGCAAGCTGGCCGACTTCGAGGAAGGGTGACCCGGGATCGAGAAGGTGTTGCAGGCGATCGCGAACCAGGAGCTTGCCGCGACCTTGGTGTCGGGCTCGCGCCTCCGCAGTGCCGCCCTGACTGATCTGTGCGACGAGCTCGCGCAGCTGCAGGGCGAGTGCGCGATTCATCGCGGCATTACGCTGGAATTCTTCCGCGTGCGTGCTCAGCTCGCTGTGGATGGCCGGCATGAGCGCGACCTCAGGCAGTAGCGTCGAACAACTCTCGCCCGATCAGCATGCGGCGGATCTCGCTGGTCCCCGCGCCGATCTCGTACAGCTTTGCGTCCCGCAGCAGGCGGCCGGCGGGATAGTCGTTGACATAGCCGTTGCCGCCCAGCGCCTGGATGGTCTCGAGCGCGCAGGCCGTGGCGCGCTCGGCGGCGAACAGGATGCAGCCCGCTGCGTCAAAACGCGTCGTGTGCCCGCGGTCGCAGGCGCGGGCGACCGAATACACGTAGGCGCGAGCGGCGTTCAGCGTCGTGTAGAGATCCGCGACCTTCGCCTGCATGAGCTGGAACGTGCCGATCGGCTGGCCGAATTGACGCCGGTCGTGGATGTACGGCAACACAGTGTCGAGACAGGCCTGCATGATGCCCAGCGGACCACCCGCCAACACCACGCGCTCGTAGTCGAGCCCGCTCATCAGGACGCGCGCACCCTTTCCGACCTCGTGCAGCACGTTCGCCCCAGGGACCCTGCAATCGCGGAACACGAGCTCGCTCGTGTCTGATCCACGCATCCCCAGCTTGTCGAGCTTCTGTGCGCTCCAGAAACCTGACGTTCCTTTCTCGACGATAAAGGTCGTGATGCCCTTCGGGCCGAGCGCCGGATCGAGTGTGGCGTAAACGACGACCACGTCGGCCTCCGGGCCGTTCGTGATCCACATCTTGCTGCCGTTGAGGACGTAGTGCTCGCCGTCGCGTACGGCGCGGGTGCGCATGCCGATGACATCGGAGCCGGAGCCGGGCTCGCTCATCGCGAGCGCACCGACGTGCTCGCCGCTCAGGAGTTTCGGCAGGTAACGTCGTTTTTGTTCTGCCGTGCCCCAGCGGCTCAGCTGATTGACGCAGAGGTTCGAGTGCGCGCCGTAGGAAAGGCCCACCGAACCCGAGGCGCGGCTGATCTCCTCCATCGCGACGACATGCTCGAGATAGCCCATGCCGGCGCCGCCGAACTGCTCTTCCACCGTCGGCCCGAGCAAGCCCAGTGCACCGAGTTCCGGCCACAGGTCGCGCGGGAATTGATTGCTGCGATCGATCTCTTCGGCCCGCGGCGCGATCCTTTCGGCGGCGAAGGCGCGTACAGTTGCACGCAGGAGGTCGACGCTCTCGCCGAGCCCGAAGTCGAATTCGATCATCGGTCCTCCGCTGGTAGGCGCCGCGGCGTGAACGCGGCCTACTGATTTTGGCAGGCTGGACATGGGCGGATATTCTGTCGGACAATCCGACTGTCAGTCAATAGTCGCCAATGCTGCGCCGCAGCCCGTATCCTGCACACATATATATATGTCGACCCTGTTCGAACCCCTGAACCTGGAACCCGCCTACCGGCGGGTGGCTGCCACGATCGAAGGCAAGATCATGGCCCGCGATCTCAACGACGGCGACCCGTTGCCGCCGGAGCTGGATCTCGCGCGCCAGTTCGGGGTGAATCGTTCGACTGTGCGGGAAGCCCTGCGCGAGCTGCAAAGCAAGGGGCTCCTCACTCGCAAGGAAGGCGGCAAACGCCTGTTCGTCACACATCCCCAGCCGTCCAACGTCGCCTCCGATGTCAGTCGCGCGCTCACCTTGCACGGCGTGACCTTCCTGGAAGTGTGGGAGGCGATGATGATCATCGAGCCGCAGGCGGCGGCGTTGGCGGCACGTAAGCGCGAGACCGCTCAGCTCGATGAGCTCGAGACCCTGCATCGCCGGTTCGAAGCCCTTGGTCCCGATCGCGAGCTTGCGGTGCAGGTGGTGGTGGAATTCTTCCGCGCCATCGCCCGCTCGACTCAGAATCACGTCCTGGTGCTGGCGCAGGCGCCGCTCATGCGGCTGTTGTCGCCGACCCTCGGTCGCATGATCGACCAGGTGCCCCAGGCGCGCTCGCGCATCAGCGTCGCGCAGCGACATCTGCTCGACGCGATTCGGGCGCGCAACGTGGACGACGCGCGCAACTGGATGGAAAAGCACATCCGCGATTTCAGGCGCGGCTACGAGCTTGCCGGGATCGAGCTCGACTATCGCGTGACGGCCTCAGGCGTGACCGCCTGAGTCACACGCGTGTCAATTTCGCCTGCTGCTGAGACTCGAGAATCCGCGTCCGCTCGCCGCAAGCTCCAGCAAGAGTGGCGCCGGTGCCCAGCGAGCGCCGTGGCTGGGAGCCAACCCCTTCATCGTCGCGATGATCTGGTCCAGCCCCACCGAGTCCGCCCAGAACATCGGTCCGCCGCGGTACGCCGGGAAGCCGTAGCCGTACACATAAACGATGTCGATATCGCTCGAGCGCAGCGCGATCCCATCCGCAAGGATCTTCGCCCCTTCGTTCACCAACGGGTGCAGCAGTCGCGCCAGGATCTCCTCATCGGGGATCGGGCGACGTTTGATCCCAAGCTCGCGTGAAGTGTCTTCGATCAACGTTGTGACTTCCGGATCGGGGAGTCGGGTTCGACCTTCGTAGTGGTAGTACCCCTTCCCTGCTTTCTGGCCGAGGCGCCCCTGTTCCACGAGTCGCCCCAGGAGCGGTGAGGTCCTCTCGTCCGCGGGCAGCTTGCGGCGCTTGCGGATCATGAGCCCGACGTCGTTGCCCGCGAGATCGCGTACCGCAAGCGGCCCCATCGCAAATCCGAACGCCTCCATGACGCGGTCGACCTGCTCGGGCGTGGAGCCTTCCTCGAGCAGAAATTCCGCCTCCGCGGTGTAGTACTGCCACATGCGATTGCCGATGAAGCCATCGCAGTTGCCCGCGAGCACGGCGACCTTCCCGATTCGCTTGCCGAGTGCCATGGCCGTCGCGATCGTCGCTGCGGAACTGTCGCGACCGCGCACGACTTCGAGGAGTTTCATCACCTGCGCCGGGCTGAAGAAGTGCATGCCGATGACCCGCTCGGCATGAGTCGTGGCCGCCGCAATCGTATCGATGTCGAGCGCCGAGGTATTCGTTGCGAGGATTGCTGTGGGCTTCGCCACCTCACCGACACGCCGGAAGACCTGCTGCTTGACTTCAAGATCCTCGAACACGGCTTCCACGATGAGATCGCAACCTGCGAGAGCCGCGTAGTCAGTGACGCCTTCGATGAGCCCTTGCGCGCGCTCGGCAGCTTCGCGCGGCACGCTGCCGCGCTCGACGGACGCGGCATAGTTGCGGCGTATCAGGCCCAGCCCCCGATCAAGTGCTTCCGGCGAAGCCTCCAGCAGTTTCACGGGGATTGCTGCATTGGCGAATACCGTGGCGATGCCACTGCCCATGGTGCCCGCACCGATCACGGCGGCGTTCGTTATCGGCCGCGGCTCGACGCCATTTGGAATACCTGGAATACGCCGTGCTTGGCGCTCGGCAAAGAACACATGCACGAGTGCCTTGCGCTGCGCACTCTCGTTGCACTCGAAGAACCTGGCGCGCTCAAAGCGAAAGGCCTCATCGCGAGGCAAGGTACATGCGGCTTCGATGCTATCGACGATCTTCCACGGCGCCAGTTGTCCACGCGCCTTGCGTTCCAGCCGGCGCCGGAATGAGGCAAAGATCTCGAGGTTCACGCCGCTGATCTTGTCCGTGAGCTCGCTGACCACGCGCAGTGGCCGCTTCTCGCGCACGACTCGTTGCGCAAGCGCCACCGCGGCCGGCACGACATTTTCAGCGAGCTCGTCCACGAGACCCAGCTCGAGCGCCTTTGACGCTGCGATGTGTTCGCCAGACGTAATG
>DASQOO010000009.1:0-8624 GCA_035644435.1 Steroidobacteraceae bacterium | reverse complement strand
CCGCAGCCCCGGCAACGTTCGAAGACGCTGACGAATGGGCGCGTGCCGCGCAGGCTGGCCGCACCGAAGGCAGTTGGTGGCCCCATTGGCGTGACTGGATCCAGCAGCGGTCCGGTGAACTGGTCAACGCGCCGAAGAAGCCCGGTTCCCGCAAGTACAAGCCACTCGCGCCTGCTCCGGGCGAGTATGTCCACGCGAAAGGAGGTGAACGATGAAGATCCTGGTACCCGTCAAACGGGTGGTCGACTTCAACGTCAAGGTGCGCGTCAAGAGCGACGGCAGCGGCGTCGACATCACCAATGTCAAGATGAGCATGAATCCGTTCGACGAGATCGCCGTCGAGGAAGCGGTGCGCTTGAAGGAAAAGGGCGCCGCCGCCGAAATCATCGCTGTCTCCTGCGGCGTCGCGGCGTGCCAGGAAATACTGCGCACGGCAATGGCCATCGGCGCCGACCGCGCCATTCTCGTGGAGACCAACGACGAACTGCAGCCGCTCGCGGTAGCGAAGCTGCTGCGGGCGCTCGTCGCGAAGGAACAGCCGCAGCTGGTGATCCTCGGCAAACAGGCGATCGATGACGACAACAACCAGACCGGCCAGATGCTCGCCGCCCTGCTCGACTGGGGTCAGGCGACCTTCGCGAGCAGGATCGAAGCGCAAGCCGATGCGGTCACCGTCACCCGTGAAGTCGACAGTGGACTCGAGACCGTGAAGCTGCCGCTACCGGCGGTCATCACCGCCGACCTGCGTCTGAACGAGCCGCGTTACGTTACCTTGCCCAACATCATGAAGGCGAAGAAGAAGCCGTTGTTGGTGACCAACCCCGCCGACCTCGGCGTCGACGTCAAGACGCGACTCAAGACCGTCAAAGTGAGCGACCCGCCCGCGCGCAGCGCGGGTGTCAAGGTCCCCGACGTTGCCACACTGGTGGCCAAGCTCAAGAACGAAGCAAAGGTGATCTGAATGAGCGTTCTCGTTATTGCCGAACACGACCACGCGCTTCTCAAGGGCGCGACCCTGAATACGGTGACCGCAGCGACCCGGTGCAGCAGCGATGTTCACGTGCTGATCGCCGGCTACAACGCGGCCGATGCAGCCAGGCAGGCCGCTGGCATCCGCGGCGTCACCAAGGTACTTCACGCCGATGCGCCGCAACTGGAGGAGCAGTTGGCCGAGAACATTGCCGCGCAGGTGCTCGCGATCGCAAGCAACTACACGCACGTCCTGTTCCCCGCCACCGCGCATGGCAAGAACGTCGCGCCGCGCGTGGCGGCGAAGCTCGACGTGGCGCAGATCTCGGACATCATCAAGGTGGTCACCCACGATACGTTCGAGCGTCCGATATACGCGGGCAATGCGATCGCGACAGTGCAAAGTTCCGATCCGATCAAGATCATCACCGTGCGCACCACCGCGTTTGACCCAGCGGGGCACGGCAGCGCAGCCGCGATCGAGTCACTTCCACCCGTGGCAGACAGCGGCAAAAGCGTCTTTGTCGGTCGCGAGGTGATCAAGAGCGATCGGCCCGAGCTCACCGCCGCCACCATCATCGTCTCGGGCGGCCGCGGACTTGGGTCAGCGGAAAAGTTCACAGAGGTGCTGACCCCAATCGCCGACAAACTCGGCGCAGCATTGGGCGCCAGCCGCGCAGCCGTCGATGCCGGTTACGCACCCAACGACTGGCAGGTCGGCCAGACCGGCAAGATCGTTGCACCCAACCTGTACGTTGCCATTGGCATCTCGGGCGCGATCCAGCATCTGGCGGGCATGAAGGACAGCAAGGTGATCGTCGCCATCAACAAGGACCCGGAAGCGCCGATCTTCTCGGTTGCGAACTACGGACTCGTGGCGGATCTGTTCACGGCCGTGCCGGAGCTCGTGCAGGCGCTCTGAGCGAGTTCCTTCGCCACGCTGGCATCCCCATCCACTTTTCCCGGAGGCTCTCATGCCCTACCGCGCACCCGTCAAGGACATGCTGTTCGCCATCAAGGAACTCGCGCACATCGACGCCATCGCAAAACTGCCCGGCCTCGAGGAGGCCGGCTTCGAAACCGCGCAGGCGGTGCTGGAGGAATGCGCCAAGTTCAACGAGGCCGTGATCGCGCCGCTCAACATGAGCGGAGACAAGAATCCGTCGTCTTGGAAGGACGGCAAGGTCACGACCACACCCGGTTTCAAGGAAGCCTATCGCCAGTACGCGGAAGGCGGCTGGCCGGGCCTTCAGCATCCCGTCGAGTTCGGCGGCCAGGGACTGCCCAAGATCATCAGCGCCTCGTGCATGGAGATCATCAACGGCGCCAACACCAGCTTTGCGCTGTGCCCGCTGCTGACCGATGGCGCGATCGAAGCGCTGCTCGTCGCCGGCTCCGCCCCGCAGCAGGCCGCGTACCTGCCACGGATGGTCTCAGGCGAGTGGACCGGCAGCATGAACCTGACCGAAGCGCAGGCCGGCAGCGATCTCGCCCTCGTGCGGACGCGCGCCGAGCCGCAGGCCGACGGCAGCTACAAGATCTTCGGCACGAAGATCTTCATCACCTATGGCGAGCACGACCTGACCGAGAACATCGTGCACCTCGTGCTCGCGCGCGCAACCGACGCGCCCGAGGGTGTCAAGGGCATCTCGCTCTTCATCGTGCCGAAGTTCCTGGTCAACGCCGACGGAACGCTGGGAAAACGCAACGACGTGTTTTGCGTGTCGATCGAGCACAAGCTGGGCATCAAGGCGAGCCCGACCGCGGTGCTGCAGTATGGCGACCATGGCGGTGCGGTGGGCTACCTGGTGGGCGAGGAAAACCGCGGCCTCGAGTACATGTTCATCATGATGAACGCGGCGCGCTACGCGGTGGGCATGCAAGGCATCGCGGTCGCCGAGGCGGCCTACCAGAAGGCCGTGGGATACGCGAAAGAGCGCGTGCAGTCGCGCCCTGTCGACGGCTCGACGCCCGCTGCGGCGACGATCATTCACCATCCCGACGTGAAGCGCATGCTGATGACCATGCGTGCGCTCACCGAGGGTTGCCGCGCGATGGCAGCCGTCGCCGCGGCCGCGCACGACACCGCACATGCGCACCCCGACTCCGAAACGCGCAAGCGCAATCAGGCCCTCTACGAGTTCCTGGTTCCGCTGCACAAGGGTTACGCGACCGAGATGAGTCTCGAGGTCGCGAGCCTCGGCGTGCAGGTGCACGGTGGCATGGGCTTCATCGAGGAGACCGGCGCCGCGCAGTACCTGCGCGACGCGAAGATCCTCACCATCTACGAAGGCACGACGGCGATCCAGGCCAACGACCTCGTGGGGCGCAAGACGCTGCGCGACGGCGGGCAGACGGCCAAGGCGCTCGCGCGAATGATCGAGGGCACGGAAGCCGAACTCGCCAAGCAAGGGGGCGCCGCGAGCGCGATGGCCGGCAGGCTGAAGGCCGCGCGGGTCGCCTTTCTCGAGGTGGTGGAGTTCGTCGTCACCCAGTCCAGGGCCAATCCGAACGCAGTGTTCGCCGGCTCGGTTCCTTACCTGCTGCTGGGTGGCAATCTTGTCGCGGGATGGCAGATGGCCCGCGCCCTCCTGCTCGCCGAGCAGCGTCTTGCCGAGGGGGTCGACGCCGAGTTCATGCGTGCCAAGATCGTCACGGCGCGCTTCTACGCCGATCACATCCTCAGCAAGGCACCAGGCTTGCGCGACAGCATCGTCGAGGGCAGCGCGGGCGTCACCGAGATGGCGCTCGAGTGGTTCTGATGCGATTCTGATTGGCGCTTCGACGCATGCCTAGCACCACGCGCAAGAAGGTGAAGCGGCCAGCGGCGCGCGCGACCGGCGGTTCCACGGCGGGCTCGACGCCGATCGTCAAGCCCGTGCTGAGAGTTGCGCAGGAGCTGCGCCGCTGGACCGATGCGATCCTCGGTATCGCTGGCAGCGCGGCCGACCTGTCGATGACGGTCGCCAAGGCGCGCGCACGCGGACCAAAACAACGAGCCGCGATCGACCGGGCAGGATCGCTCCTTCGGCGTGCGCGCGAAGCCGCGGGTCTGACGACGCAGGAACTCGGCACCGCGATCGATCTCTCGAACGCGAGCCTGCTCGAGCAGGCGGAACGCGGAAAGGTTGCGTTGCCGTTCGAGGTGATCCTGCGGCTCGCGGGAGTGCTGGGTCGGCACGACCCCATCACCTTCGCCATGCAATTGACCCGCTCGTACAACGCGGACTTGTGGAAGGCGCTCGAAGATCTCGGCGTCGGGCGCCTGGCGGTGCAGGCCGGCCGCGAACGCGAGCTCGCCAACATCTATCGCGGCTATGACGCTGCGCGGCGCCTATCCGACGAAGACTTCGCCGCGGTGCTCGCATTTGTCAAGACGGGTTTCGAGATGGCGGTCGATTTTCGTTCCGGACGGTCCAGCGCGGTACGCGCGCCGGCTGACGGGCAGATCGCGAGGAAAACGCGGTAGTCGGCAACCTAACGTTCGAGGCGGAGAAACACGATGCTGGTCACTCAGTGCTTTGCCCGGCGGCCTAGCACGACGCACGCAATGACGGAAATTTCGCCGCCGGCTGCGAAACTGCCGGCGAGCAACAGCAGGGGCGCTGGAATTCGGTCCTGAACATCCGCGCGCCATATCGATACGATTCGTCGCCTCAAATTTTGACGAAGCTGACGCCGCTCAGAGGGCCGAACGGCAACGACGCCAGCGGGCCGCCGACATCCAGCGCGCCGAGATCGACCGCGAAGAAGCCCGCCTTCTCGATAAGCGAGCGGATGGTGGTTTTGGCGTCCGCGTCGTCACCCGAATAGAAGAGCACGCGACGTCCGCCGGACGCTTCCGGTTCAGGCAAGACTCTCACGTCCAGGTGGTTGAATGCCTTGACGAGACGCGCGCCAGGGACGAGCTCGCGGACCACGCTGCTCGAGTGGCGGCCGCCGAGATCGGCCGCCCTGATGCCATAGGCGGCCAGCGGATTGGCTGGGTCCTTCGCGTCCGGGGAGTTGGGGTCGATCCATTCGACGGGGTTGGTGCCATCGACGACAATGCGTCCGTTCCATGCGGGCAGCGCACCAAGGACATTCTTCACATCCGCCCAACGAATGGCGACGAAGACGATGTCCGCCTTGGCCGCTTCCTCCGTGGTGCCGGCCTTGATCGTCGGGCCGAGCTCTTCGACCAATCCCGCGAGAGATTCAGGGCCCCGGCGGTTCGAAATGACGGCCGATATGCCTGCCTTGGCGAACGCCCGGGCCAGGTTCGATCCGAGCGCGCCTGCGCCGATGATGCCAATGCTCATACCCTTACTCCTATGTCAGTTGGTTTCGGCTCAGGCGGCCGCGTGCGCGCAACAGAAAGTGCTTCGGCAGGATTGGCTTCGCGCCCTGGTTGCCAGCCGAAGAAACGCACGACCTCGTCACGCCGCGCGAGCGTGTCGTTCTCGCCGAGTGCGATCAGCTCGCCCGTGTAGGACGACTCGAACAGCAGATAGCTCGCGAGCGCCGCGCCGCTTGCCTCGTGGTGATTGGGACCATGCACGCCGATCCCGTGCAGCAGCGCGCGCACGGGCCGCGGCAGGGAATCGATATGGCGCGCGGCGATGTCGTCAAGTCGCTCGCTCGGTGCGATGACCAGCACGTCGATGGGCTTCAACTCGCTCTGCGACCGTGCATCGGCCGGCACGAGTGTGAGCGTCCGGTTGATGCGCGTCAGCCGCTCGACGTCGGCCGCCAATGCATCGAGAAAGATGCTCGATAACCCGTGCCCCGCGATCTGAGCGACCGACGGGTACTCAGAGGCGGCGGCGTACACGCCCGGTGGCTCGTGCATGCGGCCCGCACCGATCACCAGCACACGTTCGGCGCCCAGGTGGATTGCCGGCGAGATCGGCGCGGTCTGGCGCATGGAGCCGTCGCCGAACCACTCCGTACGGGCGTCGATCGAGAGAGGCACCGCTGGAAACAGAAACGGAATCGCCGCGGAGGCAAGCAGGTGCGGCACGGTGATGGAGCCCGCCACCGCGACGCGCTGGGAACGGGTCCAGGGGCGAAATGAACCCACCGTGTCGTAGAACGTGACGTGCACGCCCGACGTGTAGCTCGACGTGCTCACGGCGAGCGCATGCAGGTGGCCGGCCTGCATCACCTCGCGCACGCGTTCGGGGTGCAGCATGTCGTCGACGAGTGCCGCCAGCGGCCGGTTATCGAGCAGCGAGCGCGGGTTCAAGCGGCGCCAACGCGCGAGCGCCCAACCGCCCGTGAGCATGGTGAGCCAGCGCGCGCCGCTGCGCATCACACCGAACGCGTCGGCGCGATAGACCTGCTCGGCGCTGAAGTTGCGCCAGACGTCAGCAAGGCGCACCACGCCGGCATCGAAATGGTCGGCGTGGCTTGCGAGCGCGGCGGCGTTGATCGCGCCGGCCGATGTGCCCACGATCACGGGGAACGGGTTGCCGTGCGGTGCGCCGGTTTCACGCTGAATGCGGGCGACGGCGTTCAGCACACCGATCTGGTAAGCCGCGCGCGCACCCCCGCCAGTGAGGACAAGTCCGGTCCGGCGAGACGTGAGATCAACGGACGCGCTCATCGGCAACTCTCAAGATCGTGCTCTCACGTGGCGCGAAGATTCCGCTCACGACCTTCCATGAGCGCGCTCGCCCACCACTGCAACTCGGCCGGCATGTCATGCGCGTTCTTCGCGCGTTACAGCTTGATCACCGGGCGCGTGGCCGCCTGCACCCGTACGCATTCCGCGTACTCAGCACGGAGCGACTGCTCGCGAAGTTGCTGGGCAGCTACGGCAACGGCTGAGTCAGTGTCGGTAACTGTGATCGGCGCAGGCTTGATCCCCGCACCACCTCTCATCACCTCAAACAGATCGCTGTCGTGCGCCTGCCGCGCATTCCTCTGCGCGGCTGCGCGTCGTGCCGCGTCCGTGTCGCTGATTCGAACCTCCGGTTCGAGCGTCTCAAAAGGTCGCAGCCCTGCCGCGCGCGCCGCTGCTGCATGCTGCTGGGCCGCTTCGGCACGTGCCTCGTCGGTGGCGCCAGGTGCGGCGCCGGCCGCGGTACTGATGGTGGCGAACGCGATGAGTGCAAGAAGACTTGCAGTTTTCATGCTGACTCCACGTGTTGGTAAGTGGTGGTTTGGGCAGATTCGATCAATTTAGGGATTCGCATGCCATCTGAAAAGCCTATATCTCCCGATGGAACATATCTTGATGTCCGATGGCTCATGCTGGGCAGTAGTCGGCTCGAAGCAGCCTGCTCTTGAAATGCGAGCGCATGGCGCTCGCGCAGCCGCTGTACCACTGCAGCGTCGATCTCGAGGCGCGTCTCGCGCAGAAGCTGATGCGAGAACACGCCGCCGCGCATCCGATCTTGCAGTGGATGCGCGACACTGATAGTTCGATGCCTTCGGCGTCGAGCGCGCGTGCCCTCTGCCGCCACAGGGGATCTGGCATCTCGCCGATCCTGACGTCGCGATGTCACGCGGCGGTTGCCGGCGCGTTTCATGCGTAGCCTGCGCCCTCTGTGTCCCACGAACGACCGCCGCCCTCCTCGTCGTCACGCCATTGCAACCGTAACCGCGCGGGAATCCATTCGCGCAACGCCCACCGCAAGTCGCTGACGGGCCGCCGGTGACCGCGCGATCGAACAGCGCAAGGGCCGCCGAAGGACTTGTCATCTCGCAAACCGCATGGCGCCAACTGCGGCATTTGTCGCATCCCGCGCGGCGGCCATGGCGAACCGCTTCCAGGCCAGTCATCTAACTATGTCATTCGTAATGGCTCTGCAATTGGCTTGAAGTCGCACCGGTGCAAAAACAATCTCCTGAACCTCCAGAAAGGAACTCAACGATGAAGCGACTATTTCTTATCCGACATGCTTTGATCCTCGCGCTGTTCTCCATAGCGCTGACCGCCTCGCCCGCTTATGCAGACGAGTACCAGGACGCGATCAATGTCTTCAAGAAGGCGATCGAGAGCTCGACCCTCTTCGACACGGCCTACGGCTACGCACTGTTCCCCACCATCGGAAAGGGTGGCCTGGTCCTCGGCGGCGCGTTCGGCAAAGGGCGGGTGTACGAGAAGGGCAAGTACATCGGCGACACCTCGGTGACGCAACTCACGGTCGGCCTGCAAGCCGGTGGCGAGGGCTTCAGCCAAATCATCTTCTTCGAGGATCGGCGTGCGCTCAACGAGTTCACCAGCGGCGACTACGAGTTCGGCGCGCAGGCTTCCGCGGTCGCGATCACCGCTGCTGCGCACGCGCAGGCGGGGACCGCAGGCGCGTCAGCTGGAGCGAGCGGCGGTCAGCACGATGCCGTGGCAGTCGCCAAGTACAACAAAGGCATGGCGACATTCACCGTCACCAAAGGCGGGTTTATGTCCGAGGCGACCATCGGCGGGGAAACGTTCAGCTACACGCCGCGATGATTCGCCGTCAGCCCCGTGCGCCGCGAGGGCGGCGGGGCGCACCCGCTTGAGGCGCGTCGCTCGAACAACCAGGGATTCTTCGCAACAGCGCCATCCCGTGGAAACTTGGTCCACGGCCGCAACGACGCGATGAATGCAAAGTCAACGATTCGCAGGCACGCGACCACGGTTCAGAAGATGGTCCATCCGGCGAGTCATGCGCCGACCGATCTCACAC
>DASQOO010000008.1:0-11272 GCA_035644435.1 Steroidobacteraceae bacterium | reverse complement strand
TCGCGCAAACATGTCGGCACGCGCCATTTCCGCAACGTAGGGCGCCTCCACCTCGGCGATGGGCCCGTGCAGCTGCGATTCCATTGGCGCCACGCTCGCCGCGTCGTATTCGTTGCGATCGATCTGTCCCACCTCGAACATGCGCCGCAGCACGTACAGACGACGCAGCTTGGCGCGCTCGGGATTCGCAACCGGGTTGTCGCGCGACGGCGCACGCGGCATTCCGGCGATCGTCGCAGTTTCCGCGAGCGTGAGCTGATCGAGCGACTTGCCGAAATACACCTCGGCCGCCGCCGCCGCACCGTAGGCGCGCTGCCCCAGGAAGATCTTGTTGAGATAGAGCGTCAGGATTTCCGGCTTGGTGAATTCGCGCTCGATGCGGAAGGACAGGAAGATCTCCTTGAGCTTGCGATCGAAACGCCGCTCCGGCGTGAGGAACATGTTCCTCGCGAGCTGCATGGTGACCGTTCCGCCGCCCTGGCTCGGCTGCCCGGAAACGAGGTTGACCAGCGTCGCCCTCAGCAATCCGGCGTAGTCCACGCCGTGGTGCTTGAAGAAACGGTCGTCCTCGGCGGCGAGGAACGCCTGCTGGACGCGCGGCGGGATCGCCTCGTACGACACGGGGATGCGCCGGTACTCGCCGATCTGAGCGATCAGCCGGCCGTCGCGGCTGAAGACCCTCAGGGGCACCTGCAGACGGATGTCCCGCAGCGTCCCGACATCCGGGATTGCCGGTGCCAGGTAGACGTAACTGCAGAGCGCCGCATAGCCAATCGCGGCCGTGGCCACAAGCGTGGTCGCCAGAATTGAGAAGCCGGTCCGGAGGTAACGTTGATTCACAGGAAGGAACTCTAAGTTCTTGCTTTAACGAAGGGGGTTATGCATATTACCCTGGGATCAGGGAGCTGACTGAAGCGACTCGACAGCGAACCAAGGGCCACGGGTCAACGGGATGTACGCCTGACGATAACGGGACTGCCGGACGAGAAAGTAACCGATTCTTTTGGGCCAATTCACTAAGCGTTCGTTCCGGCCTGTTCGAAGTAACCTCCCGCCGACTCCGGCTTCACTTCCTGCCGGCGCCATCAAGTTTATGTTGCATCCGGTGACGGCAGTGCACAGTTGTCATAGCGCGGGCCCACGTCGCGGAATCGAAAGCGTGCGGTCATTGTGTGAATGTAGTCACGCTCGATTTAACAGTTCACTGCTATAACTTTGCCCGCTTTTTTGCTTACCGGGTCCTGCGTTTAGGCACTTAATGCGCTGAATCAACAAGGGAAATTACCGTGCTGTTTGGCCCGAAATACCGCCCGCTGCTGGGGCTCGACATAACGACCTCCTCGGTGAAGCTCATCGAGCTCAGCATGGGTGGGGGTCAATATCGCGTCGAGTCATACGCTGCCGAGCCGACGCCGCACAATGCGATCAACGAAAAAGCGATCGTGGATGCGGAAGCGGTCGGCGAAGCCATTCGCCGCGCCGTGAAGCGCTCCGGCGCCAAGAGCCGTGAGGCCGCCATCGCCATCAGCGGCGATGCGGCGATCACGAAAGTCATCCAGATGCCGAAGACGCTCGGCGAGAACGAGCTGGAAGGCCAGGTCGAGATGCAGGCCGACCAGTACATCCCGTTCCCGATGGAGGAAGTGAGCTACGACTTCCAGCGCATCGGGCCGTCGGAGAAAGATCCCGAAATGCTCGACGTGTTGCTGGTCGCCACCCGCACCGAGAACGTCGAGCAGCGTGTGGCCGCCGTGCAAGCGGCGGGACTCACCTCCCGCATCGTCGATGTTGAAGCCTTCGCGCTCGAGAACGCCTGCAAGCTGCTCACTCACCAGATGCCCGATGGTGGCATCGACCGCACGATCGCGGTCATCGATTTCGGTGCCAGCAGCACCACGTTCAGCGTGCTCAAGGACCTCAAGGTCATCTACACGCGCGACTTCGCGTTCGGCGGGCAACAGCTCACCGAAGAGATCATGCGGACCTACGGGCTCTCGATGGAGGAAGCCGGCCGCGCCAAGAAGGAAGGCGGGTTGCCGAGCAACTACCAGCCTGAGGTGCTCGATCCTTTCATCGACGACATGACCCAGCAGGTCAGCCGTTCACTGCAGTTCTACCTCGCTTCCGGCAGCGGCCGCGAGCAGCCCGAGAAGATCGTCGTCTGCGGCGGCTGCGCCAACATCGCGGGCGTCGACGACGTGATCGCCAGCCGGGTCGGAATCCCCGCGGAACGCGGTGATCCGCTCGGCCAGATGAAGTTGTCCTCCCGCGCCAAGGCGCAGGCGGTCAAGAAGGACGCCACCGCGTTGCTCACGGCCTGTGGGCTCGCACTGCGGAGCTTCGACTGATGCCAAGAATTAACCTACTGCCCTGGCGCGCAGAAGAGCGCAAGAAACGCCAGCGAGAATTTGCCTTCGCCGCAATCGGCGCAGTCGTGGCCGCCGGCGCCGTCACGCTGCTGCTGTCGCTCATCATGGCGGGGCGGATCGAACAGCAGAACGAGAGAAATCAGCTGCTCAGGACCGAGACCGAGAAGCTGGACAAGCAGATCACGGAGATCCAGGGACTCGAGAGCCAGCGCCAGCGCCTGATCGCGCGCATGGAGATCATCCAGAAGCTGCAGCGCTCGCGCCCCGAGGTCGTGCATCTGTTCGATCAAATGGTCAAGACGCTTCCGGACGGCGTGTATCTCACCTCCGTCAAGCAGAGCGACAAGCGCCTCGAGCTCAAGGGCATGGCGCAGTCGAGCACCCGCGTATCGGCCTTCATGCGCAACATCGATGACTCGGAATGGCTGGACAAGCCGGAGCTCGAGGTCGTCGAGACCAAGAAGGACGCGGCGCTCGGCAGCGAGTTCACGCTGTTCGCGAACCAGGTCGGCGTCCAGTTGCCCGGGGAGGACCAGCAGTGAGCCTTCTCGAAGACCTTCGCAACCTGGATCGCCGCGACGTCGGCCGCTGGCCCGCGCTGTTCCGCTGGGGCCTCATCGGCATCATCTTCGCGGTGGTAGCGCTGTTCGCTTCCTACTACTTCGTGTGGCAGAACCAGCGTCCTGAACTGCTGCGGGTGCAGCAGGAGGAGCAGGACCTGCGCCAGACGTTCGAACAGAAGCAGCGCAAGGCCGCCAACTTCGAAGCCTACAAGGAACAGCTCAGGGACATGGAGCGCTCCTTCGGCGCGATGCTGCGCCAGCTCCCGGGCAAGACCGAGGTGCCGAGCCTGCTGGTCGACATCTCGCAGACCGGACTGGCCGCCGGGCTCGAAGAGAAACTGTTCCAGCCCGCCAATGAAGTGCGCCGCGACTTCTATGCCGAGCTGCCCATCAAGATCCGCCTTACGGGCAGCTATCACCAGCTCGGCAATTTCGTCAGTGGCATCGCCGCGCTGCCGCGAATCGTCACCTTGCACGACATCGAGATCAAACCGCTGAACAAGGACTCGATTGATCAGCTGGTGCTCGATGTGACTGCGAAGACGTATCGCTACCTCGAGGAAGACGAGGACAAGGGCGACGCGGCCAAGGGCGCCGCCAAGAAGCCGGCAGGCAACAAGACATGAGTGCGGCAGGACTCGGACGCGTGAGAGAGAACCGCATGCGCGACTTGCTCAGAAAGACTGTACTCGCGGCCGTGGCCGTGACGGGCGCCACCTTGCTCGGCGGCTGTTCCGGCGCTCAATCGGATCTGCAGCAGTGGATCGCGGAAGTGAAGCAGCGCCCGGGCGGACGCATCGAGCCGCTGCCCGAGGTGAAGCCGTACGAAACCTACGCGTATGCCGACGCCGACCTGCGCTCACCGTTTGCGCCGGCCGCGCCGGCGGCGGCTGGTGGCGGTGTGCGGCCTGACACCAAGCGCAACCGCGAATTCCTCGAACAGTTTTCGCTCGACACCCTGAAGATGGTGGGCACTCTGCGACTCGAAGGCCGGCAGTTCGGCCTGGTGCAGACCAAAGACGGCCTTGTACATCGTGTTCTGCCCGGCCAGTACGTCGGTCAGAACGACGGCAAGATCCTTTCCATATCCGATGCCAAGATTTCGTTAGTCGAGATCGTTCCGGACGGCATGGGCGGCTACATGGAGCGGCCGGCTGCCCTGGGCCTGAAAGACTGATCTGTAAGGGAGCTTCAAAATGAGTGGGATGAATCGGCTTTGGCTCGCTCTGGGGGCCGGTATTCGCAGCGTCCTTGGCGCCGCCTTGTTGGCAGCGTTCGCGACTGCGGCCGCGCTGCCGGGCCTTGCAGCAGCGCAACCCAGCGCGCCTCTGAAGCTGGAGGCGATCGACGTGCAGACGCTGCCCGGTCACCAGCTGCAGCTGCGGCTGCGCCTGAACGGGCCTGCGCCCCAACCGCTCAGCTTTACCATCGACAAGCCGGCGCGCATTGCGCTGGATCTGCCGAATACGGCACTGGGGCTCCAGAACCGGCGCATTGACGTCAAGTCCGGCGGTGTCGACACCATCCTCGCCGCCGAAGCCGGCGGACGCACGCGCCTGGTGGTGAATCTCGATTCATTGATGCCGTACGACACGCGCGTCGACGGCAACAACATCCTGGTGATGATCGGCGGCTCACAGGCTGCCAGCGCGGCGGCGGCTCCGGCAGCAGCCGGCGGCGCGGCAGCGGCCAGCCCGAGTCGCAGCAGCAGCATGGCGGCCAATGGTCCGCGCAGCATCCGGGGCATCGATTTCCGCCGCGCACCGGACGGTGGCGGACGCGTGATAGTGGACCTGAGCGACCCGCACACACCCGTAAACCTGCGTCAGCAGGGCACACAGATCGTGGTCGACTTTGCAGGCGCCTCGCTGCCCACGGAGCTCATGAAGCGCTTCGACGTCACCGACTTCGCGACCCCGGTGCAGAACGTCGACGCGCTGAAAGTCAGCGACAGCTCGCGCCTGGTGATCTCCGCCATCGGCGACTTCGAGCAGCTCGCCTACCAGACTGATAACCAGTACACCGTCGAGATCAAGCCGGTAGTCCGCACTGCTGCGGCCGCCGATGAAAGGAAGGAATACACCGGCGAGCGGCTGACGCTGAATTTCCAGGACATCGAAACGCGCGCCGTGCTGCAGCTGCTGGCCGATACCAGCGGTCAGAACATCGTGGTCAGCGATTCGGTGCAGGGCAATGTCACGCTGCGCCTGCAGAACGTGCCCTGGGACCAGGCGCTCGACATCGTCCTGCGCACCAAGGGCCTCGACAAGCGCCGCGAGGGCAACGTCATCATCGTGGCGCCGACCGAAGAGCTGGCGGCGCGCGAAAAGGCGCAGCTGGCGGCGCGCAAGGATCTGCAGGAGCTGTCGCCGCTACGGACCGAGTATGTCCAGGTGAACTATGCGAAGGCCGCGGATCTCGCCGGCCTGATCAAGGCCTCGAGCGGCAACAACTCGCTCTTGTCGGCGCGCGGCAGCGTGACGATCGACGAGCGCACCAATACGCTCCTGGTGCAGGACACGGCTGATCGCCTGCAGGACATCCGCCGTCTCGTATCGACGCTGGACATTCCGATCCGCCAGGTGCTGATCGAGGCACGTATCGTCATCGCGAACGATGACTTCTCGCGCAACCTCGGCGTGCGTTTCGGCGCGACCGCGATCGGCGATCAGCAGAGCCTGGGCTTCGGTGGCACCAACTCTGCCGGCGTCATCTCCAGCACCGGCGTCGGCCGGGACGACGACCAGATCGTCCTGCAACCGAACAACAACAACGCGCCCGGTGGCACTCCGCCGTCGGTCAGCCTGCCGGCAGTGAACAACCGCTACATGGTGAACCTGCCGGTGGCGAACCCGGCCGGCCGCTTCGCGCTCACGCTGCTGGACTCGGACTTCATAGTGGATCTCGAGCTGTCCGCCGCGCAGGCGGAAGGTCGCGGTGAGATCGTCTCGGCGCCGCGGGTCGTGACCGCGAATCAGCGCGAGGCCGTGATCGAGCAGGGCCAGGAAATTCCCTACCAGGAAGCTTCCTCGAGCGGCGCGACCACGATTCAGTTCAAGAAGGCGGTGCTGGCGCTGCGCGTCACGCCGCAGATCACGCCGGACAACCGCATCATCATGGACCTCACCGTCAGCAAGGACAGTGTCGGCCAGGTGATCGTGACCTCCGCGGGTGTGAACGTTCCGTCGATCGATACGCGCGAGATCGTCACCCAGGTGCTGGTCAACGATGGCCAGACCGTGGTGCTCGGCGGCATCATGGAAACGGAGTTCCGCGAGACGGAAACCAAGGTGCCCTGGCTTGGCGACATCCCGGGCCTTGGCATACTGTTCAAGAACAAGAGCAAGACCAACAACAAGGACGAGTTGTTGATCTTCATTACGCCGCGGATCCTGCGCGAGGGCGCGAATCTGTACTGACGCCCGCGGGCGTTGGAAGTCGGGTGACTACGCGGCCGCTGCAAAGCGGCCGCGTGCTTTTGATGCTCACGAAACGCAACATTTTCCTGATCGGGCCCATGGGCTCGGGCAAGACCGCCGTCGGCCGGCACCTGTCGCGCGCCCTCAAGTTTCCCTTCCACGACAGCGATACCGAGGTCGAGAGCCGCACCGGCGTCGACATTGCCTTCATCTTCGAAAAGGAGGGCGAGAGCGGCTTTCGGGTGCGCGAGCACGAAATCATCGAGCAGCTCACGCGCCTGGAGCCAATCGTCCTTGCGACCGGGGGCGGTGCCGTGTTGCGGCCGGATAACCGCCAGGCACTCGCGGAGCGCGGCTGTGTGGTCTACCTGCAGACTTCGGTACGCCAGCAGCTCGATCGCACGCGCCAGGGCCGGCATCGTCCGCTGTTGCTGACTGCCGATCCGCAGGCACGCCTTGCCGAGCTCATGGAGGAGCGCGCGCCGCTCTATGCCGAGATCGCTGACATCACGGTCTCGACCGACGGCCGCCGCGTTCAGTCGGTAGCTGAGGATGTACAAAAGCTGCTGGGCGAGCGACCGCCGGCGTAGGAATCCGTCGTCACTGCGCCGTGGGCGCAACGCATTTATACTGCGCGCCGCGAGCACCGCCGCCAGGCGGCCGCTCACCGGATCCGTCCAGGCGCCCAGTGCAACAACTCAGCATCGATCTTGGAATGCGCAGCTACCCGATCTTCATCGGGGATGGCCTGCTGACGGACCGGGCGCTGCTCGAGCGGCTGCTGCCCCAGCGCAACCTGCTCGTGGTCACCAACGGCACCGTCGCGAAACTGCATCTGGCGGCACTGGTGCGTGGCCTCGGGGAACGCACCATTGCCACCCACAGCATTCCGGACGGTGAAGAGTTCAAGAATCTCGATACGCTCAACACGATCTTCGACGCCCTGGCCGACGCGAAGCTGCACAGAGACGCGGCGATTGTGGCGCTGGGCGGTGGCGTAGTGGGTGATGTGGCGGGGTTTGCTGCCGCCAGCTACCAGCGCGGCATCGCCTACGTGCAGGTGCCAACCACACTGCTTGCGCAGGTTGACTCGGCCGTCGGCGGCAAGACTGGAGTAAATCACCGGGCCGGCAAGAACCTGATCGGCGCCTTTCATCAGCCGAGCGGCGTGCTGACCGACATCGCCACGCTACGGACGCTTCCCGCGCGCGAACTGCGCGCCGGGCTGGCAGAGGTCATCAAGTACGGCCTGATGGGCGATGCCCAGTTCCTCGATTGGCTCGAGGGTTCACTCGATCAGCTGCTCCGGTGCCAGAGTGCGGCGCTCGAGTACGCCGTCCGACGGTCGTGCGAGATCAAGGCGCTCCTGGTCGCGGCTGACGAGCGCGAACAGGGAGCGCGCGCCTTGTTGAACCTCGGCCACACCTTTGGGCACGCGATCGAATCGGCCACCGGCTATCGCGAGTGGCTGCATGGCGAAGCGGTCGCGGTCGGGCTCCTCATGGCCGCAGACCTCTCGGCTCGGCTCGGTTGGCTTGCCGAGGCGGACGTGCAGCGAGTGAGAGCGCTGCTGCAGCGGGCGAGTCTGCCCACCTCGGCGCCGCGCGTGGGCACGGCCCGCGCTCTCGAGTTCATGACTATGGATAAGAAAGTGAAGGGCGGACAGCTGCGACTCGTGCTTCTGCCCAGGCTCGGCGCAGCACAGGTGAGCAGCGACTTCGATGCCGGACAGCTGCGCGCGACCCTGCAGGAGTTCGTCGGCCCGTGACAGACACCAACCACGAGGATGACGCCGGGCTCGCACCGTACGCAGCACATGCCGCGCAGTCGCGCGGCCGGCTCCAGGCGGAACCCGCGCCACGCTTTCGCAGCGAGTATCAGCGCGACCGCGACCGCATCATTCACTCCACCGCGTTCCGGCGGCTGGTCTACAAGACCCAGGTGTTCGTCAACCACGAGGGCGATCTCTACCGCACGCGCATCACGCACTCGCTGGAAGTGGCGCAGGTCGGTCGTACGATCGCGCGCGTGCTGAAGCTCAACGAGACGCTTACCGAGGCCATCTGCCTGGCACATGACCTCGGTCACACGCCCTTCGGACATGCGGGCCAGGACGCGCTCAACGAGTGCATGCGCGAGCACGGGGGCTTCGAGCACAACCTGCAGTCGCTGCGGGTCGTCGATGAGCTGGAGGATCACTACGCGGCGTTTGCGGGACTGAATCTCACGTTCGAATGCCGCGAGGGAATTCTCAAGCATTGCTCGCAGGCGCACGCGCGCCAGCTGGCCGAGATCGGTGAGCGCTTCCTGCGGCGCGAGCAGCCGGGACTGGAGGCGCAACTCGCCAATCTGGCCGACGAAGTCGCCTACAACAACCACGACGTCGACGATGGAGTACGGGCCGGCCTGATCAGCGTCGAGCAACTGCTGCAAGCGCGTCTGTTCGCAGAGCAGCACCGGCAGGTCATGGAGCAATACTCCGGGCTCACCGACCGGCAAGTCGTGCACGAGGTCGTGCGCCGCATGATCGACTACGTCGTCAACGATGTGATCACTGCGAGTCGTGCCGCGCTCGAGTCGGCAGGTCCGGCGAACATCGACGAGGTGCGGCGCGTCGGCCGGCCGCTCATCGGTTTCAGTACCGAGGCCAAGGCGCGCCAGGTCGAGCTCAAGGCGTTCCTGCGCGAACACGTGTACCGCCACTACAAGGTGCAACGCATGACCTCCAAGGCACGTCGTGTCGTGCGCGAGCTGTTCACCGCCTTCAGCGCTGATGTGCGCTTGATGCCGCCCGAGCACTGTGCCAGCGCCTTGAAGGCCGGCGACGCGGCCGGTGACGCCGGCAAGGCGCGTGCGGTGGCGGACTACATCGCCGGCATGACGGATCGTTATGCGATCCTCGAGCACGAACGTCTTTTCAATCCTGCAGAACGAACATGAGTGCTGAAAAGAACATCCCCGCGCGTGAGCGCCTGATCTTCGCTCTCGACGTCGCCGACGCCGGCAGCGCGCGCCGATTGGTCGATCGCCTGGGTGACTCGGTGTGCTTCTACAAGCTCGGGCTCGAGCTCTTCATGGCCGGCGAGTACTTCGAGTTGCTCGACTGGATGGTCGGCAAGGGCAACCGGATATTCGTCGATCTCAAGTTCTTCGATGTCCCGGCCACGGTTGCGGCCGCAGTGCGGCGCTTGCGCAATCGCGGCGTAAGCTTCGCGACCGTGCACGGCAATCAGTCCATCATGGAAGCTGCGGCGCAGGCGAAGGGCGACGTCAAGATTCTTGCCGTCACCGTGCTCACCAGTCTCGATCGTGGCGATCTCGACGACCTCGGTTTCAGCTGTGACGTTGAACAGCTGGTGCTCTCGCGTGCCCGCCGGGCCCTGGAAGCGGGTTGCGATGGCGTCGTCTCTTCCGGCCTCGAAGCGAAGCTCCTGCGCCAGCATCTCGGTCAGCGTCTGCTGGTCGTCACGCCCGGCATCCGGCCGGTCGAGAACCGCCCGAGCGACGATCAGAAGCGCGTCGTGACAGTCGAGGAAGCGTTCGCGAACGGGGCCGACTACATCGTGGTCGGCCGGCCGATCCGCGATGCGGCTGACCCGCGAGCCGCGGCCGAGGCGATCCAGACGACTATCGGACGTGCCATCGGCTGACTTTCGAGCCGTCGCCGATACGACGCCAGCTCTAGAATTCAGCCGCTGCCTAGAACGACTCCGCTTCGAAGCGCCACGCCTGCAGGTCGCTCTCCCAGCCGTCTGCGGGCCAGCCCGCCTTCTCGCGCAGCAGGCGCACGAAGGTCGCCGGATCCGCCACACCCTCCCAGACATGCGGGATGAACGTCACGCGTTCGCCGGCGTGCTCCAGCAGCAAGCCGTCCCGCTGCGCCACCAATACCGCCAGCAATTCGTCGGTGCCGTGCACGTCGAGCTTCTCGAGCGGCGACAGCACGGAGATTTCGATCTGCAAGTCCTGCAATTCGTGTGCGAGCAACGGTTCGAAGCGCGGGTCGCGAAATCCCGAGGAATACGCGTTGTCCCACACATCCTCGACCAGGGGGCGATCGGCTTCCAAACGCCCGCAACAACCGCGCAGCTTGCCCGCGCGGGAAAGCGTAACAAAGGAGCTGCGCCAGGCGCGCAGTGCATCTGCGTAGTCGCGCGCTGGAAGGAATCCGAGCGCTCCAGAATCCATGGCTGCGCGCAGGGATTCGCGCGCGAGCGCCAGCAAGGTGCACCGCGCCGCTTCGTCAAGCATCGAACAACGCCCACGCGCCATAGCCGACCACTCGGGCCCGATCGCCCGCCGTGTCTCCGGAGTTGCGCAGATCCTTGAGCTCGATCCTGAGCCCGCGTGTTCGCGCCGCGCGCAGGAAGCCGTTCAGGCCGATGCAGCCGCAGGCCTGTTCGCCGCCCAGGCGCTCAGTGAACGCGAGAACCGCTTCGTTGGTCGCGCGGTCGAGGATCCGCGCCGTCTCGTAGTCGTGGTAGTGACTCAAATCCGTGCTGACGACGATCAGCGTTTCAGGCCCGCCCCACACTGCTTCCAAGGTCTCGGCGACTTCGATGGCACTCGCATCGCCGACCGCGATCGGCAGCAATTCGAATGACGCCAACAGGCATTGCAGAAACGGCAGCTCGACTTCCAGGCTGTGTTCCTCGGCGTGCGGTATGTCGGTGGCCCGAATCTGTTTCAGGCCGAGCAGCACGTTGCGTCCCTCGTGCTCGATCGGCAGCTCCCCGAGCGGCGTCGCGAAGGCGCGCATGGTGGGCACGGCGAGGCCCCGGAAAGGAATCCTGTGGCTCGGGCCGATCAGCACCACGCGGCGCACGCGGGACCTTTCGGCGCGCAGCAGGCGAAACGCCGCGGCAGCGACCATCCCTGAATAGATGTATCCCGCGTGTGGAACGATCAATGCCTTGAGTGC
>DASQOO010000007.1:0-2641 GCA_035644435.1 Steroidobacteraceae bacterium | reverse complement strand
GCCCTGGATCGATGCGGCGCACGCGCTCAACGAGGCGTCTCAGGATCTGCTGCAGCAGGTTTCCAGCGGCGTGCTGTTCGTCGGTGAACTCGCGATGCTGTCCAGGAACCAGCAGAAACACCTCGCTTTTCTCGCAGCACGCGCGGAAAAAAGCAACGTGCAACTAGTGTCTTTCACCGCGGAGGAGCCGAAACACCTGGTGGAATCGCTGGGTTTCGACGCGGCCTTGATGCAAGCACTCGCGGGAATCGTCATCGCGCTTCCGGCTCTGCGTGAGCATCCGGAGGACATTCCTGAGATCGCAACCCTCATGCTTGCGCAGTTGGTGGAAACGCGCTTTTGCCCGCCGCGAAACTTCTCCACCGGTGCCCTCAACGTCCTGCGCTATTTCGCCTGGCCAGGTAACCTCGAGGATCTCGCCGCAGCAGTGCGCAACCTGGCGCTGACCAGCCTGGAGGAGGAGATCGGTGCCGCGGACGCGGAACGGGTGCTGCCCCAGTTTGCACGCCGCTCCGCCGAGACCGACCTGTCGCTCGATCTTCCCCTGCGCGAGGCCCGCGAAGCGTTCGAACGGACCTACTTCGAGCATCATCTCGCACAGGTGAACGGGTCCATAGCGCGCGTCGCTGAACGAAGCGGTCTGGAGCGCACGCACTTGTACCGCAAGTTGAAAGCTCTCGGCATTCTCGCCGGGCGAAAAGAAGACTGACTCGGGATAGAGGTCGGCATAAAATGCGTGCCTTTTCGCGCGGATTTCCAACTTGAAAATCGTAATCCTCGGCGCCGGGCAGGTCGGCTCGTCAGTCGCCGAAAACCTGGTATCCGAAGCCAACGACATTACAGTCGTGGATATCGACGCCTCGAGGCTGCGCAACCTCCAGGATCGCCTGGATTTGCGCACCGTGGTCGGCAGCGCCGCGCACCCATCGGTACTGGTCGAGGCCGGTATCGAGGACTGCGACATGATGATCGCGGTAACGCAGAGCGACGAAACCAACCTGGTCGCTTGCAAGCTGGCACAGCAGTTGTTCAACGTCCCAACCCGCATCGTCCGCCTGCGCGCAACCGACTATCTTTCCAACGAACGCGTACTCGGCCCGGACTGCTTCGACGTGGACCTGGCAATCTGTCCGGAGCAGATTCTTACCGACTACATTGTCAAGCTCATCGAGTTTCCGGAAGCACTGCAGGTGCTCGAGTTCGCCCACGGCAAGGTGAGCTTGGTCGCGGTGCGCGCATTCCAAGGCGGTCCTCTGGTCGGTCATCCCCTGAAGGATCTGAGGAAGCACATTCCGTCCGTGGACACGCGCATCGCCGCCATATTTCGCGGTGACAGCCCGATTCTGCCCGAGGGCGATACCGTGGTGCAGGCCGGAGACGAGGTATTTTGCCTCGCCGCGACCGAAGACATCCGCCAGGTCATGCACGAGCTGAGGCGCATGGACCAGGCGGTAAAGAGAGTCATGATCGCGGGGGGCGGCAACATCGGATTGCGCCTCGCGCGCGCGATCGAGCGCGACTACGCGATCAAGATCATCGAGTACGACAAGAGGCGCTGCGAGGTGCTCTCCACTCGCCTCGATCGGGCGCTCGTGTTGCAGGGGGACGTCACCGACGAAGGACTCCTGGAGGCCGAAAACGTCTCCGATATGGACCTGTTCGTCGCGGTAACCAACGACGACGAGAACAACATCATGTCCTGCCTGCTTGCGAAGCGCATGGGCGCACGCCGCGTGGTCGCGCTCATCAACCGGCGCTCCTACGTCGATCTCCTCCAAGCCGGCCAGATCGATATCGCGATTTCACCGGCGCAGGCAACCATCGGTACGCTGCTCGCCCATGTGCCGCGCGGCCACGTTACCCGGGTGCACAGCCTGCGCCGCGGCGTGGCCGAGGCGCTCGAGGCCGTGGTGCACGGAGACCGGGATTCCTGCCGCTGCGTCGGCCGGAGGATCGAGGAAATCGACCTCCCCAAGGGCGCCGCAATAGCCGCAGTCGTGCGCGGCGACAAGGTCATCATGGCGCATCACGACACCGTGGTGCAGGCGGAGGACCACTTGATCGTCTTCGTCACCGACAAGAAACTCCTGCCCAAGGTCGAGAAACTCTTCGAGGTCAGCGCCGGCTTCGTCTGAAGCCGATTCTGCGCGCCCATGGTAAGGCCGTTTCCCGTACTCAACGTGCTGAGCGTCTTGATCGTCGTCTTCGCCCTTGCCATGCTCCTGCCTCTGTGCGTATCGCTCGGGTACGGTGATCCGGCACGGTACGCCTACGAGAAAGCCGTGCTGATCACCTTTGCGAGCGGAGCGATTTTGTGGGTGCTTACCCGCTCCCGCCAGGCAGAGCTGCAGACCCGCGACGGGTTTCTTTTGGTGGCGCTGGTTTGGACCGTCCTGCCCGCATTCGCCACCCTGCCCCTGCTGATGTACATGCCCGAGCTCGATTTCACGGACGGCTACTTCGAAACCGTTGCGGCGCTCACCACTACCGGTTCGACCGTGCTATCAGGGCTCGACAAGCTGCCGCCTTCGATCAACTTGTGGCGCTGCGAGCTGCAGTGGCTGGGCGGAATGGGGATCATCGTCCTCGCGGTCGCGATTCTGCCGCTGCTCGGGATCGGCGGCAGCCAGATCATGAGGAC
>DASQOO010000006.1:0-5024 GCA_035644435.1 Steroidobacteraceae bacterium | reverse complement strand
GATCATCCACCAGACGCGCAACCGCTATCGCGTCGTGATCACCGCGACGCAGATGATGGAATCGATGATCCACAGCCCGATGCCGACGCGCGCCGAGGTATCTGATGTCGCGAACGCAGTCATGGACGGTACCGATGCGGTCATGCTGTCGGCCGAAACGGCGGTGGGCAAATACCCCGTGAAGGCCGTTGAGGCCATGGCGAATGTGATCCGCGGTGCCGAGAAGTATCAGCTCGCGCACAGCCGCGTACGACACCGCGTCGAAGGACAATTCCAGGGGACCGACGAAGCGATCGCGATGGCGGTGATGTACACCGCCAATCACATGCGGGTCCGGGCGATCGTCGCCTTGACCGAATCGGGATCCACTCCACTCTGGATGTCGCGCATCCGCTCTGACATCCCGATCTATGCCTTCACGCGCCACGAGATGACGCGCCGGCGCGTCACGCTCTATCGCGGGGTGTACCCCGTGCCATTCGACATCACGGATACCGATCCGCAAGCCCTGTACACGGCGATCTTCGCTCAGCTTCTCAAGCGCCAGCTGGTGAGCATCGGCGACCTCGTGATTCTCACCCAGGGTGAGCTGTCGGGTGTTTCCGGCGGCACCAACTCGATGAAGATCCTCAAAGTGTCGGCAGGCTGACCGTGCGGCGCCTGCGCCGGCTGCTCCTTGCCGTGGCGGTCATCATCGTCGCGCTGCTCCTCGGCGCTTATCTGCTGTTGCGTTCGAGCCTGCCGCCTCTCGATGGCGAGCGCGCTGGGGACGTGCAGGCGGCCGTCTCGATCGAACGCGATTCTCTGGGCGTGCCGCTGCTGCGTGGCCAGAATCGGCGTGATATCGCCTGGGCCACAGGCTTCGTGCATGCGCAGGATCGGTACTTCCAGATGGACCTGTCGCGCCGCTTTGCCGCCGGTGAACTGGCGGAGCTCTTCGGAAGCCTCGCCCTCGATAACGACAAGCGGATGCGCATCCATCGCTTCCGTCACGTCGCGCAGGACGTCTTGGCGCGTACGAGTGCACCTGAGCGCGAGCTGTTGGACGCCTACGTCTCGGGCGTCAATGCCGGCCTGGAGTCGCTTGCGAGTCGCCCGTTCGAATACTGGCTGGTGCGTGCGAAGCCGCGGGCGTGGCGAGCAGAGGACTCCGTCCTCGTCGTCCTCTCCATGTACGAGCAGCTTACCTATTCGAGTTTCGCGAGTGAAGCCTCGCGCGGCATAGTCCACGACAACGTGCCGGCCGCACTCTACCGATTTCTGTATCAGCGCGGCACCGAGTGGGACGCACCACTGACGGGCGCGGCGTTTCCGTCCGAGCCGATTCCATCCGCGAGCGAAGTGAATTTACGCGGCGCGGCCCTGGCGCATGCCTCCGCAGCGTTTCGCCCGGTGGACGAGGAGCTGCAGGTCGGCAGCAACAACTGGGCCGTGGCAGGCGCGCTCACGGCAACCGGGCACGCGCTGCTTGCAAACGACATGCATCTCGGTCTTTCGGTGCCCAATACGTGGTATCGCGCGCGCTGGCAGGTGCTCGGGGATGCTGGTGAGCAACCCAAGATCGACATGAGCGGCGTGACGCTTCCAGGAGTGCCGGCCATGGTCGCCGGCAGCAACGGCCATGTCGCCTGGGGCTTCACCAACAGCTACGGGGATTGGACCGAGCTGATTGTTCTGCACGAAGACGCCACGCACCCGGGCGAGTACCTCACTGCCGCGGGTTTCAGGCCGTTCGAGCGCGTCACGGAGACGATCAAGGTGCGGGGGCAGGCGGATCAAGCGCTGGAAGTGCTCGGCACGATCTGGGGACCGGTGTTCGACCGCGATCGTGCCGGCCGGCGCCGCGCAGCGGCCTGGATTGCACAGATGCCAGAGGCGACGAACCTGGCGCTGCTGCGGCTCGAGTCCGCGCGAGACGTGGCAAGTGCCCTCGAGATCGCGAACCGGGTCGGCGCTCCGCCACAGAATTTCGTGGCGGCGGATGAGCACGGCAACATCGGCTGGACCATCATGGGGTTGATTCCCGTGCGTGGCGCCGAGGATTCCACCCTCCCGTCGGACTGGTCACAGCCCGGGAACGGTTGGTCCGGGTGGCTCGCGCCGGAACACTATCCAAGAATTCTCAACCCCGAGGGCGGGCGCATCTGGACGGCCAACGCCCGGGTCGTCGACGGCGAAGCGTCACGGCTGATCGGAGAGGGCGACTTCGAGATCGGCGCACGCTCGGGCCAGATCCGCGACGACCTGCGCGCGCTCGACAAGGCGACCGAGTCGGACATGCTCGCGATTCAGCTCGATGATCGCGCCCGGTTCCTCAAGCGATGGAAAAACAAGTTGCTGGAGTTGCTCGACCAGCGGGCCGTTGCTGAGCATCCCGTACGGGCCGAGTTCCGCTCCCTGATCGACAAATCGAGCGAGCGCGCGGACGTCGATGCGGTGGGCTACCGGCTGTTGCGCGAATGGCGAGCCGACATGCGCGATCGAGTCTTCGCCATGCTCACGGCGCGCGCACGACGGCCGGACGCCGATCCGGAAGAGGTGCAAGTCGCCTCACAATTCGAGGGGCCCCTGTGGCAGCTCCTGTCGGCTGAGCCGGCACACCTCCTGAGCGCTGAGTATCAGAGCTGGCGCGATCTCGAGCTGCGCAGCGTCGATGCCACGATCGAGAGGCTCCTCAAGGATTGCCGCCAGCTGGCGCGCTGTACTTGGGGCGACCGCAATCGCGTCATTGTGGGGCACCCGTTGGGACGCATCCCGATGCTTGGAGGGCTCCTCAACATGCCTGTGCATGAGCTCCGCGGCGATATGGACATGCCGCGGGTGCAGGGCAGGACTTTCGGTGCATCGGAGCGTTTCGCGGTATCGCCCGGGAGCGAAGCGCAGGCCTACTTCCATATGCCCGGCGGGCAGAGCGGACACCCGCTCTCGCCCTACTATCGTGCCGGCTTCGAGGCTTGGGCACAGGGCCGGCCGCAGCCGTTCCTGCCAGGCAAGGCGGAACATCAACTGCAAATCCGTCCGGGCGTTACGCCCCGGACTTCTGCAGCGCCTGCAGGTCCTTGAGCACGACCTGCGAGTGTCCCTTCGGATCGACCTGCGGGTAGTGCTTCACGATCTTGCCGTGCGGATCGATGATGAAGGTCTCGCGACTGGCGAGCTTCATGCCGAACAGGCTCCTGAGCACTCCATAATCCCGAGTGGTCTGCTTGCTGGGATCAGCAAGGATCGGAAAGGGCAGTCCGTGCTCCTCGGCAAACTTCTTGTGAGACTCGACATCGTCCACGCTGATGCCCAGCACGGCGGCGCCAACCTTCCGGAAAGCAAAAATGTTGTCGCGGAAGTCGCAGGCCTGCGTGGTGCAGCCCGGTGTCATATCCTTGGGATAGAAGTACAGCACCAGCCACTGGCCGCTGTAATCGGACAGACTGTGCCACTTGCCATCCTGATCCTGGAGCTTGAACGCGGGCGCGGGCGAACCGAGCTCCGCGGCTGCTCGCGCCGCGGTGACGAGCGCCAGCGCAAGGAAGGCTCCAGCCAGCAATGTCGCGCACCGAATCGCCACCGTACGCATCGAGACCTCCGCAGAAACGCGCTGAGAACGTATCTTAGACAGCAGGGCCATGAACAGTCACTGAATGCACGCGCCTCTGTCCACTAATGAGTGATGCGCCGAAACGAGCCGCGCTGATATTGACCGGTGGCGGCGCGCGAGCTGCGTATCAGGTAGGCGTTCTCAAGGCACTGGCTGAATGGCTGCCAGCCGAAAGCCCGTGCCCCTTTCCTATCATCGTCGGCACTTCCGCCGGGGCAGTTGCCGCGGTGGCACTCTCGAGCCGATCGGCCAACTTCCGCAGCGCCGTCGCGGCTCTGGAACAGGTGTGGGCGAACTTTCACGTGGAGCAGGTCTTTCGTGCCGACACGGTGAGCATGCTGCGCGCCGGACTGCACTGGCTGCTGGCGTTCGTCTCCAGCGGGCTGCTGCTGCCGCCGCCCAAGTCCCTGTTCGACAACCGACCGTTGCGGGAGCTCCTCAGCCGCACGATGTCGTTTCGCGGCGTGCATCGGTCGATGGCAAAAGGCCGGCTGCACGCGCTCGGCATCTGCGCGACGAGCTTCAGCAGCGGGCGCTGCGTGACTTTCTACGAAGGTGCTCCGGAGCTTCACGACTGGGCGCGGATCACGGGCGGTGGCCAGCGAGCGCACCTCGGTCTCGATCACCTCATGGCGAGCCTGTCGATTCCGTTTCTGTTTCCGGCCGTGCGCCTCAATCACGAGTACTACGGTGATGGCGCCATGCGCCAGACCAACCCCCTCAGTCCCGCTATCAACCTCGGAGCGGAGCGGTTGCTGGTGATCGGCGTGCGCCAGAGTGGCCTGCGAAGCGCCTTCGGCAACATGAAGGCGGGCGCCGCGCCGACCGCGGGGCAAATCTTCGGCTACATGCTGGATACCCTCTTCATGGACCAGATCTATGCCGATATCGAACAGCTCGAGCGACTCAACGACTTGGTGCTGCATGCGCCGGTTTCGTTCGCGGGCTTGCGCGCAATAGACGCGATGGTGCTGGCACCGAGCCGCGACCTGCGCGAGGTTGCGGCCCGTCACGTGAAGGAACTGCCGCGCCCATTACGCGCGTTACTGCGGGTCATCGGCGCTCACAGCGCGACCACCGGATCGCTGGGCAGCTACCTCATGTTCGAAGCGGGGTACACGCGCGAGCTGATCGCGCTCGGCTACGCCGACGCGAACGCGCAGCGCGAGGACATACTCAAGCTCGTGTGTCACCCGAGCGAGGTGCCGCATCCGGCGCGCGAATTGCGACCGGCGCACAAGCGGCATGTCACTTCTGAGTAGAGCAGTCCGCTCGAGTCGTTGGCTGGGTATGCCTTGAGAGCGTGGGTGAAATGCGCAGTGCGATTTCGAGTCAAGAACTCAAAATCGCACGCGAACCCTCAGTCCGGGCGGCGCTCAGACGTTGTCTACCCACCTATCCATCGACGCATCAGGTCTGAGCGCTGATCGCC
>DASQOO010000005.1:0-35982 GCA_035644435.1 Steroidobacteraceae bacterium | reverse complement strand
CAGGCCGCGCATCGCTGAGTGATGCCGGAAGCACGCCGCGACTCGCGGAGTCTGTTCCGGCCTGGCCTCAACTGCTGGAGAACTGCGCGTGCGGCGCGGCTCGCGGTGCTGGTCGACGGCGCCGCCTACTTCGACGCCTTCGCCTCTGCCGCGCAGCAGGCGCGGCGTTCGATCCTGATCCTCGCGTGGGATTTCAACAGCCAGACGGTGCTGCGCGTCGGACCGAATGGCGACGCGCTGCTGCTGGGCGAATTCCTCAACTCGCTGGTGCGACATCACCTGCGCCTGCAGGTGCGCGTGTTGATCTGGGATTACCCGATGATCTTCGGCACGGACCGCGAGTTCCCGCCGATCTACGGGCTTGGCTGGCGGCCGCATCGACGCGTGAAGGTGCGCTACGACAACACTCATCCCGTGGCGGGTTGTCATCACCAGAAGGTCGTGGTGATCGACGATCGCATCGCGTTCTGCGGTGGCCTCGACCTGACGACCAAGCGCTGGGACACGCGTGAGCACCGGGCCGAGGATCCGCGCCGCGCCGTGAACGGCAGCGGCTACCCGCCGTTTCACGACACCATGATGATGGTCGATGCAGAAGCCGCGAGTGCGCTCGGCGAACTGGCGCGCCAGCGTTGGCGGGCCGCGACCGGACGCACCGTGCGAGCGGTGCCGGTGCAGTACGATCCGTGGCCGCAGCAGTACTCGCCGCTCGTCGGCGACGCGCGCGTCGCGGTGTCGCGCACGCAGCCGCCGGCCGACAATCGCGCGCCGCTGCGTGAAGTCGAAGAACTCTATCTCGACATGATCGCTGCGGCTCGCAATTGCATCTACATTGAAAACCAGTACTTCACCTCGCTGCGCGTCGGCGATGCACTCGCCGCGCGACTCGCGCAGGCACAAGGGCCGGAAATCGTGGTGGTGCTGAGGCTCCTGAGCCATGGCTGGCTCGAGGAACTCACCATGCAGAATCTGCGCAGGCGCTTGATCGAGCGCCTGCGCCAGGCCGATCGCGGCGGACGCTTCCACGTCTACTACCCGTTCATCGCAGGCCTGCCGTCGGGCACCTGCATCGACATGCACGCGAAGCTCATGATCGTGGACGACGAATGGTTGCGCATCGGCTCATCCAATATCTGCAATCGCTCGATGGGCCTCGACAGCGAGTGCGATCTCACTCTCGAAGCCGGCGGACGCAGCGAAGTTGCGCAACGCATCCGCGAGGTCCGCGATGATCTTCTTGCCGAGCACCTTGGTGCAGAGCGCGCGCGCGTGGCCGAACGCATCCAGGCGTTCGGCTCCATCAGCGCTGCGATCGAGGAACTTGGAACGGCCCAGCGCTCGCTGCGACGGCTCGAAATCGAGGACAAGGTCCCGGAGGCGCTGCTGAACCTCGCGAGCCTGGTCGATCCGGAACAGCCGGTGGCGCTCGAGAAGCTCGAGGCCGAGCTTGGCCCGCGCGCCGTGAAACGGCGCAGCCCCTGGAGTCGGGTCGCAGTTGCAGCGCTGGTGCTCGCCGGCCTCGCGGCGCTGTGGCGCTTCACGCCGCTCGCCAGCCTGGTCACGGCGGATCGCATCACGGATTGGGCAGATCGTTTCGCGCACAACCCGTGGGCTGCGGTACTGGTGGTGTCTGCGTACACGCCCGCGGCCGTCACGTTGTTCCCGCGCCCGCTCATCACCTTGTTCGGCGTCGTCGCCTTCGGCCCGTGGCTCGGATTCACTTACGCGATGTGCGGCATCCTGCTCGCCGCCCTTCTCTCGTATCTCGCGGGGCTGCGCCTCGATCGAGGCACCGTGCGCCGCCTCGCAGGCCCCAAGCTCAATCACATGATCGAGCAGTTGCGCCAGCGCGGCCTGATCGCGATGACGGCGCTGCGGCTGGTGCCGCTGGCACCGTTCGTGGTCGAAGGGGTCGTCGCGGGTGCGATACGGATGCGCCTGCGGGATTTCATGCTGGGAACCGCCATCGGCGTTTTGCCGGGCACACTGGCCGCCACGGTATTCGGTCACCAGCTCGAGGCCGCGCTGCGCGACCCGCGGCAAGTGAATCTCTGGCTGATCGCGCTCGTGGTCGCCGTGTTCGCGGTCGCAACATTCGCGGTGCGTCGCTGGTTGTCCACGGCCCAATCTCATGAACGCGCACCCGCGAGACAGTGAGGCCGTCGCGACGGAGCAGGGCGAGAGCTCCAGTGCAACTCATCGCACCCTGCGCATCGCCACCTACAACATCCATCGCTGCGTTGGTCTCGATGGGCGCTGCGACCCGGGCCGGATCGCGACCGTGATCCGTGAGCTCGACTGCGATGCCATCGGCCTGCAGGAGGTCGACAACACGCCGGGCCCCGCGCCAACGTCCATGCAGCTCGATTTCCTGGCCTCCGCCAGCGCCATGCAGGCGGTCGCGGGCCTGCGGATCCTGCGCCATTACGGCCACTACGGGAACGCACTGCTGACGCGTCACCCGGTGCGCGTCGTGCGCCGTCACGATCTCAGCTTCTCATGGCGCGAGCCGCGCGGTGCGCTCGATGTCGAGGTCGAGGTCCACGGTGCAGCCGTGCGCTTCATCGTGACCCACCTGGGGCTCACGCCGGGCGAGCGGCGTCACCAGATGCGCAAGATCCTGGAGATCGTCGGCGACATCGCTGCCACTTCACCGGTGGTGCTGCTCGGGGATATCAATGAATGGCTGCCGCTCGGCAGGCCGCTGCGCTGGCTGCACGCGATTTTTGGCCGCCGTCCCGCGCCACGCTCGTTTCCGGCGGCGTGGCCGCTATTCGCCCTGGATCGAATCTGGGCGAGTCCACGTGCGAACTTGCTGGTGGTGCGGGCGCACCGCTCGCCGTGCTCGCGCGTCGCGTCCGATCACCTGCCCGTGATCGCTACCATGGAGGTGCCGGTCACGGCGGGCTCATCGAGCAGCGACTAGCGAGCGCTGCCGCGCCGTACCAGGTTGACGATCGCGAGCAGGATGATCGCGCCGAGGAGCGAGACCAGCAGGCCGCTGAAGCTGAAGTCACCCTGGTTGATGGTCCCGGTGCCGAACAACGGTGCCAGCAGCCAGCCGCCGAGCACTGCGCCGATGATGCCGACGACGATGTTGAGAAAAATGCCCTGCTGCGCATCGGTGCGCATGAAAAGGCTCGCGAGCCAGCCCACCAGGCCACCGACCACGAGCCAGATGATGATTGACATTGATCACCTCACAATGAGTTCGCAAACGAAGCGGTCAGGGTTCAAAAATCCGCAACCGTCATTCCTGCGCCGCCTTCCAGGAACAACCGGTCATCGTCCTGCCGCAGCACCGCGGTCGTGATGTCGTTAGCCACCAGCCGCTGGCAGTACTGCGGCTGCTCCTGCGGCGTTGCTGCAATTCGTCTGGGCTGGGCATGCATGGTCTGCTCGCCCGCTCCCTGGATCTGTCCGCCGGACTGCAGGACGAGCACGATGAAAGCTGTAATCGCCGCCGCCGTTTTCATTGACTCATCTCCCTTCCGATTCCCCTTCCAGTAGCTGAATTTGTGCAATACATGTGCCATGGGTTGAGCGCTGTTCGAACGCTCGACGCGCTCGCAGACGCGTAAGCTTTGCGTGCGTCGCGGGAACCATTTGCAAATCGTTGCGACCCGACGCGAAAGCAAAGGGCGCGAAGGCGAGGGGAAGCGCATCGCCGCTGGTTTCGAGCCACATATCGGTCGTTCGCAGGTGGCATGTCGATTGCAACCCTCTCCGCATGGGGCCCAGTGCGGACCCGTTGACACAGCTCGCGAGGCCGCAGCGGCGTTGCCTGTCAGGGACAGAGGCGACAGCAACGTGGCCGAGCGCAGCGGGGTGGATTGCGGACCGATCTGCCCGTCGCGCGATCGTACTGGGCCCCAACCAATACTGAAGACCCCGCGTGCCGGGCTATTGGAACGGATGTTCGCCGCCGCTGTGCTGCGCCGCGTGACCGCGTTCGGTACGTTGCATGGACTCGCCCTCCCGTGGGTTCGCTGGGGAGCCGCTTTTCCCGCCCGGCGCCTGGTCAGCTCTGCTGGCCGTGACCAGTGCCGTCATCGCATCCTGCGTGTCCCTTGCGGCAAATTCCCGGGGCATCCAGCTGCCCAAGATCCGCCGGCACCAGGCGGGAAAGCGACAATTCGTCTAGTACTAGGTGCGGCGCGCCCCGCTCATGATGAAGGTGACGATCGCGCCGATCGGGAATACGAGTGCGTAATACAGCATGGCTCTTCCCCGCTTCGACGCTCAATGAACTTGATTCGTACGATGCGACAAGGCATACATCGATGCCGTCGGCTGGCCACGCCAGTCTCTGTAGGACGACACTCACAATGCGCACCCGCGCCGATTCGCACGCCTGATGTTGCGCGACATCTTCAAAGTCTGGCTGCCGGTGCTGCTGCTCGCGGGGCTGCTCACCGGCCTGTACCTGCTGTTCGAGCAGCGCTACTCGCGTCTCAACGAAGTGAGCGTGCGCGTGCTGCAGATCCAGGAGCGCCAGAAACTGCTGTCGCGTTTCATGCAGCTGATAGTGGATGCCGAGACCGGGCAACGGGGGTTCCTCCTTACCGAGCAGGCCGAGTATCTCGATCCACTGCTCAATGCGGCGCCGCGGATCCGTGAAGTGCTCGACCAGCTGGGCAGGAGTTATCAGCGTGCCGGCATGCCGCTCAACCCGGTGATCGAACTCGGGCAGCTGGCACGGCAGCGTTTCGAGATCCTCGGCGCTGGTCTGCTTCACTACGCCCAGTGGCGCAAGACCGGAACCGCACCGGCGATGCAGGGGTCCGGCAAGAACGTGATGGACCAGTTGCGCAGCCGGGTGCAGGAGCTCGAGACGCTGGAGTCCGAACAGTTCGTGAGGTCACTGGCCCAGTGGCAGACGGACTTGCGCACCACGCGCTGGAGCATGGCGGGCGCAACGCTGCTCAACGTCCTGCTGCTGGTTGCTGTCGGTGCGTTCCTGCTCCGGGCTCTGAACCGGCGCAGCCGCGAAGCCGCGCAGCTCAAGCGCATGGTCGATGCCCGCACGCAGGAATTGCTGTCGCTCTCCAACCACTTGCAGGAAGTCACCGAGCGGGAGAAGCAATCCCTCGCGCGCGAGCTGCACGATGCACTCGGCAGCCTGCTGGTCGCGACCAAGATGGACGTGGCGTGGCTGCATGCGCGCCTGCGCGGTCTCGATCCGGAACTGGAATTGCGCTGGACCCGCATCCAGGAGTCGCTGGACAACGGTGTCGATTTCAAGCGCCGCGTGGTCGAGTCCCTGCGGCCGACGCTGCTCGACAACATGGGGCTGTATACCGCGCTGCGCTGGCAGTTCGACGAGACCTGCGCCCGCAACAACATCAAGTGCACACACCACCTGCCGAGCGAGGAGCCGCAGTTCACCAACGATGCGGCGATCGCGCTGTTCCGCGTCGCGCAGGAGTCGTTCACCAACATCCTGCGCCACTCCGCCGCCACCGAGGCGGAAATGGAAGTCGCCGTGCAGGGAGAGCATTTTCTTCTCACCATCACGGACAACGGACGCGGCTTGTCGCCGGTCGACGATGCCTTGCCGCGTCATGGGCTGGCGGGCATGCGCCACCGCATCAATGCGCTGGGTGGTCAGTGTGAAATTGCACGTCGCGAAGCAGGCGGCACGCGCGTGCGGGTGTCGATTCCCATCGCCAACATCATCCGCAGCGCTACCGCGGATGCGGAGATCACGCACCTCACCGGCGCTCACAATCCGCCGGACGTGGGCTCTCAGGCAGGCACGAGTTCGGGGTGACGCGGTCGGCCGCCGCGCAGCGTTTCTATCAACTGCGGCAGCCGCTCGAAGTCGCGCGCCTTGTCGAGGAAATAATCCGCGCCCAGCGCGAGCGCCTGGCGGCGATATTCCGGCAGGTCGTAGTTGGTAAAAATTATCACGATCGGCCGCTCTTCGTGGTTGCTGAGCGCCCGCAGCACCCCGAAGCCGGTGCCGCGATTCAGGCGCAGGTCGAGCACCACGACATCGACTCCGCCGCGCTCGATCGCCTCGATCGCCTTGTTTTCTCTGTCGATCGTATCGATGATCCGTATCGCCCGCATCTCGCGCAAAGATTCCCGCAGCCGCTCGGCGACGATGGGGGAATCCTCCACGATCAGGATTCGCAAATTGTCCATTTCACTGGCACTCACACAAACACCTTGCCACTTGATAGGCGATATTCTCCGCCCAACGTCGCAAGTCTGGTATCAGACGGCGCTGACGTCGCACCTACATGGAGTCCTATTCTCTTTGTCGGCGGGTACCTGGCTATTGCCAATTGTGCGGCTTCCCTCAATTTATGAGCTGGTTGCGCAACGCGTACGAGGTCAGATCCGCGTTGGTCTCGAAGCTCATCTTCTGCAGTATGCGGCTGCGGTAGGTGCTCACCGTCTTGACGCTCAGGCATAGCTCGGCGGCGATCTCCGACACCGCGCGGCCGGCCGCGAGCTTGCAGAACACCTGGAATTCGCGTTCCGACAGGCGCGCATGCAATGGCTTGTCCGCATCGCCATCGAGTTCGCCCACGAGCTGTTCGGCCAGGGTGGAGCTGACGTAGCGACGGCCCTGCAGTACCGCGCGCACCGCGCGCAGCAGCTCTTCGGGCGCAGTGCCTTTCTCGATGAAGCCGCTCGCTCCGGCACGCAGCACGTTCAACGCGTATTGCCGTTCCGGGTAGCCGCTCAGGACCAGCACGCGGGTGCGGTCATGAACCGAACGGATCTGTTGCAGGATGTCGATGCCGCTGCGGTCCGGCATGCCGATGTCGAGGATGACCAGATCCCAGTTCTCGGTGCGCAGCCGGTCGAGAGTCTCGCGGCCGGTCGCGGCCTCGCCGATGGCGCTGATGCCGCGATCCTCGACCAGAAACTGCTTGAGTCCGGCGCGGACTACGGCATGGTCGTCAGCGATCAGCACACGTGCCATGGGCGTCCCATTTCAGTGCTCCTCACGAGTTCGCCTGCGCCACCCATGAAGAGTCGCGTGCGTAGCGGTTGAGCTTGTTGTACAGCGTCTTGAGGCTGCAGCCGAGCACTTCCGCGGCACGCCGCTTGTTGCCATCGAAGTGATCGAGCGTCGCTTCGATGAGTGAGCGCTCCGCTTCGTCCAGGCGCGACCCCATTGGCAGCACCACAGCCTGTCGCGGGTCATCGCCCTGTGCCGAATCTAGTCGCGGAAGGATCGTGGGCGCAAGCTCAAGTTCGGAGTCGGCCATGATGAACGCGCGTTCCACGGCGTTACGCAGCTCGCGCACGTTGCCAGGCCATTGGTGCTGACATAACACGGCGCGGGAATTCTCCGAGAAGTGCTTGCTGGTGCTGCCGCGCGCATTGAGCTCGGCCAGGAAATGGTCCGCGAGCAACTCGCAGTCCGCAGCGCGATCACGCAACGCCGGTACGCGGATCGGGAACACGGCGAGGCGGTACAGGACATCTTCGCGCAGCTTCCGGTCGCGCAGCGCGTCGGGAATGTCGCGGTTGGTCGCCGCGATGACGCGAAAGTCGGTGCAAATCTCCTGCGTTCCGCCGACGCGATAGAAGCGGCCGGTCTCCAGCACCCGCAACAGCCGCGTCTGCATCTCGAGGGGCATCTCGGTGATCTCGTCGAGAAACAGTGTGCCGCGGTCGGAGCGCTCGAAGACACCTGCGTGCGAGCGTGAAGCACCGGTGAAGCTGCCCTTTTCGTAGCCGAACAGCTCGGCTTCGATCAGCGTCGTCGGGATGGAGGCGCAGTTGATCGCGATCAGCGGCCCGCTGGCGCGACTGCTGAGCTGGTGAATCGTCTCAGCGACCAGCTCCTTGCCGGCCCCGCTCTCGCCGAGCAACAGCACGGTAGCTTCGGTAGGCGCGCCGCGTTGAATGAGTTCGAACATCGAGCGTATCGCGGGCGAGGTTCCCAGCACATTGCCCAGCCCCTTCTCATGCAACAGGCCCTTCGCGAGCAGCGGCGTCACGGTGGTATCCAGTGCATCGGTATCCATTGCTTCCCCTATCGGTAAAAATTCGCGTGGTCAGTAGAGAAAAACCGTCGGACCGCGCCGAGTGCAATTTCTGCCTCGGCCTTGGTGAAGCTTTGTAACGTATTGCCTGCCCGCGCTGGAGCAGCGCCCACTGATCCGCGCCTAGGACGCACTGCTGCGGCCGTGTCGGTGTTTGTCTGACACGTCGCATTCAATTCACTGTTTTGCCGGCATATGCGAGTGCGCCGACGAGCCGTCCTGGTTGCACGGCACAACGCCCCGCAGCTCGTGGCATACGCCTTGCAACTTCCTCCCCAGGTGACGCGGCCGAGATGGCGCGTGTGCTGAGTTTGTCTATACCCAGAGGAGCGAACCGATGAAGACCAAGTACCTGATGATCGCGGCACTGCTGTCGCTCTTCGCGCTCGCCGGCTGCAAGCGCCCCGAAGCCACTCCGCCCGAGACACCGGCGAGCTCGCAACCCGAAACGCCACCGCCTGCGCAGGAAGCACCGCCGCCCGCGGACCAGGCGCAGCCGCCGGCGCAGACGCCACCGGACAACAGCGGGCAGCCGCCGCAGCAATAACGAAAGCGCCGCAAGCAGCGCGCTGATGTCAGTCGACGTCCGTCACTGCTTGCGGCCCCGTCCTACGGACCAGCGCATCGAGTTGCGATGAAGTAGCCGCCGAACTGCCGCAGTGTGTTTTGACGCTTACAGACAGGTTCACCAACTGACCAGGAGACTGCTGATGAGACGATCATTCACTCTCAGTACGGCTACGGCGCTGTTGAGCGCCCTGCTGATCGCGGCGTGCTCGTCGACACCGACACAGCGCAGCGCCGGTGAGACGGTTGACGACAGCGTGCTGACCGGCAAGGTCAAGGCAGCGTTGGTCGACGACGATCTCGTGAAGGCGGGCGAAGTGAACGTCGACGCCTATCGCGGCGTGGTGCAGCTGAACGGCTTCGTCGGCACCCAGGCCGAGAAGGCTGCGGCCACCAAGGCGGCGCAAGGCGTGAGCGGCGTGAAGGAAGTGCGCAACAACCTCGAGGTCAAGTCGGTCGTCATGGCGGATGCGGACCGCTCTGCCGGCGAAGTGATCGACGACACCGCCATCACCGCCAAGGTGAAGACGGGGCTGATCTCCGATGAGACGACCAAGGCCTACCAGATCAACGTCGAGACGAACTCTGGCATCGTGGAGCTCGGCGGCTTCGTGGACTCTGAGGCGGCCAAGTCGCGGGCGACGGAAGTCGCGCGCTCGGTGAAGGGCGTGAAGGAAGTGCACAACGACCTGCAGCTCAAGCCGAAGTCGTAACTGCGACCGGAAGAAGACACTACGACGATGTTGAAGTCCGAGCCGGCGGGGTCGAAAGCGGCCCCGCCGGCTTCTTTATGGGCGGCCCGTCAGTGCCCGGCGCGTGCGGAGGTTGGTTCGATGGATGAACTCAACGAAACGTTGTTTGCGCCGCGGGCGAAAGGTCCCGGCAGAGTCGCACTGATGGTTCTCGCAGGCATTGCGGTCGTCGCGGCCCTGCACCTGGGGCGCGAAGTGACCATGCCCATCGGGCTGGCACTGTTCTTCGCCGTCATCCTCTCGCCTGCCGTCGAGCGCTTGCGGCGACTCGGCTTGCGAAACGGCATCGCCGCGGCAGTCGTGATGCTGATGGTCGTCGGGGCGCTCGCGACGCTGATTCAGCTCACCAAGGATCCAGCGCAGGCGTGGTTCGCGCGCGTCCCCAGCGTGTTGTCGGACGTCGAACGCAAACTTCGCCCGCTGCAGCAGGTGGCGGTGCGTATCGACAACGTTGCCGCGCAGGCGGAGCGCGTCACCGGCGGCGCCAGCCCGACGACCACGCCGAATCCCTCGAGCGAATACCAGGGGCTGCTGCGCAAGACGCCGGCAATCCTGGTGCCAGTAGTAGGCGTATTTTTCCTGACGTTTTTCCTGCTCGCCTCCGGACCTCCGTTACTCGCGCGCCTGGGCACGGCGCGCCGGCGCACCGGCGCCGCGCGACATGGCGTCATCGTCGTCGAGCGGGCGCGGCGCGAACTGTCGCGCTTCCTGGGGACGATCGCGCTCATCAATCTCGGCCTCGGCACCGTCACGGCTGGCATTGCCTATGGTTTCGACCTGCCGACACCGATCCTGTGGGGCCTGATGGCGGCAGTGCTGAATTTCATTCCCTACGCGGGCTCCGCGACCACGCTCACGGTGCTCACGATCGTCGCGATCATCACGCACGACACGTTGACGCCCGCCTTCGGAGTGGCGCTGAGCTATCTCACGGCGGCGACGATCGAAGGCCAGCTCGTGCAGCCGCTCGCGCTGGGGCGACGCCTGGCACTCAGCCCATTGATCGTATTTCTCGGCCTGTGGGTATGGGGCTGGATCTGGGGAGTTGCGGGGCTACTCCTCGCTACGCCGATCCTGCTCACCATCAAGTCCGTCAGCTGCCAGATCACGAGTTGGGGACCGCTGGCGGAATTCCTCAGTCCGTCGGCAGCCCCCGTAATCACGTCGAGCGCGCGTGCCTGGCGGCGCGCGCGGCGCCGGCGCCGAGTGCCGCGATCACAGGAGTCCGCCGCATTGGAAGCGACGGAGAGTGAGGCGGAGACGGGCCTCGTTTGATGCCAAGGAGAGCACCTGATCGCCGGCGAGCCCGGTTGCTTGACGGTCGAGCCTGACTGATCATCCACGCGTGAGCGACCCACGCGTGAGCGAAGCATCGAACTCTGCCGCGACCCGCGCCAGAATGCCCGCGCTCTTTGTCGGCCACGGCTCACCGCTGAATGCGATCGAGGACAACGCTTTCAGCCGCACCTGGCGCGAGATCGGTGAACGCATTCCGAGGCCCAGCGCGATCCTGTGCGTCTCGGCGCACTGGGAAACGCGCGACGTGCATGTCACCGCGGGACGCGCGCCTGCCACGATTCACGATTTCTACGGGTTTCCGCGCGCGCTCTACGACATCCAGTATCCCGCGCCAGGCGCTCCGGAGCTGGCCAGCCGCGTCGTGAGACTGGTGCACGGCGCTCAAGTGCGTCCCGATCATGCGCGCGGCCTCGATCATGGCAGCTGGGCGGTGCTGCGACTGATGTATCCGCGCGCGGATATCCCCGTGCTGCAGCTCAGTCTCGACACCGGCCAGCCGGCCGCATTCCACTATCTTCTCGGCCAGGAGCTCGCGCCGCTGCGCGACGAAGGAGTGCTGATCGTTGGCAGTGGCAACGTCGTGCACAATCTCGCGGTGATGGACCGAGGCGGCCGAGGAGCCGGCTATGACTGGGCGATCGAGTTCAACGACGTGCTGCGCGAGCGGATTGCGCGTCGTGAGCATGACGCGCTCATCGACTATCGAGAGCTGCATCCCGCCTCCACGGCCGCGATTCCGACCCCGGAGCACTACCTGCCATTGCTCTACTCGCTGGCGGTGCGGGACGAGGCGGAGCCGATCGCGTTCTTCAACGACCAGGTGGCGCTCGGTTCGATCTCGATGCTGAGCGTGTGGATCGGGCAATGAAGAGGGGCGCAGTGTCACAGCAATCCCACGACCGGATGAGTGACGGCCAGGTCCGCGTGCGGCGCGCGTATTTCGATTGCCGCTTCGGCCAGCTCAACGTGCGCACGGCATTTCCGGCCAGCGGCGGCTTCGATGAGCGCACGACACTCTTGTGCGTGCACGCGGAGTGGGCTTCGAGCCGCCTGTTCGCTCGCTGGCTGCCCGCGATTGCGCATGATCGGTCAGTCTACGCGCCGGATCTTCCCGGCTGTGGCGAATCGGATCCGCCGGCCCGCCAGCCCTCAATCGCGGAGTACGCCGGAGCGCTTGTGGATTTCGCCAATACCATGCATTTCCGTCAGCTCGACGTGCTCGCCTGCGGCGCTGGCGCGTTGATCGCCGCGGAACTTGCACTTGCCGCCCCGCAAACGGTGCGACGGCTGATCTTCATTCCCATGAGCCCGGCGAGCGCCGATGCGCAGTCGGCGTCACAAGGGCGAGCGTGGCCAGCCGAGGGCGAAGCGGAACTCCTGCACAACGGCCCCGCGGCGCGCTGGCTCACCGCGGCCGCCCGTGAGTACAAGCCGGGCGAGCGCCTGGCGCTGCTCAAACAGCCGACGCTGCTGCTGTGCGCCAGCGACGAGTCCGGGGAGGGCGCCCGTGCGCGGCAGTTCCTACGCGCCGCACGCAGTGCCGACCTCGAGCAACGCAGCATGGAGCTGTTCGGCCTGGCAGGGCAGGCCCTGGCGCAGCGGGTACGCGACTTCCTGGACGCCCGCTGACCGCTGCCTCCGGGGGGGCCGGGCGAGCAGCACGGACTGCCGATTTGCCTCGCACCCACTCTTATGTTTAGTCTGCTCTTGCCTTTCGCGGTTGGATGCGACCCACTGGCGGAAAGGGCGGACCGATCCTGGCGGAATACGGTCCGTACGATAAGACCCTCGGCATGAGAAGGGGGCTCATCGATGATGAGCACACGAGCAGACCGAACTCAGGACAAGCAACACGATACCGACAGCACGGAAGAGCTGCCGGCGCTGGACACGGGCGCGTTGGAAGCCGGTCAGCGGAGCGAAGCGGGGCTGAGCAACACCGACACTTGGGTATCACCGGGACCCGTGTCGGGATCGGGTGGCGCACCCGCCGGAATCTTCGACACCATCCGCACGCTCGAAGCCAATCTTCACGCCAAGTCAGAGCACACCGCCAATCTCGAGCAACTGCTCGCGCGCGCCGAACGCGAGCGCGATTCGTCCGAGCGCCGCCTGCGTGAGCGTGAACAGGGGCTGGCGCGCCTGGAGCGCGAGCTCGAAGCCCGCGCTGGCGCCCTGACGCAGGCCGAGCGTCACCGGCAGGAAGCTACCGAGGCCCAGCACGGTTCCGAGCGGCAGACTCGCTCCCTGGAGAAGGAGAAGACGGATCTGCTGAGCCGTATGACCGATCTCGAGGAAGTGCGAGTCGGACTGGCCGCGGATCTGGAGGCACGCGGCGCGACGATCGCGCTGTTCAAGGGCGATCTGGCGGCGCGCGCCGAGCAGATCCGCTCGCTAGAGCGGCAACGCGATGCCCTCGAGCTGGAAAAAGTGGCCCTCGCCGACACGCTGCGCTCGCGCGATGCGCGTCTCGCGTTCCTCGACACAGAGATCGCCGCGCGCAATAACCAGATGACGGAACTCGAGGGCGTGCTGGCGGGCCGCGACGAGAATCTCGCCCAGGTGCGCGCCACGACCGAGCAGACGCAAGGCGCGGTGCGTGCGCTCCAGGAGAGCCTCGCGGCGCGTGACGCACGAATCGCATCACTCGATACCCTCCTGCGCGACAAGGAAGAAGCCCGCCTGGAGCTGGCACAGGAACTGCAAGATCAAGCGCACAAAGTCGCGCTCGCCGTCGAGACGGCGCACGTGAGCCAGCGGCAGGCCGAAAGCTGCGTCGAAGCGTTGCAAAGCTTGGAAACGCGCCGCAATTTCTACGATGACGAATTGTTTGTGCGCGAACAGGAAGTCGAACGACAGCGAGCGCGTGTCGCTGGCCTGGAGGCCGGGATCAAGGAACGCGCCGCCGATATGGTCGCGGTGCAGGCCCAGCTGCGCGAGCGCGATGCGGTGATCGTGGAGCTGCAAGCCGAGATTGCCACGCGCGATGCCGCCCTCAATGAGCGTACCTCGGAGCTCGGACGCCTGCGCGCGGCGACCCACGACTCCGGGGGTGTGATCGCCGACCTCGAGCGGCGCATCAAGACGCACTCGAGCGAACTCGCCCGGCTGCAGAGCGAGCTGGCAGCGCGCGACGCTCGCATCCAGAAGGGTCTCGATGAGCTGCGCGCCGCCGCCGTGCACGGACGCGAGCACCAGCAGGAACAGCTCGCTCTCAGGAACGCGGGCGATTCAGTGCGCGCGCAGCTTACCGAGCGCGCCGCGGAAATCGCTGCGTTGGCGGGCGCACTGCAAGCGGAGCAGAAGCGCACCGCTGCGCTGGAGGCGGAGCTGGCGACGCGCACGCGCGTCATCGCGGAAATCGAGGCGCGTGGGCGCATGCAGGCGGAGCTCGCCGAGACGCATACCCGCGAGCTCGACACCTGGAAGGAGAAATGGTCGACGATCGTCGCTGCGGTGAGCGAGAAGGAAGCGCGCCTGGCACAGATGGAGGCGGACCTGCGCGTGAAGAGCGCGGAAGTCGCCACGCGGGCCGAACGCATCGGCGCGCTGCAGAAGACCGTCGACGATCAGGGTGAGACCCTGGGCGCGCTCGAAAAGGAGCTGCGAGAAAAGGCCGAGAGCATCGCCAGGCTGGAAGGCGATTTGCGCGCCGCCGAGGATTCGATGCTGCGGCTGGAATCACAGCTGCGGCAACGGTCCGACCAGGGCTCGATCGCACAGCGCACACTGGAAGAGCAGCGCTCCCAGATCCGCCACCTGCAGGACACGCTCGGTACGCGCGATTCAGCCGTTGCTCGCCTGGAAGGTGAGCTCAAGGCGAGCAGCGAAATCATCGGCAACATCCAGCGCGACATCCGCCGCCTGAGCATCGAAGCGCCGCTGCCGTCGGCACCGATCGCGCCGCCCAGGGAACAAGCCGGGCCGCCCAGGGAACACGCCGAGCCGGCCTCTGAGCCGCTCACGCGCTTGCTGGTGAGGTTGGACGGCGAAGCCGAGATCGTGCACGTCATCAACAAGAAGACGACCGGGATCGGTCGCACCGACGATAACGACATCCACATCGATACCAAGTACATCAGCCGCCACCACGCGCGCATCCTGATCGCGGGCAACTCCACCGTGGTCGAGGATCTCGGCAGCACCAACGGCGTGTTCGTCAACGAGCGGCGCGTCAACCGCCGCCACGCGCTCGAAGACGGCGACGTGCTGATGGTCGGCAAGACCCAGTTCCGCTTCGCCGTGAAGCCCGCCTGAGCCCTGCGCCGCCGCGGAGCCTTCGCCTGGTTCGTCCTTCAGAAGAGGTGGCCTTGCCGATCCTCGCCATCGGCAGGCGTGCGGGCACGTGTCGCGGGCTGATGCGCTGGCGCATTCTCGGTCTCAGTCCGTTGATCCTGTACGAGTTGATCCTGGACGACAATCGCAGCGGCATGCGCCTCGGCCCGTCGCTGCACCAGCATGAAGACCAGCAGCGCCAGCACATTGCAACCGAGCACCGTGAAGGCGAGCGGATAGGGGCTCGGATTCGAGATAGCGCCCACCAGCTGAACCGCCGAAGCGGACACGATCAGCTGCACAAATCCCGTCAATCCCGAAGCAGCTCCGGCGATATCAGGACGCACCCCGATGGCGCTCGAGGTGGCATTGGGAGCGGAAACGGCGTTCGCGAAACACACCAGCATCGCTGGCAGGAACAATGCCGCGGGATGCCAGATGTGAAAGAGCGCGAACATCGTGAGCAGCAATCCGCCGGTCAGCGACAGGAACGAGCCGGCGCGCATCATGCGCAGCGCTCCCATGCGCCGCGAGATGCGAGCGGCGGTGAAGAAACCCGCGAACGAGGCGGCCGCTGGTAGCATGAACAGCAGGCCGTAGCGCGACGGTGAAATGTGCAGCACATCGATGGCGACGTGTGGAGCACCGGCAATGAAGACGTACACTGCCGCAAACAGCAGCGAGCCGAAGAGCGCGTACGCGCGGTAGCGCCCCGTGAGCAGCAGCTCGCGATAACTCACTATGGTGTGGGGACCCTTGCGGGTCGCGGCGCTCGCCACATGCGTCTCCTGGATGCGCAGCTTGGTGAAGATCAACGCCGCGGTGCCGAGCACCACGCAAAGAGCGAACACCAGCCGCCAGCCCGCGAACTCCACCGCAAATCCACCAATAGTCGGCGCCACCATCGGCACCACGAGAATCGCGGTGGCCGTGTAGGCGATGCCACTGGCGGCGCGCTCTGGCCCGAATGCATCCATCAGCGTCGCACGCGCCACGGCCATGGCCGCGCCGCTCCCGAAGGCCTGCAGGATGCGTGCACCAATCAGGAGCGCGATGCTGTTGGCGAGCATGCCGGCAAGGCTCCCGGCGATGAACAGCGACAGACCGGCGAAAATGATGGGGCGGCGCCCGAAGCGGTCCGAGAGCGGCGCCACAATCACATTGCCCGAGGCGATCGCCAGCATCGACAGCGTCACCAGGAGCTGCGCGGTGCTGACCGAGGTGGCGAATTGCGCACGGATGTCCGGTAGCGCCGGCAGGATCGCGTGCATGGCGAACGTGCCGAGCGAGCCGATCGCGGCGGAGGCGAAGATGAGGCGGCGGGCGAGGAGGCGATCCATCTGGCAGCGCGCAGTGTAAGGGAGCGGCGCGCTGTAGCCCATCGGCAATTCTTGCTAACGTAACGCCGGGCTGATGGGATGCGGGGCGCGTGAGCAACAACTACATCGAGAAGATCCTCAAGGCGCGTGTCTACGACGTCGCGATCGAGTCGCCGCTGGAGCCCGCTGAACGGTTGTCGCGTCGCCTGCGCAACCGGGTGCTCTTCAAGCGCGAGGACCTGCAGCCAGTCTTTTCCTTCAAGCTGCGCGGCGCCTACAACCGCATCGCCCACCTGTCGCAGACCGCGGCGCAACGGGGCGTGATCTGCGCCTCGGCGGGCAATCATGCACAGGGTGTGGCACTCGCGGCCCGCAAGCGCGGCATTCCGGCCGTAATCGTCATGCCGCAGACCACGCCGCATATAAAGGTGCAGTCGGTGATGGACCTCGGCGCCGAAGTGATCCTGCACGGCGATGACTACGACGAGGCCTACGAGCGCTCGCTCGCCCTCGAACGTGAGCGCAACCTCGTGTTCATTCACCCGTTCGACGACCCGGACGTGATCGCGGGACAGGGCACGATCGGCATGGAGATCCTGCGCCAGCGGCCCGGCGACATTCACTCGATCTTCGTGCCGGTGGGCGGCGGCGGACTGATTGCGGGCATCGCCGCCTACTCGAAGTACCTCTATCCGCGCGTCAAGATCATCGGCGTCGAGCCCGAGGACGCCGCGGCGATGTACGAGTCCCTGAAGGCGCACCAGCGCGTGACACTGGAGCGCGTCGGGATTTTTGCCGATGGTGTCGCCGTGCGTCGTGTGGGCGAAGAAACCTTCCGCCTCGCCCGCGAGCATGTCGATGAAATCATCCTGGTCAACACCGACCAGGTGTGTGCAGCCATCCAGGACATCTTCGAAGACACGCGCGCGATCGCAGAACCAGCCGGCGCGCTCGCGGTCGCGGGCATCAAGCGCTACGTGGCGCGCGAGGGCCTGGTCGACGAGACACTGGTCGCCGTGAACAGCGGCGCCAACATGAATTTCGATCGCCTGCGACACATCGCCGAGCGCTCCGATCTCGGCGGGCAGCGGGAGGCGCTGATGGCGGTGGAGATCCCGGAGCAGCCTGGGAGTTTTCTCAAGTTCTGCGAGTTGCTCGGCCCGCGCAGCGTCACCGAGTTCAACTATCGTTACGAAAGCAGCGAGCGCGCGCAGATCTTCGTCGGCTTCTCGTTGTCGCAGGGGCGCGAGGAGAAGGAAGCCGTGTTGCGCGCGGTCGCCGCGGGCGGCTTCCCCGTAATCGACATGACCGACAACGAAGTGGCGAAACTGCACGTGCGCTTCATGGTCGGCGGTCACGCGCGCGGCATCGCCAACGAAATGCTGTACCGGTTCGAGTTTCCGGAGCGGCCTGGTGCCCTGTTGAAGTTCCTGCGTGCGATTGGCAGCAAGTGGAACATCAGCCTGTTCCACTACCGCAATCACGGCTCCGACTATGGACGCGTGCTCGCGGGGATCCAGGTGCCGCCCGCCGAGCGTGCGCAGTTCCTCGATCACCTCAACGATCTGCACTACGCCTACTCGGACGAGACCGCGAACCCGGCGTATCGGATGTTTCTGGGCGCTTAGGCGGCGCGGATGGACAAAGGGGCAGTACACTCGTGCTCGTGGCAGGGCGCCGGCGCATGGAGGAACAGAAGAAGGCGCATGAGCGAGAGTGCTGCGAGGAAGTCCTGAGGATTGTCAGCGAGATTCGGCAACAGGTGAACGGCTGAGTCTTCAGCGGTAATGCGCCGCGTCCTCGGGCTTGCCCCACTTCTCGTAGAGCCGCGCGAGCCAGGAGCGGACCTGGCGCGTACCGGGATCGTTCGCACCGCGCTGCTTCTCCAGTGTCGCGTAGCTCTTGACCAGGATTGGCTCGGCCTCGGCGTACTTGCCCTGCTGCAGCAAGCTCTTGCCGATCACGGCACGACTGCGCGCCACCTGCCAGTGATCCTCCGGTAGCTGCTTGCGCCAGATCTCGACCGCGCGCCCGATGAGGGCTTCGACGCGGAAGCTGTCACCGCGGTCGGCGAAGATGCGGGCCAGGCCGGTGAGCGCACCGGCGACGTACTCATGGTTCTCAGGCAGCGTCGCCTTGTAGATGTCGATCGCCTGTCGGTAGAGTCGCTCCGCCTCGTCGGACTGGCCGCGCTCGTAGAGCAGGTCCGCGAGATTCGACATGTCGTGACCGACGTAGGGATGCATGCGTCCCTGCACCTTCTGATCGAGCGCCAGCACATCGCGCAGCACTTTTTCTGCGCCGTCCATGTCTCCTTTCACTTGCAGGAACCAGCCGTAGTTGCTGAGCGCACTGATCGTGTCGAAATGCTCGCGACCCAGCACGCGCTCGAGGGTCTCGACGGACTGTGTGAACAGCGGCTCCGCCTCCGCGAGTTTGCCTTGCATCTGCAGGGCAATCGCCAGGTTGGTGGTTTCCGTCGCAAGCCGCGGATGATCGGCACGCATGCGCGATCGATCAGCTTCCAGGGCTTGGCGATACAAGTGCTCGGCCGCCGCCGGATCGCCCTTGTGGAGCATCAAGGTCGCCAGCTCGTTGGTGCCATTCGCCACCTGCGGGCTCCGTGTACCGTCCACGGCGGTGAACGAGGCGAGGCTGCGTCTGAACGTCTTCTCGGCGACATCGAGCTCGCCCATATCGCGATACCAGCGCGCGAGCTCGTCGAGCGTGACGGCGACCGCCTCATGGTTCTCGCCGAGCTGCTGTGTCTGGATGCGCAGCGCGTCCTCGAGCAAGGCGCGCGACTGGTTGAATTCACCCTTGTAACGGCGCGCGATACCCAGGCTCTGCATGCTGCTTGCCGTGATCACGTGCTCCGAGCCAAACAGCTCGCGCCTGAGACGCAGCGCCCGATCGAGGAGCGGCACCGCCTTGTCGGTCTCGCCGCGGGCGAGATAGACGCGCCCTACCGCGTCGAGGAGATTCGCCTGCGTATCCGGATCGTTGGCGAGCTCGGTCTCGATGCGTTGCGCGCCGCGTTCGAGAAGTTCCAGTGCCGTCGCGTTTTCGCCACCCGACTCCCAGGGATCCGAACGGCGGAACAGGTCGACCAGGAACCCGGACACGCGCTCGGCACGATTGCGTTCGGCCTCGGCGCGCTCGAACTGGGCGCGCGTGCGGTCGCGCTCATCGCGCAGGCGTTCGGCCTGGATGTACATGTTCACGGCGACACCGGCGAGCATCAGGACGAACAACGCCGACAAGGTCACGCCCAACGTGTGCCGTGTAACGAACTTGTGCGCGCGATAACTCCAGGTGTCGCGCCGCGCGACCACCGGCATGCCGCGCAGGTACAGGTCGATATCCGCTGACAGCCGCTCGACCGAGCCGTAGCGCCGCTCGGGCTCCTTGCGCATTGCCATCATCACGATGTTGTCGAGATCGCCCGAGAGCTGCAGGCGCAGGCGTGGCGGCGTGCTGCCGCGCTTCTCTGCGATGCGTTCGAGCTCCTTGCTGCCGACGTGCATGGTGGTCCAGGCGTGGCTCGGCGCTGGCGGCTCGTTCTCGCAGATCACGCGCTCGATCTCGTGGAAGCGCAGACCCGCGACCTGGAATGGGCGCTGCCCGCAGAGCAGCTCGTAGAGCAACACGCCGAGCACGTACACATCGCTCGCAGTCGTCACCAGCTCACCGCGGATCTGCTCCGGGCTGGCGTGATCGGGCGTCATGACGCGTATGTCCGCCTGCGTCATGGCGATCGTGTGCGTGGTCTGGCGTACGTCGAGGAGTTTCGCGATGCCGAAGTCGAGCAGCTTCGGCGTGCCGTCCGCGGTGACCAGAATGTTGCTCGGCTTGAGGTCGCGATGGACGATCAGGTTGCGGTGCGCCGCCTGTACCGCCGAGCACACCACGCGAAACAAGGCCAGCCGCTCGGCGACTCCCAGCTGATGGTTGTCGCAATAGGTATCGATGGGCTCGCCTTCGACGTATTCGAGCACCAGGTACGGAACGCCTTCGGGAGTGGTTCCCCCGTCGAGCAGGCGCGCGATATTGGGATGATCGAGCGTCGCGAGGATCTGCCGCTCCGTGCGCAGGCGAGTCTGTATCTGGCGCGACAGCGTGCCGCGGCTCACCAGCTTGATCGCGACCTGTTTCTGGTACTGCTCGTCCGCGCGCTTGCAGAGATACACCTCGCCCATTCCGCCGCGCCCGAGGACGCTCAGGATCTCGTAGGGGCCGATGCGTTCGCCGGCACTGTGTGTGGTCAGCGGCTCGGCTGGCACTTCGCCGTCGAACGTCTCTTCGGAAAGCTCGCGCAACCATGCGGCCGAGATCCGATCGAGCACAGTCTGAAACAGCGCCGTGTCACTGCCGCACGCCTTGCGGATATAGGCTGCGCGATCGCGCGGTCCGAGTTCCGCGGCGCGAGTCAGGATGTCATCCGGGGTGAGTGCGGACTCGGCAGGCATTGGGCTGCGAGAGCTGGCGGGAGGGAGGTTGGATACTAGGGTGCCGGCGCTGGGGCTGCAATCCGCTCATCCCATGGCAGCGGCGCAATTTCTGCGCACGTTGTTGACGAAGGTCTCAGGTAACATGCGCAGCGCGCTGTGCTGAACGGTACTTACGCCGGTCGGCTGCGCAGGACGGTCGATGAACCCCAACGGACAGGAGAGGGCGATGGCGAAGCGTAAGAAACGGGCCAAGAAACGCACCACCAAGCGCAAGAAGCGCACCACGAGCAAGACCAAGAAGCGGACCAGCCGGCGTCGAACCAGCAGAGGTGAACCCGACGTCGCGCGGCCGCCGCACTGAGCCGAGCCGGCCAATTCCGCGGCGCGCTGCCGTCGAACGGCTCGCGCCGCGCTCGGCTCTCCAGGGAGTCCCAAGAATGATTCGCCTCGAGACATGAACCCGAGCACTGCCGCAGCGCGCGACCCCCTGGCGCTGATATTGCTGCTACTGGTCGCCATCGCACTGGCGATTTCCGCCGTGCATCCGGCCGACCGCATCACCTGGTGGCTGGAGGTCGCCCCGATCTTCCTGGTGGTGCCGGTACTGATCTTCACCGCCCGCCGCTTTCCACTCACGCACCTGCTCTACGTGCTGATCGCCGTGCACTGCGTGATCCTCATGCTGGGCGGTCACTACACCTATGCGCAGGTGCCATTCGGCTTCTGGCTGCAGGACCTGCTCGACCTGTCGCGCAATCCGTACGATCGCATCGGCCATTTCGCCCAGGGGTTCGTCCCGGCCATCGCGGCGCGCGAAATCCTGTTGCGCCAGACGCCGCTGCGCAGAGGCGGGTGGCTGTTCTTCATCGTCGCCTCGATCTGCCTTGCGATCAGCGCCTGCTACGAGTTCATCGAATGGTTTTCGGCGGTAGTCGGCGGCGGCGCCGCGGATGCCTTCCTGGGCACTCAGGGCGATGTCTGGGACACGCAGTGGGACATGCTGACAGCGCTCATCGGGGCGATCACGGCGCAGCTGGTAGTGTCCCGTGTGCATGACCGTGCCCTCGTCCGGCTGCTGGGCGGCGGGGCCTGATGCTGGAAGAACTGCAATCGGCGCCATGGCTGCGACGCACGATCGTCGCACTGCTGATCGGCGGGCTGCTGCTCTTGAGCTACGTCGTCCTGCGGCCGTTCCTGGTGCCGGTGATCTGGGCCCTGATCCTGGCGTTCGTCACCTGGCCGCTGTACGTAAGATTGCGCAAGGCGATGCGCTCGCGCGTCACGCTCTCGGCGCTGACGATGACGTTGCTCCTCACGCTCGCGTTCGTCGTCCCGGTCGTGTGGCTCGCGAGCCTGATGCGGCACGAAGTGAAGGGCGCCTACGATGTGCTGATCGTCTTCCTGGCCAAGCATCCGCACCTGCCGCCATCGATCTACAACCTTCCCTGGTTCGGCGAGTGGCTGCAGGACATCATCGACCGGCTCGGTCGCGATCCGCAAGCGCTGCGCACCGAGATCGGGCTGTGGGCCGATCAGTCGCTGGGCGAGATCAGGACCGTGATCGGTGGCGTCGGTCGCAATCTCGCCAAGGTCTTCTTCTCACTGTTGACAGTCTTCTTCGTGTACCGCAACGGCGAACAGCTCGCGGGCCAGGTGCGCGAGGTGCTGGAGCGGATCATCGGCGATCGAATCCACGGTTACCTGGTGGCGATCGGCGATACGACCAGTGCGGTCGTGTACGGCATCGTGCTCGCGGCCGTCGCGCAGGGCGTTCTCGCCGGGCTCGGCTACTGGGTGGCGGGTCTGCAAGCGCCGGCGCTGCTCGGCGCGATCACCGCAATCGTGGCGCTCATCCCCTTTGGGGCGCCGATCGTGTGGGTGAGCGCGGGATTGTGGCTCCTCATCACCGATCGTACCGGCGCCGGCATCGGCTTGCTCGCGTGGGGCGCCCTCGCCGTGAGCTGGATCGACAACCTGATTCGCCCGCTCGTCATCAGCAACGCCACGCGCATTCCCTTCCTGCTCGTGATGTTCGGTGTGCTGGGCGGAATCGCGGCCTTTGGCCTGGTGGGCCTGTTCGTGGGCCCGGTGATTCTCGCGGTGTTGATGGCGGTGTGGCGCGAGTGGCTGGGAGTTCCACACCCGCACCTGCACAAGCGCACGCAGCCGAAAGACTAGGGCTGCCCTCGGTCGCTACTGCGGCGGGCCGGTCCAGGTCTTGACGAACGCGCGCCACTTCTCGCGCCAGGTCACTCTCTCGTCGGACAGCGTGTCGAGGAAGTCGGCGAGGCGCTTGGATTTTACGATCGTGTACATCGTGATCACGCCGGTCGCGACGATGACCACCAGGAACAACAGGACCCGCCAGATGAGCGGCTTTCCCGCGTCCGCAATCAGGTTCATCCCGAGGAAGCCGGTAGCCACCGTCCCGATCAAGCCCAGGATCGTCACCACCGTCAGCCGCAGGATCGTGTTGGCTTGGCGGCGCACGCTGTCAGTGTCGAGGTACTCGTTCATGTCCTCGACTTCGGCCCCGACTTCCTCGTAGAGCGTCTCGGTGCCGAGCTGGTGGCGTAGCCGGTCGAAGATGCTGCGCGCGATGTTCTGGTTCGACACCTGGTGGAACCAGTAGCGATGCGTGAAGCGCAGGAAGATCTCCATCGAGGAGCGGATCGCGCGCTTGAACTGGCGCACCGATTCGAGATCGCCCACTTCGAGCCGATTCATCGCCACCGCGAGCTCATCCGACATCGACAGCAGCGCCGCACGGTGGAAATGGGCGATCAGGAACAGCAGGAAGTACTGGTGCCGGAACTGGCCGAACATGCCGGTTTCGCGGCCGGTGAAGAAGTAGTCGTCCTGCCGGCCGATGACGGCGAGCAGTTGCCCGGTGCATATGAGGCGTGTATCGCCCGAGAACAGGTCGCCGGCACGGCCCCAGAAGCGATCGTCGCAGTACTCGGCTTCGAAGCATTCGAGCGACTTGGCCGAGTAGGGCAGGGAGTCACGCGCGCCCGGGCGCGTCAGCATCCCGAGGCGCACGAAATCCGCACGCGAGAGGTCGGTCGGATCGTCGAACGACAGGTAAGCCATCAGGGGCATGCGGTAGTACTCGAGCTGCCGATAGCGCAGGGGACCCGTCTGTCCCGGGAACTCGAGCACCGCCGGCCGCAACACGAATTCCCAATGTGCGGCGATCGCCGGCGTCCGGTAACGTCCCACGTGGCCGAGATATTTCTGCTTGACCTCGAAGTCCGAGGTCGCGAGCACCTGTCCGGATTCGTCGAGCCACTCTACGCGCCGCGGGCAATTGCCGCCGTGTCCGTTGCGCTCCCAGAAGGCGGGGTAGGCGCGACCGAAGCGAAACAGGGTGTCCTGGGCGCGATCCAGGGTGATGTCGTTGGCATGCATCTCGAACGCCAGCATCGCGATGTCGGCATCGAGGAAGAAATAGAGGTCCGTGTGTGCGACGTCGAAAATGAGCGAGTTGCCATCGTCGTAGGTGATGCGCACGCGGACGATGTCGCAGCGCCGGAACACGCGGATGCTCGGTTCGCCGTGGCGTTGCGAGGCTTCCTGCCCCACGCTCGAGCCGTAGAGGAAGCGCTGCACGTAGGGCAGGAAGGTCACGAACTCCTTGTAGTGACGCTCCTGGAACTCGAGCGGATCGTTCGAGTATTCATCGCGGACTTCGCGCCAGGGATTCTCCGTGCCCAGCGCCTCCAGCGCCTCCCAGTGCCGTTGCACCTGCACGCCCTGTCGCAAAGGCATGAGCTGCAGCGGCCAGAGCACGATCTGGCGAAAATGGCGCACGACAATGGCTGCGGCTGTGTCGCTCATGAAGTCTCGGGCCTCGATCCGGGAGCGCGGCTATTGCCGCTTGCGGCTCGTGCCGGGCCGTAAAGTAGCGAATGCGCCGATCTGCGACAATCTCCAGATGATGATGGAACGCTCTTCCCGGGGTCCATGAGCACGGCTGGCCGGCACGCGCTGGGCGCCCTCAGCTACCCCAGCTTCTCGCGCTTTCTCTCCGCCCGATTTCTTTCCACGCTCGCCGTGCAAATGCAGAGCGTCGCCGTCGGCTGGCAGGTCTACGCAATCACGCACGATCCGCTGGATCTCGGCTTCATAGGGCTCGCGCAATTCATGCCGTTCCTGGCGCTCATCCTGATCGCCGGGCAGGTCGCGGATCGAATGGATCGGCGCCTGATTCTCACCTGCTGCTACGCCACCGAAGTGCTGTGCGCACTGCTGTTGCTCGCATTCACGCTGAGCGGATTGCGGGTGGTGTGGCCGGTGTTTGCGGTCCTGGTGCTGTTCGGCGTGGCACGCGCCTTCAGCATGCCGACCGCGGCCGCGATTACGCCTAACCTGGTGCCGATCGAGCGCTTCGGCAACGCCGTTGCGCTCAATTCCTCCACTTTCCAGCTGGCAACCATCGCGGGGCCGACCATCGGCGGCCTGCTCTATGTCTACGGACCGCACGTCGTCTACGGCACGGTCACGATCATCCTGCTGGTCTCCGTGGTCCTGATGGCGATGGTCAGGGTGCCGCGCGTGGCACAGCCCGCCGAGCCGACGAACTGGCACACCGTGCTCGAAGGATTGCGCTTCGTCAGGTCACGTCCCGTGGTGTTGGGCGCAATCTCGCTGGATCTATTTGCAGTGCTGTTCGGTGGCGCGACCGCGCTGCTGCCGGCGTTGGCGAGCGATGTGTTGCACGTCGGCCCGACCGGTCTCGGTTTCCTGCGCACAGCGCCCGGGCTCGGCGCCGCGCTGACGGGACTCCTGCTGGTGATTGCGCCGGTCGCGCGCCACGTTGGGCGCTGGATGTTCGGCGGCGTGGTGCTGTTCGGCCTGGCGACGATCGTGCTCGGGCTGTCCCAGCAGTTCGCAGTTTCGATGGCCGCGCTGTTCCTGCTCGGCGCCGGGGATATGGTGAGCGTCTACATCCGCCACGTGCTGGTGCAGCTGGAGACGCCGGACGCCATTCGCGGTCGCGTCAGCGCGGTGAGCGCGGTGTTCATCGGTGCTTCGAACGAGCTGGGCGAATTCGAATCCGGAGTGACCGCGGTCTGGTTCGGCTTGAAGCCTGCGGTCATCATCGGCGGCATCGCGACACTGTGCGTCGCCGGCTTGTGGGCGCGATGGTTCCCGAGCCTGCGCACCGTTGATCGGTTTCCAGGCGCGATCCCACCTTCCCCGCCGCGTCCCTGAGAGGGGCTTGCCTCCCCTATAAGAGAGAGGCGTATACTCGACCTGTATATGCATACAGGTCCGGTCCGTGCCGATCGATAAGGGAATCCGCAAGGGACGCGGTGCAGGTTCCAATCCGGAAGGCCGCTTCGAAACCCGCCGTGTCGAAGCGACGGACGATGGCTGGCCGCAGGAACTCGCCGACGAACTGCCGCCCCTCGAAACCACACTTACCGCCGAGCGCGCCAAGCACATCATCACGCGCAACGATTCGCCCGACATTCCGTTCCAGCAATCGATCAATCCATACCGAGGTTGCGAACACGGTTGTGTGTACTGTGTCTGGGGCGGTACCCAGATCCTGATGGGCGACGGAGCGACTAAAGCCCTGGCGGACGTCAGGCCGGGCGACGAGATCTATGGCACGCGCAAGCACGGTCACTACCGACGCTACGTAAAGACGACGGTCCTGGCGCACTGGAGCACGCGCAAACTGGCCTATCGAGTCCGCCTTGCCGATGGGACAGAGCTGCTTGCCAGTGCGGATCACCGTTTCCTGACCGAGCGCGGCTGGAAGTTCGTTCTGCAGGCCGGGCGACAGCGACCGCATCTGACTGATAACAGCACGCTGATGGGCTTTGGAGTCGTTCCTTCGTCATCGGTCGGCAGGGAGACGCAGGCATATCGGCGTGGGTACCTCTGCGGTGTCGTCAGAGGCGACGGCCACCTGGGTTCCTACTACTACCAGAGGTCGGGACGCGCGCATGGCAACCAGGACCGGTTTCGACTGGCCATGGTCGATGACGAACCCCTGGCGAGAACCCACCGCTACCTGAGCGAGTTCGGTATCGGAACCGACCGCTTCCTGTTCCAGGCCGCGCGGCCAAATCGACAAAAGATCGACGCCATCCGCACCAGTGCGCGAGCCTCGGTTGAAGCCATCGAGCGACTGATCCAATGGCCGGAGCGTGCAGGCGAGGAATGGATGCAGGGTTTTGTCGCAGGAATCTACGATGCCGAAGGCTCGTTCAGCGGCGGGATTCTGCGGATCGCAAATACCGATCCAAGGATGATCGCGACAACAACTGCTGCGTTGAAACGTTTTGGTTTCGACTCGGTGGTCGAGACCGTTGGCGCTCAGCGGCCGCGGCCGATGCACTACGTTCGCGTTCGTGGTGGCCTGAGCGCTCATCTGCGCTTCATGCAATTCTGCAGTCCTTCAATCGCGCGTAAGCGCAATGTCGTAGGACAGGCAGTCAAGTCTCGCGCTGAACTGGACGTTGTATCGGTGGAAGCGGTCGGTGAACGCCAACTCTTCGACATCACTACCCGGACTGGCGACTTCATCGCCAACGGCGTCATCAGCCACAACTGCTACGCCCGCCCGGCACACGCCTACATGAATCTTTCGCCGGGACTCGATTTCGAAACGAAGCTCTTCTACAAGGCGCGCGCCGCTGAATTGCTGGAAGCGGAGCTCGCCAAGCCGGGATACGTCTGCAAGCCGATCAACCTCGGCGCCAACACCGACCCTTATCAGCCCGCGGAGCGTGATCTCAAGGTGACCCGCTCGCTGTTGCAGGTGCTGCAGCGATTCCGCCATCCGCTCACCATCGTCACGAAGTCGGCGCTGGTGGAACGGGACATCGACATCCTCGCGGACATGGCGCGCGATGCGCTGGTCTCGGTCTTCGTGAGCATCACGACGCTGGACTCCAAGCTGAAGCGCACGCTCGAGCCGAGAGCGCCCGCGCCGGTGGCGAGACTGGCCGCGGTTCGAAAGCTGAACGAGGCGGGGATACCGGTCGGCGTGCTGGTCGCGCCCGTCATTCCAGCGGTGAACGATCATGAGATCGAAGCGATCCTGGAAGCGAGCGCCCAGGCCGGAGCGCGTACGGCAGGCTATGTCATGTTGAGGTTGCCGTACGAGGTGAAGGAGTTGTTTCGCGAATGGCTGGCGAATCACCTGCCGGAGCGTGCCGAGCACGTTATGTCGCTCATTCGCGCCATGCGGGACGGAAGGGACAACGATCCCCACTTCGGATCGCGGATGCGCGGGCAGGGCTCTTACGCGGAGCTCATCAGGCAGAGATTCGAGGTCTGCAGCCGTCGCCTGGGGGTGGATCGGGGCCGTGCGCTTCAGCTTTCGACTCAGCATTTCCGACCGCGGTCGGCCGCCAGCGGGCAGCTCGATCTGATCTGAAAGTGACAAAACGCGGTTTAGGAACCGAAGCGACATTCATGGGTCTCAGATCCACGAAGCTTCACGTATACTGGGTCTGAAAACCGGCCCGACCTGCTCGGCGAAGTTCTCTTCAATCCGTGTACGTTCGGATCGGGGGCTCCATGAGCTGCACAGAGCGTCCGCATTCTTCTCCTTCCGACAGCGTCACGCTCGTCGTTCCGGTAGTAGTGTTTGTGGCATTGGGCCTGGCGGGTTGCATGCGCGCACAGGTCGTGGAAAGCCGCGAATTTGCTACGTCCATCGGCAAGGATGAAGGTGTTGTGCTGCTTGCGAAGCCGCATGTCGAGGGTACCGGCACGGAAGAGGGTTTCACTGACTGCGTCGCTGACGGTCTGGCGCACGGCAAGAGCTCATTCCGCGTCGATGACAACCACAGGTTCGTCGACGCGCTGTTCCCCTGGTTCGAACCTTCAACCGCACCGACGCGGCCCGAAGGTCTCAATGCCCTGCTCAACAAGCCGCGCGTCGCAGAGCGGCTGGCCGAGACCGGCGTGCGTTTTGTCGTCTGGTTCGATGGCGAGACACGCAAGACCGACGGTGGCGGCAGCATCGCCTGTGGCGCAGGGCCCGGCGGTGCCGGATGCATCGGCTTCGGATGGTGGGAGAAGGAATCCGACTACGTCGCCACGATCTGGGACCTGAAGGAAACGCGCTCCGCTGGCACAGTGAGCACGAATGTGACCGGCACTTCCGCCCTCGTCGGCGCCATTATTCCGTTGCCCTTCATCGCCCGCGTGCAAGGCACCGCGTGCGATCGAATGGCCGACCAGCTGCGCTCTTTCCTGCGAGGAGATGACCTCGCGGCGTCCTCCGCTCCTTGAGAGATTTGCCATGAAAAGCCGCCTCATTGCCCTCGTCATCATTGCAGCCCTGTTGACCGCCTGCGCCGGCATGCAGACGCAGGGCGGCGGATCATCGGGTGGATCGTCCGGTTCATCAGGTGGATCGTCCGGCTCTTCGGGCGGTTCTTCGGGTTCATCCGGAGGTTCTTCGGGCTCGTCGGGTGGTTCCTCCGGTTCTTCCGGCGGGTCGTCCGGATCTTCTGGCGGCGCGTCTGGCTCCTCGGGTGGTTCTTCAGGTGGTTCGGCAGGCTCATCGGGCGGATCGTCAAGCGGCGGCACCGCTGGACCGCCCAGCTGGCCCAGCCCGAATGACTCCACCGGCGGCAGTTCTGAAGGCAGTGCTGGCGGAAGCGCCGGTGGCAGCGCCAGCGGCGGCAGCACCAGCAGCGATTCGTCCGGAGGCGGCTCGCAGGGCGGCACAGCGGGCCCACCGAGTTGGCCCAGCCCCGGTGATTCGACCGGGGGCAGTTCCGATGGCGGCGCGGCCGGTGGCAGCAGCAGTTCCTCGGGCGGTGGATCGCCCGGCGGCGCGGGTGGCGGTGGCTCTGAGTCCTCGACCAGCTCCAGCTCGGGCGGCGGCGGCAACGCAGGCTCGACCGGTGGTCAGGCGGGAAGCGCTGGCGGTGGCCAGGCAGGTGCCGGTGCGGCAGGCCAGGCGGCCGGAAGCGCAGGCGCAGGACAACAGGCAGGCGCGGGACAGCAGGGCGCTGGCGCCGGAGATTCCGGATCCGGACAGGCTGGTGTCCGAACCGCATCGGCGGGCGGAACGATGAGCGGCGCCGGTAATCCCGGTGCTGACGCGGGCGGCGCGCAAGGCGCCGGCGCAGGTCAGGGACCCAACGTTCCCGGCGGTGCGCAGACCGACGCCGAACGACGCGCGGCTTCCAACCAGGCGATGGATGAGTCGTTAGGTGACTTCGACGAGAAGATCCGCAAAGAGCGTGAGCGCATCGCCAAAGAGCACGATGCGCAAACCGCGGGCGAGCACGGAGCGTCGGGAGATGCGAGCGGCAGCAGCAGCAGTTCTCCTGGCGAGGGCGGCGGGGGCGCTGGCAAGCCCGGCGGCAATGACGGCGACCTGCGCTCCGCCGGGGCGGCTGGCGCCGGCGGTACACCTGGCGCAGGGGGCGATGCCTCCGGCACCGCCGGTGGCGGTAAGACTTCTGAAAAGGGCGGCACGGGCGGCGGGGGCGGCACGGGCGGTGGCGGCGGTAGTAAGGGCGGCGGTGGCCCGAACACCAACCCCAAGAACATCCCCGACGGACGCGACGATGACACCATCGCGCGCCAGATCCGCGAGGCCGCGGAGAAGGAGACCGATCCCGAGCTCAAGGACAAGCTCTGGAAGGAATACATCGAGTACAAGAAGAACGCGCACTAGTCGAGGATTCTGTCGAGGACTCAAGGACCATGACGGCTTTCAGGCTCATGCATCGCGGATTCGGCCGGGCGGCGGCCGTGTCGGTCGCGCTGCTATCGGTGACCGCGCTGGCAGGCTGCGTGGTCGAAGAAACGCGGCCCTTGCCCAAGGTGCACGCGGTGCAGGCGAAAGAGGAGATCCCGAGCGCGGAGTTGCTCGATGTCGGGGTGCGCATCTTCGATCCCGGCATTCCGCCCGAAGTCGAGACGGACGAGCAGGCCCAGCAGAAGGCCGGCATCTATCCGGACGTGCGCCGTGCCGAAGCGCGCTACATGGCGATGATGCTGCGGAACACGCTCGAGAGCACGGCGCAGTGGGGCGCGGTGCGCGTGATTCCAGCCACGGCCGACTTCGTCGATGTGCTGGTCACCGGGAAGATCGTGAAGTCGACCGGCAAAGAGCTCGAGCTCCACATGACAGTGCGCGATTCCACCGGGCGCACGTGGTATGCAGAGCGCAAGTACGAGTCGGAAGCGGACCTCGGCTCCTACTTGAGTGATTCGGCGCTCAAGGCGCGCGATCCATTCCAGAACGTGTATTCGACCATCGCCAACGACATGCTGGCGTTTCGCAACACCATCCCGGAGCCGGATCGAGCCATGGTTCGGCGCGTGACGGAGATGCGCTTCGCGCAGGACCTGGCGCCGCAGTCCTACGCTGACTACGTGGTCAAGGACAAGGACGGGCACTACCAGCTGCAGCGTTTGCCCGCCGATGGCGACCCGATCTTCGAGCGAGTGCAGAAAATCCGCGAGCGCGATGGTGCGCTGATCGATACGGTGAGCGACTACTACGGCAATTTTGCCGATCACCTGAGCGAGCCGTACGGCAACTGGCGCCGCTACAGCTACGACGAGATCAACAAAGAAGAAAAGATGAAGGCGCAGGCACGCACGCGCATGATCATGGGCGCGGCGGCGGTGCTCGGCAGCATCCTGGTTTCTTCACAGTGCCCGGGCTCGGACTACAACTGCCGGCGCGTCGAGAGCGCGGTGCGCACTGCCGGCACCATCGGCGGCATCGCCGGGATCATGAGCGGACTGAAGAAGAACGCCGACGCGAAGATTCACACCGCGGCGATCAAGGAACTCGCGACCTCGTTCCAGACCGAAGTCGCCCCGCAGGTGGTCGAAGTGGAAGGCCGCACGCTCAAGCTCACCGGCACTGCCGAGGACCAGTACCGCGAGTGGCGCGAAATGCTCAAGCAGATGTATTTCGAGGAGACCGGCGGCGCGGCACCCACGTCGATCGCTGCGGGTAGCCCGGCCACTACGACACCGCGTTGAGCCTCATATGTCGGGCATGAAGAGCGGGCAGCAACTGTCCGGGCGGTACAGCTTGCGCGAACGACTGAGCGCCGGGCCGCTGGGCGAGACCTGGCGCGCGCACGACGCGACGCTCGATCGCGAAGTCATCATCCGCTTGCTGCCAGCACCCACCGATCCCGCTGCTCTGCAAAGCGCAAACGCAGAGCTGCAAGCCGCTCGCCATATCGATGCGGGGACGCTCGCCACGGCCCACGGCATCGAGCGCGATGGCGAGCATGCCTTTCTCGTCCGCGACTACATTCCCGGCACCGACCTCGCATCCTTGAGAGCGGGTTCGTGGCGCGCGATCGCCCCCGCCGCTGCCAACGTGGCAGAAGACCTCGCCAGGCTGCACCAGGCGGGACTGGTCCATCGCGACGTCAAGCCGAGCAACGTCATCCTGCGCCCCGACTCGACGGCGACACTGATCGATTTCGGCGCCGCTGCACTTGACGGCGCAGTCGCGCCTCGCGGTGCGCTGTCGCGCTACAGCGCGAGCCCGCAGCAGCTCGCCGGCGAGCCAGCTTCCCCGGCGGACGATGCCTACGGATTGGGCGCTTTGCTCTACGAACTGCTGAGCGGATATCCGCCGTTCTATCCCAACTTCACGCGCGAGCGCGCGCTGTCGGAGCCGGTGGCACCGCTCAAAGCCGCGCAGCCGGCGCCGCAGGCGTTGCTGGATCTGATCATGAGCCTGCTCGCCAAGTCGCCGGCGGCTCGGCCCGCCGATCTCGGCCAGGTCGCGCGCCAGCTGAGGGATCTCGCGCAGACTGCGGAAGAGGTTTCGATCACCCCGAGTCGATCGTCATCCGGCGCCGCAGCGGCGCCGGTAGTGACCATCGTGCGGCCGATTCTCCGCCAGAACGCGCACAGCGAGCGCATGGCTGCTGCGACGTCGCGTCCGCAGCACCGCTGGATGATCAGCGCCGCCTTTGCGGTGCTGGTGATCCTCGCCATTTCGGTGTTCGTGTTCCTGCCGAACTTGGTGCAGAAGCCCGCAACGCCGGTGAAGACACCGGCGGCGGCGGCCAATGCGCCCGCGCCCAAGCCAGCGGAACCCGCCGAAGTGGACCTGCGCTCGCTCGCCGAGCAGATGCAGGAGGCCGAGCAGGTACGCGATGTGTACGACGCGCTGTATGAATCGCTCGATAAGCGCGCGGTTACCGAGTGGGCAGCGCAACCCTTTGCCGCGGCCGCCAAGCATGGCGAGGAAGCGCGCAAGCAATTCGCTGCGCGGGAATTCAAGGCGGCGAAGGAGTCGTACAGTGCCGGCGTAGAGGAGCTGCACAAGGCCGCCGATCTCGCCGAGCCGACGCTGCGCGCGCAGATCGAGAAGGGCGAGGCCGCGCTGGTCGCGGGCCAGTCCGCCGCGGCGCAAGCCGCATTCAATCTCGCCCTCAAGATCGAACCGGGCAATGCCACGGCAACCAAGGGCCTGAAGCGCGCCGGGACGCTCGACCAGGTCAACGCCTTGCTCGCGAGTGCTGCCGGCGAGGAACGCAGCGGGCAACCGCCGCTCGCCGTACAGCATTACGAGGAGGCTTCGAAACTCGATCCTGATACGACTGCGGCGCGCGACGGTGCCGCGCGCGTGCGGGCACGCATCTCGGGCGATCAATTCGCAGCGGCCATGGCACAGGGACTCGCGCAGCTGTCGGCCGGCAAGCTCGGCCCCGCGCGCAGCGCCTTCGAGCGCGCTAAGGCCTTGCGGCCCGGCGCTCCGGAGGTCGCTGATGCCCTGGCGCAGGTTTCGCACGAAGAGCTGCGGTTGAGCGTCGCGCAGCATCGCGAGCAGGCGGAGAAGTTCGAGCGTGCGGAGCGCTGGGGCGAGGCGCTGGCTGAATACGATGCGGCTCTGAAGCTCGATTCGGGCCTCGAGTACGCGCGCACGGGCCATGATCGCACCGCGCCGCGCGCAGAAATGGCGCGCCAGCTCACCGCTCTCATCAACCAGCCGGACCGGCTGCTGGCCGCGGCCGTGCGTGACCAGACACGTGCTCTGCTGGCAGCGGCGAACAAGATCGATCCGCAGGGCCCGGTGCTACGCCAGCAGATTGCCACCGTGAGCGCGAACATCGCGCGCTTCGAGGCGCCAGTGCGGGTCGCGCTCGAATCGGATAACCAGACGCGGGTCGTCATTCATCGCGTCGGCGAGCTGGGCGCGTTCGATCATCGCGAGATCGACCTGCAGCCGGGGACCTACACCGTGATGGGGACGCGAGTCGGGTATCGCGACGTGCGGCGCGAGATTACAGTGGTGCCCGGGAAGGCGCTTCCGCCTCTGGTCGTCCGCTGCGAGGATCGCATTTGAGTCGCGCCCTACGTCTGCGTGAGCCGCTCGGCGAACGCACCATCTCCGCCAACGATCTGCCGCTCGCCCTGGGGGGCGAGGGGGCCAGCATCAGCGTTCCAGGCGTACCCGCGGGTGTTACCGCGGCGTATCTCGGCTTCGACGAGCAGACCCCCTACATCGAGTCCGTGCCGGAGTCCGGCGTAACTGTGCTGCTGAATGGACGCGTGCTACGCGAGCGCACGCCGCTCCTGCATGGTGACGTGATCGCGATCGGCGACGCGCGCGTGCTCTGTACCGTGCGTGGCGGCAGCGTCAACCTCGAAGTGATCCACGAGGAAGGCAACGCAACTCAACCACCCATTATCGATCCCGCCGAGCAGGAGGAAGAGCTCGACCTGGCACCCGACTCGCAGGCGATCCGGCGAGTCGCATTCAAGCCCGTGCTTGCGCCCAAGCAGCAGGTTCGCCGCCGTGCACAGCCGCAGCGCCTGGCGCTGACCGCCGGACTCACGGTGCTCGGCCTCGCGCTCTGGTACCTGATTACTGCCAAGCCGCTGCTGTTGATCGTCGACCCGCGCGATGCGCAGCTCGATTTTCGCGGCACCACGTTCGACTTTCGCGCCGGCGACCGCATGCTGATGCGGCCCGGCAATTACATGCTGGTGGCTTCGCACGCCGGTTATGAAACCGCGCAGCTCCCGGTCCAGTTCAAGGGCAACAAGGGCGAGCAGTTGCGGGTGACGCTGAAGAAGCTGCCCGGCCAGATCCACATCGACACCAATGGAGTTGCCGCCTCGCTCACCATCGATGGCAAGGCGGTCGGGCCGGTGCCGGGCGATTACCCCGTGGTCGCCGGCAAACGGGAATTTCGCGTCACCGCCCCGCGCTATGAGGACTTCGCGACTGCCGTCGAAGTGAAGGGCCTGGGTGCGAAGCAGCGTGTCAACGTAAAGCTCAAACCCGCGTTCAGCCCGGTGACGATCGAGTCCGAACCGGCGGGCGCGACCGTGGCGCTGGATGGCAAGGACCTCGGCGTGACACCACTGACCGTGCCGATCGATGCAGGCAGCTATTCGCTGAGCCTGACGGCTGCCGGTTTTCGCCGTTGGGAAGGCTCGGTCCAGGTCAAGGCTGATACACCGCAGAAGGTGGGGCCGGTGAAGCTCGGCCTGCCCGATGGAGTTTTGCTCGTGCGCTCCACGCCTTCGCAGGCCGACGTCAACATCGGCGGTCGCTATCGTGGTCGCACGCCACTCGATGTGAGCCTCGCGCCCGGCGTCGAGTACGAGGTCGTGGTCAATCATTCGGGTTACGAAGATGCGCGGCGCGCCGTGCCCGTGAAGGCGGGCGCACGGACCAGTGTCGAGATGGCCCTCAAGCCGATTCTCGGCGACGTCACGGTTCGCGGCGATCCGCCCGATGCGCTGCTGTTCGTCGACGGCCAGCCGCGCGGCTCCGCCAACCAGACGATCGCGCTGCCCTCCACCGAGCTCTCGATAGAGATCCGTCGCGACGGCTACCAGACGTTCGCGACCAAGGTGGTGCCGCAGCCGGGTCTCGCGCGCGTGGTCGAGTACCGTCTGCTCACGCCGGAACAGGTGCGCGCCGCGCGCATTCCACAGGTGATTCGCACCCACACCGGTGGACAGCTGCGCCGCATTCCGATTGGCCGCTACGTCATGGGCAGCTCGCGTCGCGAGCCGGCTCGGCGCACCAACGAAGTCGAGCACGAGGTCGTGCTGCAGCGGGTGTTCTATCTGGGCGTGTACGAAGTCACCAACGCCGAGTTTCGCCAATTCCAGCCCGATCATCTCTCCGGCGTGGTTCGGGATCGCTCGCTGGACCAGGACGATCATCCGGTCGTCAACGTCACCTGGGCCGACGCCGCGGCGTACTGCAATTGGCTGAGCGGCCAGGACGGGCTGCCGCCTGCGTACACGCAGCAGGGCGATAGCTACGTGGCGGTGAAGCCGGTGACGACGGGATACCGGTTGCCGACCGAAG
>DASQOO010000004.1:0-36078 GCA_035644435.1 Steroidobacteraceae bacterium | reverse complement strand
TACGCGCAGGCGCGCGGGGTGAAGCGGCTGGAGAGGAAGGTGGTGGAGGTGGAGCTGCGCGGGGAGGATGGCTTCATCCGGGCGCTCAAGCTCGATGACGAGACGCGGGTGGAGGCGGACCTGTTCATCGATTGCTCGGGGTTTCGGGGGCTGCTGATCGAGCAGGCGCTCAAGACCGGGTACGAGGACTGGACGCACTGGCTGCCGTGCGACCGTGCGGTAGCGGTGCCGTGCGAGAGTGCTGGGGAGTTGACGCCTTATACCCGTTCCACGGCCCGCAGTGCCGGATGGCAGTGGCGCATTCCGTTGCAGCATCGCATTGGCAACGGGTATGTGTACTGCAGCCGTTTCATCAGTGATGAGGCGGCGGCGGCGACGCTGCTGGCGAACCTGGATGGGGCGGTGCGGGCGGAGCCGCGCTTTTTGCGTTTCACGACCGGGAGGCGCAAGAAGTTCTGGAACAAGAACTGCATTGCGCTGGGGTTGGCGAGTGGTTTCATGGAGCCGCTCGAGTCCACCAGCATCCATCTCATTCAGAGCGGCGTCATGCAACTCGCGGCGATCTTCCCGGATCGCAGCTTCGATCCGAGCGATGCCGAAGAATACAACCGCCTGCAGATCGAGGAGTTCGAGCACATCCGCGACTTCATCACGCTGCACTATTGCGCTACGGAACGTGAGGACCAGCCGCTGTGGGCGTATTGCCGCCACATGCCGATTCCAGAGTCGCTCGCGTACCGCATCCAGCTCTTTCGCAGCAGCGGTCGGGTCGCCTTCTACGACAAGGAACTCTTTGTCGAGCCCAACTGGCTGTCGATATTCATCGGCCAGCAGATCTGGCCGCGACGCCATGATCCACTTGCAGACCTGCCGCCGATGGAGGAGACGCGGCGCCAGCTGTTACGGTTGAAAACCCTGATCCGCCAGACGGCGCAGGCCATGCCGACACACGGTGGCTTCATCGCTGAACACTGCCGGGCGGGCGCGGTTTAGCGCTGCGCGCGCGTCATCGGCAATAGAAAAAGGTGTTCGCGGTCAGGCGACCGGTGCGCGGGTCGCTGGCGAACGAGAAATCCGGCGGGATATCTGCGCTATGCAGTGAAATGCTCCGATAGACCAGCAGGCGGTTGAACTCCACTTCGAAGCCGCCGATGCGTTCGAACCAATCGGTGTCCCCCCTGACGTAATCCGCCGCCGGGGGCCCATGCGCTGTCAACTCCGCATTCATGGAATTCGTGTATTGCGCCAGACGCGCCGGCCGAATCGCCTCGAAGCCCGTCGCGCGATGCCGATAGAACGAGGTGCCGCCCATTCCAGCGGGACACAAATAATGGAGGACCGCGAGCTGCCGTTCGTCAGTGTTATCGAAATGCGGCAGCCGCTGCAGAAGCTGCAAGCGCTCGGGCGGCGTCGTCACCAACGAGAACGTGGCGAGTTCCTTCACGACCTCGCCAACCCCGAAGGCATCGCTGATCAGGCGACCGAGAAAGGCGCGCACGGCGAAGGTGTAAATCTGCGGAATGGGTGCCCGGATACCGGGATAGAAAGCGTCGGCTACGGCACTGAAGCAGGATTCTTGCGCGGCATAGTCGATCAGGACCTGGGGATCGGCGAGGAAATTGTCGACGACCAGCACCGGCGAACGCTCGACGCCAAGGTGCGCTACCGAGGGCCTGAATGCCGCGTGCAACTTCAGTTTGCCGTCAAGTTCGACCACCGCTATTCCCGAATCTGAATGTCACGGTTCAAGAATCAGCCGTAGCGTCCGCCAACACAAGCGGGCGCCTGCCACGCTCCGCGGGTCGTGGGTATACTGCCCCTCGGGGACGTCCATGGCGGCTGACGCAAGACCGGTTCGAAGGACCTACATCGGGCTGACACGATGCCTGCCGGTCGCGATCATCGCAGCGCTCCACTTGCCGAGTGCAGCCGCACCCGGCGCTACGCCGAGCGCATCGACAACGGCGCCGCCGGAGCCATCCGCGATCTCCGTGACGCAACCCGATGCTGTCGAGATGCTCGTCGCCGCGAGCAAGCAGGCCGCCGCGGTTGAAAAAGAGTACGGGCCTAACGCGATGGAGCTGGTCAACCCGCTCATCAACCTCGCGTCGGCGCAACGACGCGCCAAGGAGTACAGCGCAGCGGAAAGAAACTATCGTCGTGCGGCGGCGATCGTCGAAGCGCACGAGGGTGCCGACCCGCATGAACTCATCGCTGCCCTCGCGGGCCTGGGTGCGATCTATTCCGAGAATGGCGATTACGAAGTGTCCGTCAACGTGCTTCAGCATGCGATCGACGTGAGCCGCAAGGCCGACGGGCTCCTCAATCCGCAGCAACTCGACCTGGTCGATTCGCTCATCAGGAACTACCTGGCGCTCGGTGACTACGACAGCGTGCGGAAAGAGCAGCCTCTTGCACTGCGTATCGCGGTGGCATCCTATGGTAAGGACATTCCACGACTGGTCGATGAGCTGGAACGCAATGCTGGCTGGTTCGAAACCATGGGGCGCTACAGCACGGCGCGGGAGATGCACAGACGCACCCTGCTGATAGCGAGCAACCTCGGCAAGGAGAAGAACCTGATGATGATCGAGCCGCTGCGTGGCATCGCGCGTGCGCACCGGCTCGAGTTTCTCTACGGCCCGGAAACCCCCACGATCGATGCGACCGGTGCGAGTACCTATTCACGTCCCAACAGCGAAGGTGAAGTGGCGCTCAAGCTGGCAGTCGAGATCCTTGATGCGCATCCGGAAAGCGGTGCGCCAGAAATCGCGCGCGCGAAGCTCGATCTCGGTGATTGGCGCATGCTCGCCGGCTACACGGATCAGGCACTCCAGGCCTACCGCGATGCGTGGGTGGCGATGAGTGCTCCGGGCGGGGGCGGTACGGCCGCTTTCGATACGCCAGTCCAGGTCTACTATCGTCCACCGAGCGGCACTCGCCGACCGACGGTGAGCCCGGAGAAGTTCGACGAGCACTTCGCGGAGGTCGAATTTACGGTTGCGGCCGATGGCAGTGTGCGAAAGGCGACGCTCGGAGCGAGCGATGTGCCGCAGAAGACGGAAAAGGTCCTGGTAAGAGCCATCAAGGACGCCCGCTATCGGCCACGCTTCGTCGCGGGCTCGGCCGTCGATACGGGCGGCGTGAAATACCGCGAGACGATTTACCTGCCCAAGACCTCGTGAAGCCGCGAACCTATTTCAGACGCGCTTGTATGATGGCGTGGGACTCTTCCGCCAGGTGCTCGACGCAGGCATCGACTCGATCGCGTCGCGTGCGAAAGCTCAGGATGCACACCCGGCCGAGATAACGGCCATCCACTTCGCAGCCCGTGAGCATCACTTTCCCACGCCGGGTTACCCGCTCCAGCAGTTCGCGCGTGGCCTCGTTCTGCGCGGTGTGCGTCGAGCCAGGCCAGTCGAGGTGAAACGCGAACAGCGACAGCTGGGGAGGCGCATCCATGACGAGGTGTGGGATGGCGGCAACCCTGCGGGCGGCGTCAAGGGCGAGCGTGCGCTTTTCCGCGATCGCCGCGCGATAGCGCTCCGCGCCGAACAGCTTTACCGACAACCACACCCGCAAGCCCGGAAAGCCTCGCGAGAGATCCGGACCGTACTGATGCGGATCATAGAGCTCCGCATCGTCCGGGTTGGTCGGCATATAGCTCGCCGTGACGGAGTGTGCGGCGCGAAGCGATTCGCCATCGGCCACCAGCAGCGCTCCGGTTCCGTAAGGGAGGAACATGCCCTTGTGCGGGTCGAGTGTGAGCGAATCCGCCTGGGGCAGGCCTGCAAGCAGCGGTCGCAGCTCGGGGCACATGTGGAAGAACGCGCCGTACGCGCCGTCGACGTGATGCCAGAGATCCTGCTCACGACACAAGGCCGAGATGTCCTGCAGTGGATCGATCGCGCCGGTATTCGTGGTGCCAGCGGAAGAGACGACCAGGAACGGCTCGAGTCCGGTCGCACGATCGCGCGCGATGTTCTCGGCGAGCACGTCCATGCGCATGCGAAAGGCGTCATCTACCGGGATGGAGCGGATCCGGTCGGGCATGATGCCGGCGAGGCGCGCGGACTTCGCAACCGAGTGATGCACCTGGTCCGACGTGTACATCGTTCCTGCGCGGATATCCGGGCCGAGGCCGCGTTCACGCGCACAGACAACTGCCGTGAAATTCGCCATCGAGCCGCCGGTCGTGAAGAGCCCGCGTGCAGAGTTTGGAAACTGCATCCACTCGCGCAGCCACTCGAGCGCGTTCGCTTCGAGCTGAACCAGCGCCGGCGCCGCCAGCCACACTCCCGTATAACGATTGACGCCGTTCGCGATCAGCTCGGCGAGTGTGGCCGGGAACACGCCGCCGCTCGGGATGTACGCCAGATAACCTGGGCTTGCCGTATTGAAGGTGCGTGGAATCCAGTCATTGAACAGCGAATCGAGCAAGGGCTCGAGGGCGGCGGCCTGCTCCGGCGCGGGTTCGCGCAGCGTGCGGCACAGCTCAGCTGCGTCGACCTCACCGCGTACCGCCTGGTCCTGGATCGTAGCCAGGTGATCGACGACGCGACGAAGCACCGCCGAACCCATGGCGGCCATCTGCGACGGACTGAACTCCAGGTTCGCAGGATCCTGATCGTGTGTCTGCATGCGGCTCGATACGTTGCGGGAGAGCTGAACCGATTGCAATGGGCGGGCGCCCGACCCTAGCATCCTGTCGATGATGGTCGCGCACGGCAGTGAACGAGCCCAACAGGCGGTCAGCGTCTTTGACGACCTGCAGTCGCGCATTTGCGCGCGACTGCAGGCGTTCGAAGGGCAGGGGGGTGCCGCCCGTTTCGAATCCACGCGCTGGAGCAAGCCAGCGGAGCATCGCCTGAAAGGCGGCGGGCACATGCGCCTCATGCGCGGCGCAGTGCTGGAAAAGGTTGGCGTCAACGTCAGCCACGTCTGGGGCACATTGTCCGAGGCCGGCATCGGCCAGTTGCCGGGCGCAACGGAGTCGGCTGGAGATTTCATCGCCTGCGGGATTTCGCTGGTCGCACATCCTGCCAATCCGCACGCACCGACCGCTCATTTGAACCTGCGCTATCTCGCGACCAGCATCGACTGGATCGGCGGCGGCTCGGATCTCACACCCGCGACCGAATACGCGCAGGACACCCAGGAGTTCCACGCCGCGTTGCGCGGTGCCTGCGAGAGCTACCGACCGAACGCCTACGAGGAATACCGGGACTGGTGCGATCGTTACTTTTTCCTGCCGCACCGGAACGAGCGCCGCGGCGTCGGCGGCATTTTCTTCGATAACCTGCGCGGTACGGACTGGGCTTCGGATCTCGCGTTCCTGCGAGGAGTCGGCGAAGCCTTTCTCAATGTGTATCCGGCGATCCTCGAACGGCGGATCCAAACACCGTTCGACGCCGCGGATCGTGCGCGCCAACTGCTGAAGCGCGGCCGCTACGTCGAGTTCAACCTGGTCTACGATCGCGGCACGCGCTTCGGTTTCATGACCGACGCGAACCCGGAAGCGTATCTCATGAGCCTGCCGCCACTGGCGAGCTGGTAAGCGGTAGTGCGGCGCTGCTAGCGCTGCGAGTCAAAGATCCGGCGTACCGACTCCATCGTGTCCGCTTCCGCAATTTGCTTGTCGTCCCGGTAGCGTTTCACCCGCGCGAGGCGCAGCGCGAGCCCGCCTGGATAGCGCGGACTTGCCTGCAAGTCACTGAACGCAATCTCGACGACCAGCTCTGCTCGTACGTATACCGTCCATTGATCGCGACGCGTCTCGCGCGCCAGCAGCTCCTTCGTCTGCCATTCGAGCATCGTATCGGTGAGCCCCTTGAAGGTCTTGCCGAGCATGACGTATTCGCCGGTCGCCGGATCGAGCGCGCCCAGGTGCAGATTGGAAAGCTTGCCGGTACGCCGACCGTGGCCCCATTCCGCAGCGATCACGACCAGATCGAGGGTATGAGCACGCTTGATCTTGAGCCAGCTCGCGCCCCGATTGCCCGCTTCGTAGGGAGCATCGAGCGATTTCACCATGACGCCCTCGTGTCCCGCCGCCAGGGCCGCTTCGTAGAAAGCGCGCGCGTCCGCCTCCGAAGAAGTAACGAGTCGCGGAATCTGCAATGCGTCCGGGACCGCCCTGGCCAAGGCACGAAGTCGCTCTCGGGTCGGCCGGTCAGTCAGCGTTTCACCTTCCAGTCGCAGACAGTCGAAGAAAAACGCTTTCATCGGCAATTCCGCGCGCAGCTTCTCGATGTCCAGCTTGCGGCCGAAGCGACGCATCGTGACCTGGAACGGGTGCGGTCTGCCCGAGTGGCTGAAGGCGATCGCTTCACCATCAAGGATTACTTCGCCGATGGGGAGTGCTCTTACAACTTCGACGATCTCGGGCACGGCGACGGTGACCTCATTGAGGCTGCGCGTGTAGATGCGAACGGTGTCCCCGGTCTTGTGCACCTGGATCCGCGCGCCGTCCATTTTCCATTCGAACGCGACTTCACCGCCCAGGGTTTGCAGAGCTTCGGCGACATCAGCGGCGGTCTGCGCCAGCATTGGCGCGATCGGCGAGAGAAGCTCCAGCTGAAACCTGGCTAGGCCGGCGCTGCCTTCGAGGAGCGCTGCCCTGGCGACCGCTCCTACGCTGTTCGAGAACATCAGCGCGCGACGCACCAGCTCGACAGGTAGTTCCGCGGCCGCGGCAATCGCATCGGTCATGACACCGGCCAGTGCGCCTTGGCGAAGCTCGCCGATCAGCAATCGAACCAGGAATTCCCGTTCGGCAGCCGTCGCGAGCGAAAAAAGCTCGCGCAGCGCTTCCAGGCGGCGGGCCGCCGCGCCCGAACCGCGCATGCGCGCGATTTCACCGAGGCGGCGGTCGACATCAGCGATCGCCAAGCTGGCGACTTCAGCCGCCGCGCCAGCACCAGCCTCGCGCAGTACGCGGTAGCCAATGCCGAAGCGTCCTTGCGGCGTTTCGCCGGTCAGGTACTCAACGCCGATATCGATTTCACCAGGCGCGAGGGCGCGCAGGCAGGTCGCGAGTTCGTGCACCTTGGCGCGACGCGCGGGTGTTGCACTTACCCGTTGCGATGTATCGACGAGACCGGCGAGAGTCAGCGCTTGGCCCGGCATTGCCGGAACTTATGGCATGTCTAGGCGGCAGGCCGAATGTTCTGATTCACGCGGAACAGCGGCTGGATCAGCTTGCCGCGGAACGACGGCGCAAGTGTCGCGATAGCTTTGGCGTCGAGCATGGTTCGATCCTCGTACCTGAAAGCCCACGCCCCAGGGTCCGGCGGGCTCGGGGGGAGTGTCTATGCTGGGTCGCGGCCGGCCAGCCCATATGATCCTCCGACGCCATTTCCTGCTCAATCGTCCGGATAGCCCTTCGAGTCATCGGGCCCGTTTGCCAGCCACGGTCCTGGATAGCCGTTTGTGCGCCGAACGGCCTGCGTCAGGCGTCATGCCCGTGGGTACCTTATGCCTGATGGTCGAGAACTCCGACATCGCCAGCGTATCGATGCGCTTGGCGGCACTTCGATAGCGTCGCACCAGATCCGCGCCGAACGGCGTGAGCTCAACGCCGCCGCCCCCCGGGCCACCCACGCTCGCAGTGGTGGACGCCTCGCTAAACGACTGATTGAGGCTCTTGACCAGGAGCCAGGCACGTCGATAGCTCATACGCATGGCGCGAGCCGCCTGCCGGATCGACCCGGTGCGCGCGATTTCCTCGAGCAATTCGATCTTGCCTGGGCCGATCGAGCAGCGTGGGGCGAAGTCGACCCGGAAGCGAACGTATTGCATGCGTGAGTCTCCGCGATTCGTCTCCGGCAAGCATCCCGCCAACGGCTGCGCGTCCGCAAGAGCAGCGGTGGCCGCGGGCGTTTCGGCTTGGAGCGGGCGTATACTTTCCCCGCCTGCTGTGTGGACGGGGAAGCACGTGAAGCACTATCTGCTGTTCTATGACGTAAGCGAGCACTATCTCGCTCGCCGGGCGACGTTTCGCAAGGAGCACCTGGAGAAGGCCTGGTCTGCCCACGCGCGCGGCGAGTTGTTGCTTGGTGGCGCGTTTGCCGACCCGGTGGACGGAGCCATGCTGCTGTTCGCGGGGCACTCGTCGCAAGTCGCGGAATCATTCGCGAAACACGATCCTTACGTGCTGAACGGACTCGTCACTCACTGGCGAGTGCGCGAGTGGACGACCGTCGCGGGTGAATGGGCGGCGACCCCGGTCAAGCCCGACTGACGCAGCACCCGGCCTGTCTCCCCGGCCGCTAGTTCCCACCACGCGGCTGCATTCGACGAGCCCCGCGACCGTGCTGGCGGGCCCGATCCCGCATCACGAATGCTTCATGCAATCGCCATCTGGCTTACACGCAACCGGAGTACACCCAAGGGGACACTCGAAACGACCATCCCGGTCGAGTTCCAACCCTTCTGCAAGGAGAGCCCGATGTGCAACCGGAACTGCGCACTCCATGTCGTAACGATGCTTCTCTCGGTGCTGACGCTGGCTTCGACGGCGCGCGCTGATGGCGGGGATTCGCCCCGCAACGACAGCATCCAGCTTGGACCGAGGCCGTTCTACCTGGTCCATGGAATGGATGAAGGCCCGCTCAAGAGCCGGCTCGCGCGCTGCGAGAGCGGCCCGTTCCATCGGAGCGATTTCTCGATCGGGCATCGTGGCGCGGCGCTGCAGTTTCCGGAACACACCCGCGAAGCGTACGAAGCGGGTGCTCGCATGGGAGCGGGTATTGTCGAATGTGATGTGACGTTCACCAAGGATGGCGAACTGGTGTGTCGCCACGACGAGTGTGATCTGCACACCACCACCAACATCGTCAACACGCCGCTAAATGCACAGTGCAGCGTACCCTGGTCGGGCCCGGGCTCGAGCCCACGCTGCTGCACGAGCGACCTGACCCTCGCCGAGTTCAAGACTCTGCGCGGCAAGATGGACGCGAGCAATCCGGCCGCCGCCACTGCGGAGGGGTTCCTTGGTGGCACGCCGAGCTGGCGCACCGACCTCTATACCGGCAGAGGCACGCTGGTCACGCTCAAGGAGAGCATTCGGCTCAATCGCAGCCTGGGCGTAAAGCACACGCCAGAACTGAAAGCCGGCGATCCGCAGCGAATCCAGGCGGTCTTTGGTGGCCAGGCGAATTACGCCCAGCGCATGATCGATGCGTTCAAGGAAGCGGGTGTCGACCCGCGCGACGTCTTTGCGCAATCCTTCAACAAGGACGATGTGCTGTACTGGATCCGGCACGAGCCGCGCTTCGGCCGTCAGGCCGTGTATCTCGACGACATCGATCCGACGGCGAATCCCGCGATCCCCCGCATCTCGCTCGATGAGCTTCGGCAGCTCAGAAGCCAGGGCGTCAACATCATCGCGCCGCCGATTTTTGCGCTCCTGGCACTCGATTCGAACAACGAGATCGTCGCCTCACAGTACGCGCGCGACATCAAGGGGCTCGGCTTCGACATCATCACCTGGACCTTCGAACGCTCCGACCTCCGTGGTGGTGCTGCGCCGGCGGGGTTCTACTATCTGTTCGATCCCGAGGGTCAGGCGATCAAAAAGGACAGTGATATGTACAAGGCGCTGGATGCCCTGGCACGCAAAGTGGGTATTCGCGGCATCTTCTCGGATTGGCCCGCCACGGTGACGTACTACGCCAACTGCATGGGCCTGCGGTGATCTGAATTCCTAGCGGTCGGACTCAGCTGGCGGGCTGGAATCACGGTTCGCAGCCACGGCGTCACGCGGTGGCTGCGGCTGCGGCGGCTTGAAGGAATGTAGCGCCACCACGCCAATGGGTGTGAAAAGCACATCAGTGCCGCCCACGCTCACGCATCCCGCGAGCGATGCGAGCAAACCCGAGGCCATCAAGAGTCGCAATCTCATTGGTGCTGCCGTTCATCCTGCCCGTTTCCTGATTAGTTAGAACGCACGACTGGCCGGGTGGTTGCGCGCTATGCATCACATTTGCTTGTCTGAATGCATCATTGACATATTTTCACGGTGAGCTTTCAGCAGGAACATTTTGCAAGCCGCGTTCAGGTAGCGCAGGCGCAATTCAGCGGCGGCTGATGAGCCACAAGCCGGCGACGCAAAGCAGGATGCCGCTCACATTGGCGGCCGACAATTTCTCTCGAAACAGTACCACTCCGAGCACGAGCAGCACCAACGCCGCGGAGGACTGAGTCACGAGTTGGCCGAAGCTCACGTTGAAGCCGGACCGGTACAGCATCAGGAAAGCGAGGTCGAGAAACACCACCGCTGCCGCGAGACCGAGCGCGGTCCAGTTGAGCTCGTGGAGCGACGCGCGCAGTGCAGCCGGACCCGGCATCGCCAGATAGATTGCGAAGAAAACACCGGCCCCGAAAACGTACGTCACCGCCAGAGAAAGGAATGGACTTGCGGCAGCGGGCGTAGCCTTCAGTACCAGGTGATACGCCGCGGTGGTCATGATCGCGGTGAGGAGCCAGATCAGTTGCATGACGGAGCCTCCCTGGGAACCCGAAGCCTATCTTGCCATTGCACCGGTCGGGGACCGTCCGAAATCCACCGCGGCATGGAATTTGTCGCGGGTCCCGGTTGTCTACCCGGGCTTGTCGAATTCGAGCCACCCCAAACGTCGTATGGATGACTGCCGCCGACTCTGGAGAGCGCGATGAAATACTTGTGTTTCGGCTACTACAACCCGACCGCCTTCGAAAAGCTGCCGCAGGCCGAGCTCGAAGGGTTGGTGAACAAGTGCCGCACGCACGATGAAGCCTTGCACCAGAGCGGCCGCCTGATCGCGGTGGGTTCGCTGGCATCACCTCGGGCCGCAATATCGGTCCGGCCCCAGAACGGCAAACCGGCGGTGACGGACGGGCCCTTCGCCGAGGCAAAAGAAGTGATCGGGGCGTTCTTCCTCATCGAGGCGCACGACGAGAAGGAAGCCGTCGAGGTCGCCTCGAAGCATCCCGCGGCGCACCTGGGCGAACACGTCGGCTGGGGCGTCGAAGTGCGCGCGATCGATTTCTTCAAGGAGGGGAACGCGCGATGAGGAGCGGTCTTGATTCGCGCCGCCGCTGGCTCGCGCTCTACGTGTTGTGCTTCGGCGTGCTCATGATCGTGCTCGACACGACGATCGTGAACGTGGCGTTGCCTTCGATCCGCGCGGATCTGCACTTCACCGAGACGTCACTGGTGTGGGTGGTCAATGCATACATGCTCACCTTCGGCGGCTTCCTGCTGCTGGGCGGGCGACTCGGCGATCTCTATGGCCATCGCCGGCTATTCCTCGCCGGGCTCACGCTCTTTACGCTGGCATCGCTAGCTTGCGGGTTGTCTGAGACGCAGGGTGTGCTGATCGCGGCGCGAGCGGTGCAGGGGCTCGGTGGCGCCGTGGTCACGGCGGTAGCGCTGTCACTGATCATGGGCCTGTTCACCGAGCCAGCGGATCGCGCGAAGGCGATGGGCATCTACGGCTTCGTGTGCGCGGCGGGCGGAAGCATCGGCGTCCTGCTGGGTGGAATGCTGGTCGCGGCCTTCAGCTGGCACTGGATTTTCCTGGTCAATCTTCCGATCGGTGCGGTCGTGTACATGCTCTGCCGTCGATTGCTGCCGCGCGGCGTGGGCGCGGCCAACACCGCGCGACTCGATGTGGCCGGCGCAGTGACGGTCACGGCATCGCTGATGCTCGCGGTCTACGCGGTCGTGAACGGCAATGAGGCCGGCTGGACGTCGACGCGTACCGTGGGAATGCTTGCGGGCGCAGCGTTGCTGCTCGCGCTGTTTATCGGTATCGAAGCGAAAATTCGCGAGCCGCTGCTGCCCCTGGGACTGTTTCGCCTGCGCAATGTCACCACTGCGAATATCGTCGGCGTCCTGTGGGCCGCGGCGATGTTCGCGTGGTTCTTCATCTGCGCGCTCTACATGCAACTCGTACTCGGCTACAGCGCGCTGCAGATTGGGCTCGCCTTTCTGCCGGCCAACCTGATCATGGGCGCGTTCTCGCTCGGGATTTCGGCGCGGCTGGTGATGCGATTCGGCATCCGCTTGCCGCTCACTGTCGGGATGGCACTGGTGGCGGTGGGGCTGGCCCTGTTCGCGCGTGCGCCAATGGATGCGAGCTTTGGCCGGGACATTCTGCCGGGCATGCTGGTGCTGGGCCTTGGTGCCGGCATGGCGCTCAACCCGGTACTGCTCGCAGCCATGAGCGAGGTCGCGCCGAGCCAATCGGGTCTGGCCTCCGGAATCGTCAATACCTCGTTTATGATGGGTGGCGCCCTCGGACTTGCCGTTCTCGCCAGCCTCGCGGCGGCGCGTACCAGCGTATCGCTCGCATCCGGAGCGGTATCGCCGGCAGCCCTGACGGACGGTTACCAGGCGGCCTTCAGCGCCGGTGCTGTCTTCGCTGCGATTGCAGCGCTGCTCAGCGCTGCATTGTTGCGGGTACGGGTCCAGGCTCGCGCACCCGAGGGCGAGCCCACGAGCAAAGCATTCGATCAGACGTGAAAAGGAGACAGGACATGACTTTCAGCATCCATCCTCGCGCGTGGCTCGCCACGTTGCTCATCGCTTCACTGGCAGAGACGCCCGCGCTGGCGGCGGACACCTACAAGATCGACTCCGATCACACCTACCCGAGCGTCGAGACGACGCACATGGGCGTGTCGACGTTTCGCGGCAAGTTCAACAAGACCTCAGGCACGATCACTCTGGATCGAGCCGCCAAGACCGGCACTGTCGATATCGTGATCGACACCACGAGCATCGACATGGGCCACGACAAGCTCAACGAGCACCTGCGCTCCCCGGATTTCTTCAACGTCGAGAAGTTTCCGACGGCGACCTACAAGGGCACCATCAAGTTCAAAGGGGATGCGCCGGCAGCGGTCGAAGGCCAGCTCACGCTAAATGGCGTCACCAAGCCCGTGACGCTCAAGATCAACAACTTCAAGTGCATACCGCACCCGTACTACAAGGTGGAAGACTGCGGCGCAGACGCGCAGGCCGAGATCGACCGTTCGGACTTCGGCATCACGCATGGCGTCGAGTACGGCGGTGGCAAGGTGCTACTGCGCATCCAGGTGGAAGCCCTGAAGACCTGACAATTTTTCGCCCAGCCTGTCGGCCCCGGGACGCGGCGTTCGTCCTGCGGGTGCGGCTGCACAAGCAAGAGGTGAGTCCGGATGCTCTACTCGGTATTGATCTACGACTCGGAAGCGATGACCACTTCCCGGAGCAAGGAAGAGGATGACGAGCTGGTCGCGAGGCACGTGCGGGTTCAGCAGAAGCTGGCCGCGGAAGGCAAGCTCGGTCCGGTGGTCCGGCTGATGCCGACGACAGCAGCCGTGACGGTGCGACAGGGCCGCGAGGCCGTGGTCATCGATGGACCCTTCGCCGAGACCAAGGAGCAACTCCTCGGCTTGTATGTCGTCGACTGCCCGACACTCGATGAAGCCATCGAGGCTGCGCGCCTGATCGGCACCGCGTGCAATTCGCGCGCACTCGAGGTTCGGCCGATTCGCTGGTACCGGGCCGGTGCCGAAGGACCGGAATCGCAATGACCGATCTCGCCTGGATCGACGCCGCGTTGAACTCCGCGCGTCCCCAGGCGATCGGCGCTCTGCTGCGTTACTTCCGCGACCTCGACACCGCCGAGGAGGCGTTCCAGGAAGCAAGCCTGCGGGCGCTAAAGGTCTGGCCGGTAAAGGGTCCGCCGCGCGATCCGGCCGCCTGGCTGATCCTGGTGGGTCGCAATTCGGCGCTCGACGAAGTGCGGCGCAAGGCCAGGTACGAGGCGCCGCAATCCGAGGATCTCCTCGAGACCCTCGAGGCACCGGCGGTGGATCTTGCCGAGCGGCTGGACGACTCTCACTACCGCGACGACGTGTTGCGGCTTCTTTTCATCTGTTGTCAGCCGGACCTGCCTGCTACCCAGCAGATCGCTCTGGCGCTGCGCATCGTGTGCGGACTCACGGTGACCGAGATCGCACGCGCATTCCTCGTCAGCGAAAGCGCCATGGAGCAACGAATCACCCGCGCGAAGGCACGCATCGCGGCCGCCGAGGTTCCGTTCGAAACGCCGGGCGCGGCCGAACGAGCGGAGCGGCTCGGCACCGTGGCCGCGATGATCTACCTGCTGTTCAACGAGGGTTACTCCGCGACCGGCGGCACACAGCACGTCCGGGTGCCGCTCTGCGAAGAGGCGATCCGCCTGTCGCGACTGTTGCTGCGCCTGTTTCAGAGCGAGCCCGAGATCATGGGGCTCACAGCACTCTTGTTGTTGCAGCACGCGCGCGCGGAGGCGCGGCTCGATGGCGAAGGGGACATCGTGCTCATGGAGGACCAGGATCGCCGCCTCTGGAACCGCAACCTGATTGCGGAGGGTTTGGCGCTCGTCGACAAGGCGTTGCGCCTCAAGCGCCCGGGACCCTATCAGTTGCAGGCTGCCATCGCCGCGACGCACGCACGCGCGGCGCGCGGCGAGGACACCGACTGGACCGAGATCGAACGGCTCTACGCGCTCCTCGAGCAGGTGCAGCGCTCGCCGGTCGTGACGCTCAATCGCTCGGTCGCAGTTGCCAAGGTGAGCGGGCCGGCCGCCGCGCTCGCGATCATCGAGCCACTGGCGGACCCGCTCGCGGGCTACTTTCACTTCTTCGGCGTGAAGGGCGCGCTGCTGATGCAGCTCGGCCGGCCGGACGAAGCGCGCACCGCGTTCGAACAGGCCATCGCGCTGGCCAACACGGCCGCCGAAGCGGCGCACATCCGGACGCATCTCGACCGCCTCCTCAAGGACAATCGCCCGCAAGGCGGAACTGTCTCCGCCTGACTCAGGCAGTGTCGGGTCTGGACCTCGCGGTTCGTCCTGCGAGCGAGGCCAAATCGAGGAGAGGGTCATGCAGCACAGAATCGTGTCCGAAGAGGAATGGCTGAAGGCGCGCAAGGAGCACCTGGCGAAGGAGAAGGAGTTGACACGCCAGCTTGATCGGCTGCGAGCCGAGCGTCGCGAGCTGCCCTGGACCAAGGTCGTGAAGCCCTATGTATTCCACGGCCGCAGCGGACCGCAGGCGCTGTCCGATCTCTTCGACGGGCGCAGCCAGCTCATCGTCCAGCACTTCATGTTCGGCCCCGGGTGGCAGGAGGGTTGCGTGGGCTGTTCATTCGGAGCCGACCACGTCGATGCGGCGCTCGTCCACCTCGAGAACCACGACGTCTCGTTCGTGGCCGTTTCGCGGGCCCCGCTCGCTGAGATCGAAGCCTTCCGCCAGCGGATGGGTTGGCGCTTCCGCTGGGTGTCATCGAACGGCAGCGATTTCAACTACGACTATCACGTGTCGTTTCACAAGGACGAGATCGCCAACGGCAAGATCTACTACAACTACGTGCTGGCCGAGATCGACAGCGATGAGCTGCCGGGATTGAGCGTGTTCTACCGGGACGGGGGAGGCGAGGTGTTCCACACGTACTCCACGTACGCGCGGGGCGGTGAGCTACTGGCCGGCGCCTACAATTTCCTGGACCTGACGCCCAAGGGGCGCGATGAGAACGGGCCCGCTTTCAATCTGACCGACTGGGTCCGCCACCACGATCGCTATGGCGAGACTACTGGTGCACAACGATGCGCGGATCCAGCACCCGCAACGCTTCAGAGGTCGTGATCGCCCCCGTGCGATCGAGGTCCGCCTTGGAGTAGGAGCGACCGGGGACGGAACTGCACTCCTTGGATACGATGCGGCTGGCCGTGGGCACACAGGTGCCGACCGTCGGGGTTTCTTCCGCTGCATAGCGTGTCTGATGAGTACCGGCGCAACCCGCGGCCATTGCGAGAAGCGCGCCGAGCAGAACTGGTCTCAACATGTCCGATCTCCTGATGTGCGGCCCCACTCCAGGTATGACAGACGCCGCCTACGCAAGTTGCGCCTAGCGCGCGGGGCAGCGTACGGGCTCGTATTCATCGCCTGGCGTGTTGATCGCCGGGTTCCTGTCGGCGTGAAAGCGGTATCAAAAGTTGCACAGGAAGTGGACCTTTGAAAATACCATCGTTACGCGCATCCTCGCGGATAGTCGTTCGCATCTCAAGTATTTCCACGGAGCAATCTGGATGAGCGCCTATGCACGCTTTCGAACTGCCCTGGTCGTTGCAAGCGCGAGTTTGCTGGTGCAACCGCTGCTCGCGTCAGCTCAGACGGCCGCGAGCGCGGAGAAGCCTGCGCTGCATGACGGCCAACATGATTTCGACTGGATGATCGGCTCGTGGAAGGCCACTCTCAAGCGGCTGGATCACCCGCTCACGGGCTCCAACACCTGGATGGAATTCGAAGGGACCCAGGTCACGCGCAGTGTGTGGGGAGGGCGCGGCGTCATGGATGAATTCAAGGTCGACAGCCCTTCGACCAACACGCACATCGATGGCCTGACGTTACGACTCTATAACCCCGACTCGCGCCAGTGGCATATCTACTGGGCCAATGCGAAGCGCGGCAACCTGGATCTTCCGCCAGTCATCGGTGGATTCAACAACGGCCGCGGCGAGTTCTACGACCAGGAGGTGTTCGAGGGTCGCGCCATCTTCGTTCGTTACGTGTGGTCCGATATCAGCGCCACCTCGGCCCACTTCGAGCAATCCTTCTCCGCCGACGGCGGCAAGACCTGGGAGCCGAACTGGATCAGCACGATTACCCGGGTGAAAGAGTGAGCGCAGCCGCTGTTCAGTTCTGGAGGGCGAATCCGCGTCGCCGAACCATGTCCGAAAACGGCTAGTCTCGTTGCGGGGCGCGGCGTAAGGTCGCCGCTATGGAACAGATTCTGGGTCTCGATCGTCGCGCGCTCGACCGGGCGCGCATCAGCCGCGATCCGCGCTTCGACGGCAAATTCTTTATCGCGGTGACCTCGACCGGGATCTACTGCCGCCCGGTATGCCCGGCGCGCACTTCGAAGAATTCCAATGTGCGCTACTTCGCGACCGCGGCTGCGGCCGCGGAGGCTGGCTTTCGACCTTGCTTACGTTGTCGTCCGGAAGCTGCGCCGGGAACGCCGGCATGGCTGGGTACATCCGCGGTCGTGCGCCGAGCCTTGCGGCTGATTCACGACGGCGCGCTCGATGACACCTCCGTCGAGACGCTTGCCGGGCGCATCGGCGTCGGAGCGCGGCATCTGCACCGTTTGTTCGTACAGCATGTCGGCGCTTCGCCCATCGCAGTCGCTCAAACCCGGCGCCTGCACTTCGCCAAGCGACTGCTGGACGAAACGGATCTGCCGATCACCCAGATTGCTCTGGCCGCTGGCTTCGGCAGCCTCAGGCGCTTCAACAACGCGTTCCAGGTGAGCTATCGCCATTCGCCGCGCGAGTTACGCAAGCGGCGATCGAGTGATGCGGCGAGCGGGGACGAGGTGGTCCTGCGGCTTGCATACCGGCCGCCCTACGACTGGCAGCAGGTACGCAAGTTTCTCGCGGGCCGGGCACTGCCTGGCGTGGAGCGTGTCGATGAGGGCGGCTATGCGCGCACGGTACGCACGGATTCAGGCCATGCTGTCGTCAGCGTGCAGGCGCTCGCGGACCAAGATGCTCTCGAGCTGCGTGTACGAGGCGCCGCGCCCGCTGCGCTGTTTCAGCTTTCCTCCGCAGCGCGGCGCGCGTTCGACTTGTCCGCAGATCCTGCGCGTATCGTCAGCGCGTTCAAGCCGGACCGACTGCTCGGACCGCTGGTAGGGAGACGGCCTGGGCTGCGAATCCCCGGAGCGTGGGATGCGTTCGAATGCACGGTGTGCGCCGTGCTCGGCCAGCAGGTCTCGGTCGCGGCCGCGCGTACCTTTGCGGCGCGGCTCGTTGACCGGGTCGGTCAAAGAGTCGCCGGTGGCGCCGATGGCCTGACGCACCTGTTTCCGGCGCCCGCGGCGCTTGCGGATGCAGATCTGAGCGGCATCGGAATTACGCAAGCGCGCATTCGCGCCTTGCGTGCACTGTCGCGCGCAGTCGATGCGGGAACTGTCGACTTCGGTGCGCCGGTTGAGGAGGTGGCCGCTGGCCTGGCAGCGCTTCCGGGCCTGGGTGAGTGGACGGCGCAATACGTGGCTCTGCGTGCTCTTGCGGAGCCCGATGCATTTCCAGCCGCTGACCTGGTGTTGCGAAAGATGGCCGCAGTCGGCGATGCGCCGCTCACGACGCGCGCGCTGCAAGCACGTGCCGAAAGTTGGCGACCCTGGCGCGGTTACGCAGTACTGCATTTGTGGGCTGCGGCGGCCGAGCAACGCGCGAGACGCAGTCCATGAGTGAGGCGGCGATCTATTGGCACGAGATCGATTCCCCAATCGGTCGACTGTTGCTCGTCGGCGAGCGCGAACGGCTCAAGCTCCTGCACTTTCAATCCGCTTCGAGGCGGCGCCCTGAGGAGGGATGGATCGCTGATTCGTCCGCGTTCGAATCCGTGAGGAGGCAGTTGCGAGAATACTTCGCGGGGCGGCGGCGTGCGTTCGATCTCGGGCTGATGATGCCGGGCACGCCGTTTCAATGTGCCGTTTGGTCTGCGCTGCGCGCCATTCCATATGGAGAGACGATCTCCTACGCCGAGCTCGCGCGCAGGCTCGGCAGGCCGCGCGCAGTTCGCGCCGTGGGAAGTGCCAACGGTGCAAACCCGCTGCCGATCGTGGTGCCATGCCACCGAGTGATCGGCAGCGATGGCTCGCTGACTGGATTCGGCGGCGGGCTCGAATTGAAGCGCAGTCTCCTGGCGCTGGAAGGAGCCGCCTGCGTACGCAAAATAGGGCCGTATCCAACCTGATTGCCCGTTAAGGTTGGCCTGGCCCCTTTTCGGGCCAGGTCCTTACATGACGCTGCGAACCACGCTGATCATTGCGCTCATTGTCGTGCTCGGCCCCTGGGCCGGGCGCAGCTATCCCGAGGATCGCCCTATGAACCAGAACAGCCTGCCCGCGCAGCCAGCTCGCGCCGCCGAATTCGAGTCGCTGTCGCCCGTCGTCGAGCTGCGCCAGTACACCTTGCATCCCGGGCAGCGTGACGCGCTGATCGATCTGTTCGAGCGCGAATTCATCGAAAGCCAGGAAGCCCTTGGCGCCAGGGTGATTGGAGAGTTTCGCGATCTCGACAATCCGGACCTGTTCGTCTGGTTGCGAGGCTTCGAGGACATGACCACGCGCGCCCGAGCACTGACGGACTTCTATTCGGGACCCACGTGGAAGGCACACAGCCAGGCGGCAAATGCGACCATGGTCGATTCCGATAACGTGCTGCTGTTGCGCCCGGTTCGTCCCGCCTCGGCGTTCCTTCTCTCGCCGAGCTTGCGCCCGGCGCCCAGCACGATGCACGCGCCCGCGGGACTCATCGTCGCGACGATCTACTACCTTCGGACATCCGCAGCCGGCGACTTTCCGGACTGGTTCGATGAATCGCTGCAGCCACTGCTGCGGGATGCGGGTGCAGTCCCGTTCGCAGCGTTCGTGACCGAGCCGAGCCCGAACAACTTCCCACGGTTGCCCGTGCGTGAAGGTGAAAACGTCTTCGTCTGGTTTGGGTGCTTCGAGAATCAGGCGGCGTATGAGCGTCATGCCGCGGCGCTGACCCGATCCGCAACCTGGCGTGAACAGACCACCCAGCTCGCGTCACGACTGCGAAACCTCCCGGAAGTGCACCGTTTGACGCCGGCTGCGCGATCGCTGCTGCGCACCTGCCTCCCGACAGCGAGGCGTTGAGCTACTGCGTCGGAATCGTGAGTAGTGGCGCCGGATGTTCCGTGCCGGTATCGGCGAGTGTGAACAACAGCATGATAAAGAGGAGTGCGCGCTTCGAGACCAGGTCGCGATCGTCGATGTAAAACCAGTGATCACGATAGTGAACCGACACGAAAGCATCTCCCGGCTCCGAGCCAGAATTCAGGATCTTGAATTCACGGTCGGAAGTATCGATCTCGCCAGCGTTGAAGGCGCGCCCGTCGGTGAGATCCCGTTGGGGCACCACGACACGTGTCGACAGCGCCGTGATCGCATGCAGCAGTGAGCGGGACCGCAGCGCGATCTCGTGATTATTACGGGCGACATCACCGCGTACCAGCGTGAATTCCTCTGCTTCCTGATCCAGTCCCAGCAGATCGCGCAACTCATGAATGTTGTTCAGCGTCTCCCGATCGATCTGCGGACTGCGGAAAGCGATGACTGTAGAGGGCTCTCCGTCCTTGCCTTTCTGGACGCTGATCGAAACCGAGCTCGAGAGCTGAATTTTCCGCATCAGCGCGGCGACACGGGCGAAGCGCGGATCCGCGTTCTGGTAGCCGGCGCCGCTGCGGCTGCTGCCCTCGTTGCGGATGCCGTTGATCACGCTGACGCCAAGTTCCAGCATGATGTCCGCGGCCCAGCCGGACTGGATGCTGGAGAGCAGAGACTCCGGCGGGATTGGCGTCATGAGTCCGCGCAGAAATCGATCACCGGTCAGCGGGGTATAGGTGATCGTGGGCCGATCCGTGAACCGGCCCTGCGCGCCAAGACTGACACCATTGCCTTGCACTGCCTTGGCGGAGGAGACCTGACCCCCCAGGCTCACGGTTGATTCGAGCGAGTAGCCGCTGACGATCTGCCCTACATCGACGAAGATCGGCATGTCGACATAGCGCAGCTTCACGACGTTGAGCAGCGTCTGGCGCTTCCACGAGTCGCTGATCGCGGCGCTGTAGTCGAAGCGGTCGCGCGCCACGGTCTCCGGTCCGATCGAATGGCAGGCAGCGAGCACAGTCGCCGCCGCAGCGATCGAACCACACAACAGGTGCACGCGCCTCATGACGACTCCCTGGGTCAGGTTCCGGGCGGATGACACCGTAACCGAAGCAGCGGTACCAGCCCATTGTCCTTTGGGGAAGTAGAGCGCGTCACAACCGGCCGCGTGGCCGCGTCTATGGCAGAATCGGTCGCTCCAGGATCGCATGGGTACCTCAATGACGGCGGCAGCCGGGCGGAGCTTGGGGCGACGGCACATCGTATTGGCGTTGTGTTTCCTGGCGCTCTTCATCGCTTATACGGACCGCGTCAACATCTCGGTTGCCGCAGTCGCGATGCGCGAGGAGCTCGGCTGGTCGCAGACCACCAAGGGGTTCGTGCTGTCGGCGTTCTTCATCGGCTATCTGCTGTTCATGATCGCGAGCGGCTGGCTGGCCAGGCGCTACGGTGGCAAGCGCGTACTCGCGGCGGCCGTGATCACCTGGTCGCTGTTTACGCTGCTCACGCCCTGGGCTGCGCGCCATTCCCTCGGTGTCCTGATCGCGGTGCGGATCGGGCTCGGCATCGGCGAGGCCGCGGTTCTGCCTGCTGCCTTCGAGCTCTTCAGTCGTTGGGTGCCCATGCTCGAGCGCACGCGTGCCGTCGCCCGTTTCCTGAGCGGCGTGCCGTTGGGCCAGGTCGTGGGCTTCATCGGCACCGGCTGGATCATCGCGCATTCCGGCTGGCCGATGGCCTTCTACGTCTTCGGTGCCCTTGGCCTCGTGTGGCTCGCCTTCTGGCTGCCTGGAGTCAGGGACAATCCTGCAACGGACCCGCACATTTCACGCGCCGAGCTGGAGCTGCTGCAAGCGCAGAAAGCCGGCCACGGAGCGCAGGAGTTCCCCTGGCGGCGGTATCTCACCTCTCCTGCCGTGTGGGCGATCTTCGTCGCGCACTTCTGCCACAACTGGGCGCTGTACCTTCTCATTTCGTGGTTGCCGAGCTACTTCCGCGAGCAACTCGGTCTCAGCATCTCCAGTGCGGGCGCCTTCGCTGCCGCGCCGTGGCTCGCCTGTTTCGCGGTCGCGAACCTGTCAGCGATCGTGGTCGACAAGGCCATTGCGGCGGGGGTTGCGGTGATCCTCACGCGGCGCGTGACGATGACGATCGGCTTCGCCGGCATCGCGACCTTCCTGATGCTGATGCGCGATGTACATTCGGCGACCACGGCACTGGCGCTGGTCTGTGCGGCTACTGCGTGTGTCGGTATCCTGATGTCTACGTTCCTGCCCAACGCCCTGGATATCGCGCCGGGGCACTCCGCCGTGTTGGTCGGCATCAGCAACACGATTGCGACGATCCCTGGAATTGCCGGTGTCGCGATCACCGGCTGGCTCATCGATACTTCGGGCACCTACGCGAGCGCCTTCCTGCTCACGGCGGCCGTTTGCGTCGGTGGCGCCTTGTTCTATCTCTTGTGCGGCAGCGCCCGGCCGATCGACCTTACTGAAATCGCATCTCATGACGAAAGACCTCAACCAAGCGGTGCGTGAAGTCTGTCTCTCGTTCCCGGAAGCCGAGGAATACCTGTCTCACGGCTCGCCGAACTTCCGCGTGCGCGGCAAGACCTTCGCCACTTACGTCGTCAACCATCACGGCGACGGGCGCATCGCGTTGTGGTTGAATGCCCCGCCCGGCTCCCAGGAGCAGCACACGCGAGCCGCAGCGAAGCACTTCTTCGTGCCGCCCTATGTCGGTCCACGCGGCTGGCTCGGAGTTCAGCTCGACAAGGGCTTGTCGTGGCAGCACATCGCCGCTCTGGTCCGCGAGGCGTATGAAAAAGTCGCGCCGCGAGCGCTGAGCGGCCAGATCGGAAAGACCATCGAGATCGAGCCTCCCACGGGCTCACTTGCCCCCAGTGAATTTGATCCGCTGAGCTCGAAGCGTGCGCAAAGCGTTCTCAAGTCCCTGCGCAAGATCTGCCTGTCGCTCCCGGAAACGTCGGAAGCGCTGCAATTCGGCTCTCCGGTGTGGAAGGCGGGGAAGAAAACCTTCGCCTGCGCCTACTACCTCGCGAAAGCACTCAAGCTGGCGTTCTGGGTCGGCGTGGATCGCCAGGGCTTGCTCACCGCGGATGAGCGCTTCCAGATCCCGCAGTACATGGGCCACAACGGCTGGATCGCGCTCGATGTCACGCGCCATTGCGACTGGCAAGAGGTTGGGGCGTTGGCGCTCGACAGCTATCGTCACTTTGCACTCAGGAGAATGTTGACGGCACTGGGCGAGGCATGAAGCGTGACGTCGCGGAAACCCAATGCGCCCGCATGCGACCGGAATCGTGATTCGATTCTCGGGGTCTTGCGCCGACACTTCACCGATCGGCGCAAGGTTCTCGAGATCGGCAGCGGCACTGGCCAGCATGCTATCCACTTCGCAGCCGCGCTGCCGCACCTGACCTGGCAGACCTCGGATGTGCAGGAGAATCTGACCGGGATCAACCTGTGGCGGTCGGAAGCCCACCTGCCAAATCTCCCGGAGCCGCTCATCCTCGATGTCAACGGTCAGTGGCCGCAGGCGCGCTACGACGCCGCTTTCTCGGCCAACAGCCTGCACATCATGAGCTGGCGCGAAGTGCAGACGCTGTTCGCGGCGCTCGATCGTGTGCTGGAGCGTGATGCGGTGCTCGCAATCTACGGGCCGTTCAATTACCTCGGCCGCTTCACCAGCGACAGCAATGCAGCCTTCGATGAGAGCCTGAAACTGCGTTCGCCGGCCATGGGGATACGCGACTTCGAGGCCGTCGACGAACTCGCGCAGTCGATCGGCCTCGAGCTGATGGAAGACTGCGCGATGCCGGCTAACAACCGCACGCTGGTGTGGCGCCGTCAGTGACGCTCGGGCGCCGGCCCGCTGTCGATCGCAAGCGACGGTGAGCGGCGCAGCAGCCATGCGGCGAGCGCGCCGCCGAGCATCAGCGGGGCAAGCAACACCAGCCCCGCACTGAATTCGCCGGTCGCATCCTTTGCGAGACCCACGACGTATGGCCCGACGAAACCCCCGATCGAAGCGAGCGTGTTGATCAACGCGATCCCGCCGGCCGAAGCGTTCCCGGAAAGAAAGCGCCCGGGCAGAGCCCAGAACGGCCCCCGGCTGCCGAGATCGCCGACCGCGGCCACAGTGAGCGCGATCATCGCCGGGACCGGTGAGGTCAGGTACACGCTGGCGATGAAACCGATCGCGGCGATCACGCACGGCACGGCGATGTGCAGGAAGCGCTCGCCGGTGCGATCGGAATTCCAGCCGATGAAGATCATGCCGGCAGTTGCCGCCAGGTATGGAATTGCCGACAGCAACCCGACCTGCAGGTCGCTCAGGCCCGAGACGCTCTTGACGATCTGCGGCACCCAATAGGTGAGGCCGTAACTGCCGCACTGGCACGCGAACATGATGAAGGCGAGCGCCCACACCGTGGGATGAAGAAGCGCACGGCGCAAATCGATACCGTGCCGCGTCTTGGCCTGCGCATGCTCGGTTCTGATGACTTCACTGAGCCAGGCCCGCTCTTCCGGCGCGAGCCACTTGGCTTGCTCCGGCTTGTCGGTGAGATAGAAGAGAATCACGACGCCGAGAATGACCGCAGGCGCGCCCTCGAGCAGGAACAGCCATTGCCAGCCGGCCAGCCCGAGAAGCCCGTTCATTTCGAGCAGCACGCCCGCCACCGGGCCGCCGATCACGATCGAGAGGGGAATCGCGGCCATGAACCACGACACGGCGCGTGCGCGTGCCGGCCGAGGAAACCAGTACGTCAAATAATAAATGATGCCTGGCAAGAACCCGGCCTCGGCGACGCCCAGCAGGAAACGCAGGGTGTAGAACGCGGTCGCGTTGCGAACGAACAGCATCGCGACCGAGATCAGCCCCCACGTGATCATGATGCGCGCGATCCACAGTCGTGCGCCGAGGCGCGCGAGAACGAGGTTGCTCGGGACCTCGAAGAGCGCGTAGCCAAAGTAGAAGACGCCGGCGCCGAAACCGTAGACCGTGGCGCTGAAGCCCAGGTCCTCGTTCATCTGCAGGGCGGCGAAGCCGACATTCACGCGGTCGAGCCACGCGACGATATAGAGAAGGAGCAGGAAAGGGATCAGGCGTCGCGTGACTTTTGCGAGGGTGATGCGTTCGAGCGCTGCGGACGCAGCCCGGGGACCCGGTCCCCATTCGTTTGTTCTCATGCAAGGAGTGTACAGGCGGCGGGCGTGCGTCACACCGGGCCGCGCAAACCGGTGCAACAATGCGTCCATGCGCTACCTTGGAGCTGCGCTCGTCGTCCTCGCACTGTTCGGTGCGTACGAGTACGTCACGTCGCGCCCGATCGCATGGCGCCCGGGAATCCTGGCCGCGGCGGAGCCGAAACAGGTCGACCTCGCCGACGCAGCGCCGCTCGAGCACGGGAGTTTCAAGCTGATTCCGCGCGCAAGAATCCTCGCCGAGGTACGCGTGCTCAGCCGCTCGCGCTACCGGACCGGCGCACTCTCGGACGCGAGCCCGCTCGACATCGCGGTCGGGTGGGGGCCGATGTCCGACTCCGCGGTGCTAGCTGACATCGACGTGACGCAGGGCAACCGTTTCTATTACTGGCACTACGACGATGAGCCGCCGATCCCGCGCGAGACCATCGAGACGCATTCGGCCAACTGGCACCTGGTGCCACAGTCAGCGGCCGTGTGGAAGCGTCTCAGCGCGATTCGCGTCGGCGATATCGTCAAGCTCGAGGGCGAGCTCGTCGATCTCGAGCGGCCCGACCTGGGTGTGATGAGGACTTCGCTGCGCCGGGATGACACGGGCGCCGGCGCATGCGAGGTGATCCTGGTCGAGTCGGTCTCGTTCCGCTATCACTGAAAACCCCTTGTAACCGAGCCCCTACCCGAGCTCCGCAGCGCTGAATCCGATTTGCGGCTGACGCCGAATAGGCAGTCGCATGGGAAAGCTGTTGCGGCCGGCCCCCGACCGATCAGCGAGCCAGCTGCAATCAGTTTCACTTCCACCGGAGGACAATCATGAAGAGCAAACTGCTGAGCGTGGCGGCCGCGGCCGCGCTTGGACTCGCGATCACGGCCGCTTCTGCGGATGTCATGGTCGGTGGCAGCGCCATGCTGCCGCAGCGGAACATCGTCGAGAACGCGGTCAATTCGCAGGATCACACGACCCTGGTCGCCGCCGTGAAGGCCGCGGGGCTGGTTGACACGTTGGAAAGCAAAGGCCCGTTCACGGTGTTCGCGCCGGTGAATGCCGCGTTCCAGGCGTTGCCCGCGGGCACGGTCGATTCGTTGCTGCAGCCGGCCAACAAGCCGACGCTCACCAAGGTGCTCACCTATCACGTGGTTCCGGGCCGTTACACCTACGCGGATCTCGATCGCCTGATCAGCCGCGGCAATGGTGCCGCGACGCTCAAGACCGCAAGTGGCGGCACGCTCTGGGCGATGAAGAACGGCAGCCACAACATCACGGTCAAGGACGAGACCGGCGCAGTGGCCGACATCACGGTCTACGACGTGATGCAGTCGAACGGCGTGATCCACTCGATCGATCGCGTGTTGATGCCGAAGTAACTTCGGCGCCCCCCACGTCCGCTCACCCCGACGGCATGGGGGATCGACTCGACCGGCGCGGCAGGAGACTGTCGCGCCGGATTCTCTTGTTAGCAGGGGGCGGCGGTTCGTCCCTGCCGGCGGTGGTTCGGCACCAGGGCACGTCGTTTCGTCACAACCTTTCCATCCTCGCTGGGCCGCGTACTGATAATCGCGCCGCATTCGACATGTTGGGTTGATCGCTCCTCAATCGTGCAAGCAGGGGGAACATCGATGGACAGGTTCACAGTGCGGCGCGTTGCTGCGGCAACGACGCTGCCGGGATTTCTTGCTGGATTTCTGGTTGGATCCCTGGCAATAGCCGGCAGCGCCGTCGCCGCGACCAATGCTGAGATACCGGTGACCACCAGTTCGCAAGCGGCCCGCATGGATTTCATCGCCGGCCAGGCCGCGCTCGATCGCGGCCATGCTTCGCAGGCGAACGAGTTGTTCCGCGCGGCGGTCGGCGCCGATCCGGATTTCACTTATGGCTGGTACAACCTAGCCGTCGCTTCTTTCTCGACCGAGGAGTTCTCCGCCAGCCTCAAGAAGGCAGCTGCGAGCGCCGGCAAGGCGAGTGCCGGCGAACGATTGCTGGTCGAAATCAATCAACGCTTTCTCGACAGCAATTTCGAATCGCAGCTCGCGCTCGCCAATCAGCTGGTGCAGCAGTATCCGAAGAGCGCGCGCGCCTGGCTCACCCTCGCGGGAGTGCAGGCGGGACTCAACAAGTTCGCCGAGCAGCGCCAGTCGATCGCTAAGGCAATCGAGCTCGATCCGGCGCTGGCCGTGGCGCCGCTCGCCATGGGGAATTCGTACCTCTTCAACGAGCCACGCGACTTCGCGCAGTCGGAGAAGTACTTCCGTCAGACCATCGCGCTGCAGCCCGGCGAGAGCACTTACTGGTGGTCGCTGGGCGATGTGTACCGTGCGACCAATCGGCTCGAGGAGGCGCGCGACCAATACAAGCGCGCGACGCTGCTCGATCCCAGCGACGGCATTGCGCAGCTCAAGCTCGGCCACGTCGATTCCTTCCTCGGCCACTACGACGAGGCGCGCGCCGACTACGATCGCGGCATCGCCACTGCGGAGCCTGTCAACAAGCCCTTCTACGAGAACTACAAGATGTTCACGTGGGTACACGCCGGCGATGCTTCGACGGCGGTGAGGGAGCTCGAAAAGCTGGCGCGCGACGTCGACACCATGTCGCTCCCGGACGACCAGCAGACGGGCGCCAAGGTATTCGCGTTGACCAACGCCGTTACGGTGTGTCTGCACACGGGCATGAACGATGAAGCCGCGCGCGTGCTCGACGACCTGGCCGCAGTGCTGCGCGCCAACGCCAAGGCCGTGGGCACGGAAGAATTCTCGAAGATCCAGGAATCCCAGATCGCTTACCTGCAGGGCCAGCTCGCGGCCCACAAGGGTGACTACGCACAGGCGCAGTCACTCGCCAAGAAGTACTCGGAGCTGGTGGCGGGACAGAAGAATCCGCGCAAGATGGAGAATTATCACGACCTGCTGGGGCTCATCGCCTACCTGCAGAAGAAATATCCGCAGGCGGTCGCGGAATATCGCCAGGCGGACCTGACCATCATCTACAACAAGTATCACCTGGCCATGGCGCTCGAGGCGGCCGGGCAAGGCGCGGAAGCACGCAAGCTGTTCAAGGAAGTGGCCACCTGGAACTTCAACACGGTCGGGTTTGCACTCGTCCGCAAGGATGCGATCGCCCGGGCGGGTTGAGGTCTAGGGAAGCTCTGTGCAGAGTTTCCCTGGCATGACCTCTCGGAGCCCCTGGTCAGGGCTCTGGCATCGAGGGGCGGGCATGGTGTTAGTCTGTATGCGCCATGCCCGCCCGCACACCGGGTCCAGCAGATCTCGAGTCGATCGAACGCGCCAGCGTCGATGAGTTGCGCAGCGTGCAGCTCGAGCGCCTGCGCTGGTCGCTGGCCCACGCCTACGAGAACGTAGCGCACTACCGCCGCGCCTTTGCAGCCGCCAGCGCACATCCCCAGGACCTGCGCGAGCTCGAGGATCTGCGCAAGTTTCCCCTTCTCACCAAGCACGAGCTGCGCGAGCACTACCCTTTCGGCATGTTCGCCGTTCCGCGCGAGAAGGTGACGCGCATCCATGCCTCGAGCGGGACCACCGGCAAACCGACTGTGGTGGGTTACACCGAAAAGGACATCGATACCTGGTCGAACCTGGTCGCTCGTTCGATTCGCGCTGCGGGCGGGCGCGCCGGCGACATCGTTCACGTCGCGTATGGGTACGGTCTGTTCACCGGCGGACTGGGAGCACACTACGGGGCGGAGCGCCTCGGTTGCACCGTCGTGCCGATGTCAGGTGGGCAAACCGAAAAGCAGGTGCAGCTGATTTCCGACTTCAAGGCCGACATCATCATGGTGACGCCTTCATACATGCTGGCGATCTCCGAGGAGTTTCAGCGCCAGGGCATGGATGCGCGCGACTGCTCGCTGCGAGTGGGCATCTTCGGTGCCGAGCCCTGGACCGAGGGCATGCGGGCGGAAATCGAGCGGCGCATGGGGCTGGATGCGGTCGACATCTACGGGCTCTCGGAAGTCATGGGACCGGGAGTCGCGAGCGAGTGCATCGAGACCAAGGACGGCCCGGTGCTGTGGGAGGATCATTTCTTTCCCGAGATCATCGATCCGGAAACGGGCGCCGTGCTTCCCGATGGCGAAATGGGCGAGCTCGTGCTCACGTCGCTGACCAAGGAGGCATTGCCGGTGATCCGCTATCGCACTCGCGATCGAACGCGGCTGCTGCCCCCAACTGCACGCTCGATGCGGCGGATCGATCGCATCACCGGGCGTACCGATGACATGCTGATCATCCGCGGCGTGAATGTGTTCCCGACGCAGATCGAGGAGCTGATTCTCGCCGAACGCCGCCTCGCGCCCCACTACTACCTGGAGCTCACGCGCGAAACGCATCTCGACGCGTTGACGATCCATGTCGAAATGCGCAGCGGCAGCGATGCGAGCGCGGCCGAGTGCGAGGGCGCTTCAAGGACGTTTTCGCAGCGCGTGAAGGCATACGTCGGGATCACCGCGAAAGTCGTGGTCCGGGAGCCCGGCACCATCGAGCGCTCGCTCGGCAAGGCGAAGCGCGTGATCGACAAGCGGCAGGGCTGAGACCGGCCACGCGTTGTTAAGGGGCAGATTGGACGGGACGCCACAATGCCTGTAGAGTGCGCGGCGCTGAATCAGGGTCGCGCGGTCAACGCCCCCTTCACTCGCAGTCTGTCTCTCCCGACGCACTTCGATTTTTTCACCCCTCGCTATTGACCGCTGTAGCGCCAACGCGCTGCCGTGCGAGTCAACTTAAGGATTTTTTGCATATGTCATTTGCTGATCTCGGGCTCAAGCCCGAGCTGTTGCGTGCTGTGGCCGAAAACGGCTACGACACGCCCACTCTCATTCAATCCAAGGCGATCCCCGCTATTTTGGCGCGCCACGACGTTTTGGCTCAGGCGCAGACCGGCACGGGCAAGACGGCTGGATTCGTTCTTCCCATCCTGCAGCATCTCGGTGCTGCCGCCGGCCGTACGCCGCGCGCTTTGGTGCTGACGCCGACCCGTGAGCTCGCCGCACAAGTGGCCGAGAGCGCGCGTACCTACGGCAAGTATGTCGGACTGCGCACCCAGGTCGTTTTTGGCGGCGTGAATATCAACCCGCAGATTTCGAAGTTGCGCAGCGGCTGCGATGTGCTGGTTGCAACGCCGGGCCGCCTGCTTGACCTCGCAGAACAGGGCGCCGCCCACCTGCGCGACGTGCAGTACTTTGTCCTCGACGAAGCCGACCGCATGCTCGATATGGGCTTCATTCACGACATCCGGCGCGTGATCAAACTGCTCCCGGCCGAGCGCCAGAACATGATGTTCTCAGCCACCTACACCGAAGACATCCGCACGCTGGCAGCGCGGATCCTGCGCAACCCGCAGACGATCGAAGTCGCGCCGCGTAACGCCGCCGCCGACGGCGTGGAGCAACACGTCTACCGCGTGAGCAAGGAGCACAAGCGTCACCTGCTCGCGCATCTCATCGACGATGGCGGCTGGCACCAGGTGCTGGTGTTCACGCGCACCAAGCACGGTGCGAATCGCCTGGCGCAGCAGCTCGAGTCGAGTGGCATTCGCACTGCGGCGATCCACGGCAACAAGAGCCAGGCGGCGCGCACCCGCGCGCTCTCGGACTTCAAGGCCAACAAGGTCACGGCGCTGGTCGCGACCGAAGTGGCTTCGCGCGGGCTCGACATCAAGGAATTGCCGCAGGTCGTCAACTACGAGCTGCCGAACGTGCCCGAGGACTACGTGCACCGGATTGGTCGCACGGCGCGGGCCGGGGCAACCGGACGCGCTGTGTCGCTGGTCTCACCCGATGAAGCACCGCTCCTGCGCGACATCGAGCGGCTGTTGAAGCGCAGCCTGCCGATTGCTGCGCTCCCTGCATACGAGGTGCGACAGCAGGAGGTCACGGCACCAGCGGTCGATCGGCGACTCACGCATTCAAACGCGAGAACCGCCGCGGCGCCGGGCCGTCACCACCGAAGCGAGCCACGCCGCTGGGGCCGGCGCGGCCAGCGCCACTAGGAGTCAGCCGTGTGCGAGCGGTCAACTGCTTGACAGCCGCGCTCTCTTTCTCAGGTGCCGGCCAGCCGTCCGGATGCGCACGACGCTCAGCCGTTTGCCCCTGCCACCACTCCAGCGCTGCTGCGGCAGTGTCGGGCAGCGGCCGGTAGTTGAGCCCTGCGCCCAACGAAGCCTGGTTGTCGAAATGGCGTCATTACTCCCCCTGCGTTTGTGACCCGCCCTGCTTCTTGAGCCAAGCGACGACTGCGAGTGCAGCCTCGCGGTTGCGCAGCTTATCCGCCAGCACGATCCAGTACGAGGGGCCGAGGTTCACGCTCAGCTTGCCGAGTGGTCTGACGAGTGCGCCGGATGCCACATCCTCGCGCGCCAGCTGATGGCGTGCGAGCGCGACGCCTTGACCCTGCATGGCCGCGCGCAGCACCAGGTCGGATGAAGCAAACCTCGGCCCGCTGCGCACGTCCAGCGCCTTCGGGCCATGTGCCGCACGCCACGATTCCCAGGACGCCTGCGGATCGCGATCATGGAGCAAGCGCAGGCGAGCCAGGCGCGCGGGCGTGTCGGGACGTCCGGACCGCTGCCAGTACGCCGCGCTCATCACCGGATAGAGAGAGTCGGCCATCAGTGGCTCGCAATGCACCTCGCGCCACTTTCCTTCTCCGATGCGGATCGCAAAGTCGACTTCGCCCGAGTTGAGATCCGTGAGGCGCTGATCCACGACCACGGACACCTCGATGCGCGGCAGTGCGCTCTCGAGCTCCGGGATCCGCGGCAGAAGCCAGCGCGCCGCGAAAGAGGGTGCGGCAGCGATGGTGACCGAGCGCCCCGACCTCGCCTCACGCACAGTGCTGGCGACGCGCGTAATTTCCTGCAGTCCCTGGAGTGTCGCCTTCGCGAGGAGCTCGCCCTGCGCAGTCAGGATGAGTCCGCGCTTGCCGCGGCCCGGCTCCGCGACTGCAACACCGAGCCATGCGCTGAGCTCGGACAGATGCCGGCTGACGGACGAATGCGCGATCCCGAGCTCGCGCGCCGCCGCCCGCACGCCGCCGTGGGAATAGACCGCTGCGAAGGCCCGCAGCGCATGCAGAGGCAAGTCACGCATGGTCTAAATGATAGACCATAAGTGGCATCCGTTAGAACGCTGCTGCCGACCACAATACCCATGCCGCAATTCGGCGGTTTGGACAGGAAATGCCGTGAGCACAGCCATCCGGGAAGCCCAGGCAACGGGGCGGCGGGAGACGCTGAGCAGCGGTCTGGCTCCGAGACCACTCTTCGCAGGCAGGTTCCCGTGGATGCGTTGATCGCGGCGGCAGGAGTGCTCCTCGCGGGCGCCATTACGCCCGGCCCCAACAACTTCGTGGTGCTGACTGCCGGCGCACGCGCCGGGTTCGTGGGCGCTCTTCCCGCACTCGCCGGGATCGTGCTCGGCAGCGTCGCGTTGGGAATCGTCGCCGTACTCGGGGCAGGGGCCCTGTTCAACGCGGAGCCGCGTCTTGGCGTCGTGACTACAGGGGCTGGGTGCGTGTACCTGATATGGCTCGGAGCGCGCGCCCTGATTGAAAGCGCCGCGCCCACTCAAAGCGCGGGGCACTCACACCTGCCAAGTCACGCGAGCGGCCTGTTTTTCTTCCAGTTCCTCAATCCCAAGGCATGGGCGACCGTGCTCACGGTTACCGCGGCGGCACAGACCGAGGCGGATGTCGGCCGGACCGGATTGCTCATCGGGCTCTTCGCGCTGATTCCCACGGTGTGCCTGACAATCTGGGCCGGGCTGGGGTCTCTGACGAGTGAATACCTGGCGCGCCCGCGCGTCGCGGTATGGTTTCAGCGATCGATGGGAGCGATGCTCATCATCTCGGCGCTGCTGCTGTGGTTCAGGCCATGAGGGTGCTCGCCATCCCAGGTAGCCTGCGTCGGACTTCCTACAATCGCCGGCTGCTCGAGGCGGCCGTGGAACACGTGCCCGCAGGGATGCAGATCGTGCTGCACGAGGGCCTCGGCTCGCTGCCGCTCTTCAATGAAGAGATCGAGCCTGGTCCGGACAGCGTCGCGCGACTGCGCGAACAGGTTGCAGCGGCCGACGGGATACTGATCGCGACACCCGAGTACAACCAGTCGCTTCCGGGGGTCCTCAAGAATGCGATCGACTGGCTATCCAGGCCGGGGCCCGAAGAGGTCCTGATCGGCAAGCCAGTCGCCGTGATCGGGGCGTCCGCCGGCCGTTGGGGGACACGCCTGGCGCAGAGTGCTCTGCGCCAGATACTCAATGCCACCGAATCGCTGGTGATGGCGAATCCGGCGCTCTACGTGCGCGAAGCGGAACGACTCTTCGATGAGAATGGACGGCTCGTCGATCAGGCGACGCGGGAATCGTTGCGCTCTGTCCTTGTTGCCTTCGGCAAGTGGATCGATCTCACGACGACGCGCGAGCGACACGCGGCTTGAGCGATCAGGCACCTCAATGCCAGGTGCGCGCGGCGGCGAAGGACTTGCCGTAGGGTTTCAGCCCGACCCAGAACGCCAGCGTTGCGAGCGGGGCGAGCACGATGTGCATCGTCGCGATCGAGTATCGCAACTTCTCTTCGGCTCCAAAGACGTACTGGGTCAGCGCCGCAACCACGAGCGGCGCGAGTGCGAGGCCGATCATCGTGAAGCAGAACAGGAACGCCGCGGTGACCTGGCCGCGCATCTCATTGGGGACGATTACCTGCAGCGCCGCGTTTTGCGGACCCGCGCCCATCGACAGCGTCGTGAAGTTGATCGCGTAGATCACGATGGCTAGGTACGGATTCGGCATGAGCGCATAGGCCATGGCAAATGGCACGTGCAATGCGGTCGAGATGAACACGACGCGCAAGTTGGCATCGTCGCGGCCGCGCTTCGCAAACCATTCGGCGAGGAAGCCGCCAGTCAACGAGCCGATCGGCGCCAGTATCAGGAGGATCGAGCCCTGGATGATTCCATATTGCGCCGGGCTCCAGCCGTAGGTGCGCGCAAAGAAGGGCGCATTCCAGAAAAATGCGCCAGCCGCGAGAGAATTGGCGGCGAGACCGAGGAACATGGGTGCGAAGGTCGCACGACCGTCGTACAGGAACTTGAACACTTCGCGTACCGGTACCACCTTGACCTTGCTACTGGCATCGGCCGCATACGTTGTACTACGAGCTCCCCGGCGCTTGGGTTCATGCAGCGTCGTCAGCGCGAGGATGCCTAGCAGCACATCCGGTATCGCCATTACGATCAGGATGATCTGCCACGGACGCAATTCGCCGACCATCGGGACGACGACATGCATTGTAGAAGCGATCCCGATCAGCGTCCCTCCGAGCAACAGCGCGAGCGCCGCGCCGTAATAAAAGCCGATGTTCATCACTGCGAGCGCTTTCGGGAGCTTCGCAGCCGGGAAGTAGTCGGCGAGGATCGAGAAGGTGGCCGGCGCGTTACCGGAGCCGCCGATGCCGCCGATCATGCGGACTATGAACAATTGCGAGAAGGTACTGGACAGGCCCGCCAGCGCGGCCGAGATGCCGGTCAGAATCAGCCCGACCCCAATGATCAGCCGACGGCTGATGATGTCGACCAGCCTCGAGACCGGCAGCATGAAGAGTGCGTTGAGGCCCGCGGCTGCGGTTCCGATCGCGAGGCCCGCCTGCACGTCCGTGAGCCCGAGATCGCGCTTGATGGGCTGGATCAGCAGACCCGAGATGCTCGCGTTCATGAAGAGCACGAGCAGCGTGACCCCGAAGAATATGACGCCGTACCAGGCGACGGCCGGCCGCGGCCAGGAATTGCGACTCTCCGGCGCGGGCACTTGCACTACCGTGGTCGCAGTTTGGTCGCTCATTCGGCTGGACTCCGCTCGCGGTTCACTCGGGAACCATACCCGTTTCCCGTTGGGTCGAGAACCGGTGTAGGCAGGGCGGCGATAGTCGAATCTGGAGGAAGTGTCGATGCTCGAGCTGTATCACGGCGCCCCAATGGCGAATTCCCTCAAGGCGCTCCTGCCCCTGAAGGAAAAAGGTGTCGAGTTCACCAGCCACTACATGAACCTGCTCGAGTTCGAGCAGCATGAGCCCTGGTTCGTGAGGATCAATCCCAACGGCCAGGTCCCGGCATTAGTCCACGACGGCAGGACCATCACCGAATCCACCGTGATCAACGAGTACGTCGACGAGACTTGCCCGGGCGTGCCCTTGCGGCCGGCAGATGCCTACGGACGTGCGCAGATGCGGGTATGGACCAAGTTCGTCGACGAATACTTCTGTCCGGCGCTCAGCTTTCTCGGCTGGCACGCGATGATCAAGCACGCCGTGAAGCACCTGACCCCGGAGCAGTTCGAAGCCAAGGTGGCGCGTATTCCGCTCACGGAGCAGCGCGACAAGTGGCGGCAATCCGCAGCCCAGGTCTGGACCGAAGAACAGTTGCAGGACTGGCGCCGCCGGGTCCGCGACTCCATCAAGAGAATGGAGCAGGGTGTGCAGGGCCCCTGGATGCTCGGGTCGCAGTTCACCCTGGCCGACGTCAGCCTGTTCGCGATGCTGATCCGGATGCCCGACTACTACTCCGACATCGTCAACGCCAAGGACAGCCCGCGGGTTGTTGAATGGTATGCGCGGATGATGGAGCGGCCAGCCGTCAGCGCCACACTCGCAATGCAGCCTCCAGCCGCACGCCAAGCGGCACCGCTGACGGCCAGCCGCTGATCAAAGCGACAGCAGCTCCCGGATCACGGGCGGCGCGAACTCGCTCCACTCGATCCCCAAGCCGTCGGCCGCCACGCGCACCACGTACGCGGCAATTCGCACTTCCGACAGCTCGACCTCGATCTGCGTCCAGGCCGGAACCTGCAGGCGGGTATGGACGAATGCGCCGCTCAGGCTCGCGTCCTTGAGATGACCCGCCGCGTCCCATTTCGCACAGTGCAGGCGCACGGCGGCGCGCGTGGCGATGCGCTCGCCCCACCGATGTTCCATGCGGCCATGAAGCGCTGGAGTGCGTGGCGCGGAGTTGGTGGCCCGATGGATGCTGGCGGCCTGGGTGTTCGCAGCGTCCGGGGATAACGATTCGAAGGCGTGGTTCATGATTCATTCCTCGACACGACCCGCTCGCCGCGGCACCGCGAGTAGGTAGAGGAC
>DASQOO010000003.1:0-40046 GCA_035644435.1 Steroidobacteraceae bacterium | reverse complement strand
TCCGGCGAGGCGTGGCTCGCGGCGAGATACTCAGTCGCAGCGCCGAGCGAGTCGCCACGTTGCAGGGCGATCTCCGCGATGACGAGGTGCGCATCCGCGTCGGTGGCATTCTTGGGCGTGGCCTGACTGTTGCCGCTCGGGGCGCTCGTGGTCGTCGCGCATCCACCGGCCAATGCCAGGCCGCCCAGTGCGATAACGGTCATGAAAAGACTGGCTTTGCGCATACGGTAACTATAGCTCACAGGCGTCGCTCCGCGGTCTTGTGTTGCATTCGGCCCGGGCCCACAATCGCGCGCCGTCATGAAGCCCTCGATTCGACAGAAACTTGAACGGCTTGCCGAACGCTTCGAAGAGGTCGGGCGCCTGCTCGCCGAGCCGAACGCGACTGCCAACCAGAGGAGCTTTCGCGAGCTGTCGATGGAATACGCGCGCCTCGAGCCGGTGGCGCAGCGGTTTCGCGAATTTCGCGGCATCGAACCGGATCTGAACGCCGCGCGGGAGATGGCCGAGGACCCGGACCCCGAAACACGCACGATGGCCGAAGAGGAAATCCGCGCGCTCGGCGCGCGGCTCGCGAGCGAAGAGGAGGCGCTGCAGCAGTTGCTGGTGCCGAAGGATCCGCGCGATGACAACAACATCTTCCTCGAGGTACGGGCCGGCACCGGTGGCGATGAGGCAGCCCTGTTTGCCGGGGATCTGTTCCGCATGTACGCGCGCTACGCCGAGGCGCAAGGCTGGCGCGTTGAAATCCTGAGCGAGAATCCGGGCGAGCACGGCGGTTACAAGGAAATCATCAGCCGCATCGTCGGACGCGGCGCGTTCTCGAAGCTGAAGTTCGAATCCGGGACCCATCGCGTGCAGCGCGTGCCGAAAACCGAAGCGCAAGGACGCATTCACACCTCGGCCGTCACAGTGGCGATCCTGCCGGAGCTCGAAGAGGTCGAGGAGATCGAGCTGAATCCCGCGGAACTGCGCGTCGACACGTACCGCGCGTCCGGCGCCGGCGGGCAGCATGTCAACAAGACCGATTCCGCGGTACGCATCACTCACCTGCCGACGGGCATCGTCGTCGAGTGCCAGGACGAGCGTTCCCAGCACAAGAATCGTTCCCGCGCACTCTCACTCCTCAAGGCGCGCCTGCTGGCCGCGGAACAGGAAAAGCAGCAGCGCGAGCAGGCTCAGACACGCAAGCTCCAGATCGGTTCCGGCGACCGTTCCGAGCGCATCCGCACCTACAACTTTCCCCAGGGACGGGTGACCGATCACCGCATCGAGCTGACGCTCTATCGCCTGCCCGACATCCTCGATGGGCGCCTCGACGAACTCGTCGCGCCACTGACGCAGGAATACCAGGCCGAGCAGCTGGCGGCGCAGGAGTGAGCGGCCTCCTGCTTCAGCGGTTGACCATCTCCATCATTCCGGGCGCATAGCGCTGGCCCGAAGCGGCTCCCTTGGGCGCGATGGCTTCGATTGCCTCGAGGTCGGCCGCCGACAGACGCACATCGACCGCGCCGGCATTCTCTTCGAGCCGTGCCGGGCTGCTGGTACCGGGAATCGGCACGATGTCTTCGCCTTGCGCGAGTAACCAGGCGAGCGCCAGCTGCGAGGGCGTGCAGCGTTTGCTGCGCGCGAGCGCGGTCACGTGTTCGGCGAGGGCGAGGTTCCTGGCGAAATTCTCGCCCTGGAAACGCGGCGAAGCGCGGCGCCAATCATCCGGCGCCATATCCTCGATGCGCTTGAAACGGCCGGCGAGAAAACCACGGCCGAGCGGCGAATAGGGAACGAAGCCGATGGCCAGCTCGCGCACTGTTGGCAGAATCTCGTCCTCGGGATCGCGGCTCCACAGCGAATATTCGGTCTGCAGCGCGCTGAGCGGGTGAACCTTGTGCGCGCGCCGCAGCGTCGCCGGTGCCGCTTCGGAGAGGCCGAGATAGCGCACCTTTCCCGCGCGCACGAGGCCGGCCATGGCACCGACCGTGTCCTCGATCGGCGTGTTGGGATCGACGCGGTGCAGATAATAGAGATCGATGTGATCGACGCCGAGACGCTGAAGCGAGGTCTCGCATGCCTTGCGCACGCTCTGCGGACGACCGTCGATGCCGCCGGTGCGGCTCCTGCCCGAGCTCGGCTCGGTAAATCCGAACTTGGTCGCCAACTGCACGCCGTCGCGCCGGCCCTTGAGTGCCTTGCCGACTTTGAGCTCCGAATCACCGTAGACGTTGGCGGTATCGAGGAACGTCACCCCCAGGTCGAGCGCGCGATGGATGAGCGAGATTGCATCGTCGTCGTCTCGTACCGAGCTGCTATAGATGTCGGCGATTCCGAGGCTCATGCAACCAAGCCCGAGCGTGGAAACGGAAAGACCCTCGCGGCCAAGTTTGCGTCGTTGCATGGCAGGTACTCCGTGTCAATGTCGGGCCAAGGAGGATGCGGACCGGGCGGTCAACGCAGATCGTGGACCGAAACAGGCGCCAAATGTTCCCGGCAGGTCAGCCGAGTGACTGCTCGAGATCGGCGATCAGGTCCTCGACGTCTTCGATGCCGACCGAAAGCCGGATCAACGAGTCGTTGATGCCGAGCGCGGCGCGCTGGGCCGCGGGCACGGAAGCGTGCGTCATGATCCCGGGGTGATCGACCAGGCTCTCGACGCCGCCGAGACTCTCGGCGATGGCAAAGATTCGGCAACGCTCGAGGCATTGTCGTGCCGCTTCCAGCCCACCGCGTATGAAGAAGCTGATGATGCCGCTGAAGCCATTCTGCATCTGCGTCCGTGCGAGCTCGTGTTGCGGATGACTCGGCAGACCCGGATACAGCACTCGCTCGACCTTCGGATGCTTTTCCAGCCAGCGCGCGATGGTCATCGCGTTCTCACCGCATTGGCGCATCCGCAATGGCAGGGTCTTCAGGCCCCGCAACGCGAGAAAGCTGTCGAACGGGCTTGCTACGGCACCGACCGCGTTCTGCAGGAACGCCATGCGCTCTGCAAGCGCAGGATCCTTGACCACCACGACGCCGCCGATCATGTCCGAATGGCCATTGAGAAACTTGGTTGCCGAATGCACCACGATGTCGCAGCCGAGTTCGAGCGGGCGCTGGATCCAGGGTGTCGCAAACGTGTTGTCCACCGCGGTGAGGATACCGCGAGCATTGGCGATGGCCGAGACCGCTTTCAAATCGACGATGCGCAGCGTCGGGTTGGTGGGGGTTTCGATCCAGATGAGGCGCGTCTCCGGTCGCAGGCTCTTCGTCAGGACCTGCGTATCCGCAAGGTCGACGAAGCTGAAAGCGAGCCCCGCCGAGCGCCTCCGCACCTGGCTGAACAGGCGCCGCGTGCCGCCGTAAAGATCCTCCATCGCCACCGCGTGCGAGCCGCTGTCCAACAGGTCGAGCACCGTCGCGGTCGCGGCCAGGCCCGAAGCGAACGCGAAACCCTGCACGCCGCCTTCGAGATCCGCAACGCAGCGTTCGTAGGCCATGCGCGTCGGATTCTGGGTGCGCGAGTACTCGTATCCCTTGTGCACGCCCGGGCTCGACTGCGCGTATGTGGAGCTCACGTGAATCGGCGACATCACGGCGCCGGTCGTGGGATCCGGCGTCTGGCCAGCGTGAATGGCGCGAGTGGCGAAACCTGGCTGGCGATCTTTCTGCATCTGGTCTCTCCGGACGCTCACTGTTTCGGTTTTTGGCGGCGCAGGTAGTTCAGTACATCGGTGCGCGTGATGATGCCGAGAAACTGCGTGCCATCGGTGACTGCCGCATAGGGCGCCACCTGCAGGATCGAGACCAGGCTGTTCACCGGCATTTCCTTCGGCACGCTGATGAACGCGGTCTGCATGGCGTCGCGCACCGGCGCATCGAGCCGCTCCGGGAAGCCGAACACGAAGCGCATGATGTCTTCTTCCGTCAGCACGCCGATCAAGCGCTCGTTCTCGAGCACCGGCAGCTGCGAGAAGCCCGCGTTGCGCAGCCGGTTGTGCGCCGTGCCGACGATATCGGAAGGACCGACCGTTACAGCGGCGTGCTCGCTGTGCAGGCGACCGATGAGATCGCGCAGGTCACCGTAAGTCCTGCGCTGGATGAAGCCTTCGTCTTCCATCCAGAAATCGTTGTAGAGCTTGGAGAGATACTTGTTTCCCGTGTCGCACGCGAATGTCACAACCCGTTTGGGACTTTTCTGCTCGCGACAATAACGCAGCGCCGCCGCGAGCAGCGTTCCAGTCGATGATCCCGCCAACAGCCCTTCCTTCAGCAGCAGCGCGCGGGCGGTCGCGAACGACTCCCCGTCCGGAATGCTGTAGGCGCGCTTGGTGAGGGAAAAGTCCGCGATGTCCGGAATGAAGTCCTCGCCGATACCTTCCACGAGCCAGCTGGTCTTGTGCGTGAGCCTGCCCGAGCGCACGTACTCGGCCACCACCGAACCCTGCGGGTCCGCGAGCACGATCTCCACCTGTGGCGCGACGCGCTTGAAGAACTTCGTCAGGCCGGCGATCGTGCCACTGCTGCCGACGCCGACGACGATTGCGTCGAGGCGTTGCTGCATCTGTTCCCAGATCTCCGGCGCGGTCGTGGACTCGTGCGCCAGCGGATTGTCGGGATTGCCGAACTGGTTGATGAAGTACGCGCCGCGCTCGCGTGCGATGCGCGCACCGAGATCCTGGTAGTACTCCGGGTGGCCGCGCCCGACGTCCGAGCGTGTCAACACCACTTCGGCGCCCATCGCGCGCAGGTTGAAAATCTTCTCCTGGCTCATCTTGTCCGGCAGCACCAGGATCAGCTTGTAACCTTTTTGTGCAGCCACCAGCGCCAGGCCGAGGCCGGTATTGCCCGCCGTCGCTTCCACCAGGGTATCGCCCGGCTTGATTCGTCCCCGGCGTTCGGCTTCCTCGATCATCGACACGCCGATGCGATCCTTGATCGAACCGCCGGGGTTCGCGAGCTCCAGCTTCAGGTACAGTTCGCAGGACCCGGTATCCAAGTGACTGACCCGAAGCATCGGCGTGCGGCCGATCATTTCGAGCACGCTGGAGTAGACTTGCATGAAAATCCCTGTCAGGAGTAGGGGCTCACGAATGGTGCGCGATTGTACGTTAACGCCGGTGCTGCGCCCATGAGCCCGGTTGCCGATTCATCGCACGGTGACGAGCTCGAGACCGTCGGCGCGCTGCTCGAATCCGCGTGCCGGCAATTGACAGCGACGAGCCCGAGTGCGCGACTCGATGCGGAGCTCCTGCTGGCCCACGCTCTGCAGAGTCCGCGCAGTTTCGTTCACACTCACGCCGGTGAAACCGTGGCACCGGCCGCTGCCGCGCGGATACGTGAGCTGGTGGAGCGCCGGCGACGGGGCGAACCCGTCGCCTACATTGTCGGCCGACGCGAGTTCTGGTCGCTCGATCTCGAAGTCATCCCAGAAGTGCTGATTCCACGCCCCGAGACGGAGCTCCTGGTCGAATTCGCTCTCGAAGTCGTGCCGCTTGAAGCGCACGCGCGCGTCCTCGATCTCGGCACCGGAAGCGGCGCACTCGCGCTCGCCATCGCGCGCGAACGCCCGAGTGCGCGCGTCACGGCCACGGACGTTTCGGCGCCCGCGCTCACCCTCGCCTGCCGTAACGCCGAGCGCCTCGAGATCGGCAATGTGACGTTTCTCGCCGGTAACTGGTACGACCCCGTCGGTGCCATGCATTGCGACCTCATCGTCTCTAACCCGCCCTACGTCGCGGCAAGCGACGCGGCGCTCGCCTCAGGTGATACGAGCCACGAACCGCGCGCTGCGCTCAGCCCGGGTCCGACGGGCCTGGAAGCCATCGAACGAATCCTGGCGCGCGCGCGTGAGCACCTGCGTCCCGGCGGCTGGCTCGCGCTCGAGCACGGGGCCGACCAGGGCACAGCGGTGCGCGCGCTGTTTTCGCGGCACGGTTTCAGTACCATACGCACCCGCCAGGACCTGGCCGGACACGAGCGCGTGACCGCCGGATGTAATTGACTTCGCAACCCAAGAGATCCTTCATGTCACCGACCGTGCTGTTCAAGACTTCGCTCGGCGAGTTCACCATCGAGCTCGAGCCCAAGGAAGCGCCAATCAGCTGCGAAAACTTTCTGCGCTACGTCGACGATGGATTCTTCGACGGCACGATCTTCCATCGCATCGTGCCGGGATTCGTCATCCAGGGTGGCGGCCTGACGCCCGGGTTCGACGCCAAGGAAACGCGCGCGTCGATCAAGAACGAAGCGGCGAACGGACTGCGCAACCTGCGCGGCACGCTGTCGATGGCCCGCACCAACGCGGTCGACAGCGCCACCTCGCAGTTCTTCGTCAATCTCAAGGACAACGCTTTTCTCGATCACAAGCCGGGCAGCTTCGGCTATGCCGTGTTCGGCCGCGTCACGCAGGGCATGACCGTGATCGACCAGATCGCGAAAGTACGCACCGGCAGGCACAAGGGTTATGACGACGCACCCCTCGAAAGCGTGACGATCGAGTCCGCGCGCCGGGTGCAGCCCACCGCTTGATCGGCTCCGGTCCAACGGCGATGGCGAAGCGCAGTCTCGCCAGGCGGATCATCCGCTTGCTGCTGTGGATCGTGGCCCTGTGGTTCGCCGCGACGATCCTCACTGTCCTGGCATTGCGCTGGGTGGACCCGCCGACTTCCGCGTTCATGATGAACGCGCGTTTCGAGGCCCTGGCTGCCGGTGATCGCCACTATCGGAGCCGCTACGAGTGGGTCGACTATGCGCGCATCTCGCCGAATGCAGCGATCGCGGTCATCGCCGCCGAGGACCAGCGTTTTTCCGAGCATTCCGGCTTCGACCTCGAGTCGATCGATGAATCGATCCGCGAGCACCAGCGTGGCAAGCGTCTGCGCGGCGCGAGCACCATCAGCCAGCAGGTGGCGAAGAACCTGTTCCTGTGGAACGAGCACAGCTTCACCCGCAAGGCGTTCGAGGCTTACTTTACTGTTTTGATCGAGACGCTCTGGACCAAGCAGCGAATCCTGGAGATGTATCTGAACATCGCCGAATTCGGCCGCGACACCTATGGCGTCGGTGCCGCCAGCAAGTATTGCTTCGGCAAGTCCGCCGCTCGTCTGACTCCTGAGGAAGGCGCACTGCTCGCCGCCGTCCTACCCAATCCGCGGCGGCTCAACGTGCGTATGCCCTCGATGTACGTGCGTCAGCGACAGGACTGGATCCTGTGGCAGATGCACGCGCTCGGCGGGCGCTCTTATCTGCTGGCTTTTGAATCGCCCTGAGACAGGTGGTTGACGGGGAACTCGCTACTGCGGCGGGCCGGCACGCGCCGGGAAGTCGCGCAGCAGGTCGGCGACCGCGCTCTGGACGAGCCCCATGTCGACGCTTCCCTTTCCCAGTTCACGCGATACGCTCCCATTCCAGACCTCCGCGTTGCGTGCTGGGTCGATGACTCGCAGGATCAAGGCGCCTTCAATCACGTTTTTGACGCCCGAACTGCTGACACCCGCAGCAGCGCCGCCGCTGCTGCCGTAGCCTCCCACCCCTACGCCGATGCGGAATGGACTACTCTTGACCTTCTCGGCCTTGCCGGTCTCATAGTTGAGCACGACGTCAGGCTTCGTGCTCGCGGCTGCTTCCTCGTAGCCCTTGCGCTTCAACTCGTCGGTGATTGCTGCACGAATCGTGCTGTCGACGATGGAGACCGGCTGACCGGTCGCCTGAGTGCTCTGCTCCGCGGCCCAGCCGAATGTCTTGAAGGCACTGAAGTTAGCCTGCGGGTCGCGGATCGTGTGGGGCTGCGACGGGTTTGAAGCGCAGCCGCTGGTTACGGCTGCTGCGCCCAGCACGAGACCGAAGATCGCCACGGAAGCGCGTAAGCAGCATTGCGGCCGGTTCATGGGCAGCTCCTTTTCCCGACCTGCCGGATGCGTGACAGGCACCGCTGGCCTGAGCTTAGTCGTATCCGCGCGGCAAATCGACGCCGAAATTCTTCAGGGCGCCATCGTCTCTCGATGCGCGCTCGGTGAGCTACGAGGCGATGAATGTCGTTGGCGCGGTGGGATTCATCGTGAACAGCGGCTGAAACGGCGCCCTGCCGTCCGCCGCCCTCAACGTGGTGTAGATGATGATCGGGATCTACGCGCTGTTCCGGAATCGTGTGGTGCACTGAGCGCCGACTCGATCCCCCAGCAGCACGGATCCTGTGAGTCGAGCAGCAACGTGCTGTCGGCCGTAATCCACGCGTGCCCGGCAATCGTCGGCACCACATTGCCGCCTTCGAGCTCGATCGAGCCTTCGAAGATGCTGTCGGTGATGCTCTCCTGCACCCAGATCTCGCCGGGCTGGAGCTTCGCGTCGGCGTGCAGGCACGCGAGCTTGGCGCTCGTGCCAGTGCCGCAAGGCGATCGATCGTAGGCTTTGCCCGGGCACAGCACGAAATTGCGGCTGTCGGCGTCAGCGCGATGCGGTGCGCCGAAGAGCTCGACGTGATCGATGATTTCACCCGCAGGACCGCGAATGCCTGCCTGCTCCAGCGCCTGGCGAATGCGCCACGTGAAGTCGATGAGTATGTCCGCGTCCTTTAGATCCAGTCGCTGGCCGTGATCGCTGACCAGGAAAAACCAGTTGCCGCCCCACGCCACGTCGCCGCGAACCTTGCCGTGGCCCTCGACATCGACTGCGACATCCTTGAGATGCCGATATGAGGGCACGTTGCGGACCGAGACGCGCCCATCATGCAGCAAGCGCGTGCGCACGATGCCGACCGGCGTCTCGATGCGATGTTCGCCGTGCGTGAGGCGCCCGAGCCACGCGAGGGTTGCGATCAGGCCGATCGTGCCGTGGCCGCACATGCCTAGGACGCCGACGTTGTTGAAGAAGATCACCGCGGCGGCATGGGCGGGATTGACGGGTTCCATCAGCAGCGCGCCCACCAGCACATCCGAGCCACGCGGTTCGTTGACCACCGCCGAGCGAAACGCATCGTGCTGCTGGCGAAACTGCGCGAGCCGTTCGGGGATGGAACCGGTAAGGCGCGGACCACCGTCGATCACGACGCGCGTCGGCTCGCCGCCGGTGTGAGAATCGACGACCCGCACCTTGTGGACGCTCATGACGCCTTGCGTCGCGGCGGGATCCTGGGTCGCGTTTCGATGCCGCGATGAATGATTTCGAGTACGCGCCGGCGCTCGTCGCCTTCGAGAGGCAGCCGCGGTGCGCGCACCCATTCGGCCCCGAGACCCGTTTCCTGGATGGCGAGCTTGATGTACTGGACGAACTTCACCGGCGTATCGAGGTGCAGGAGCGGCGTGTACCACGCGTAGAGATCGCGCGCCGCGCGGTAGTCGCCTGCCATGGCGAGATCCCAGAAGTGCTGGTTCTCCTTCGGAAACGCGAGTCCCATGCCCGCGATCCAGCCCGTTGCGCCGAGCAGGACGCTCTCCAATACGAGGTCATCAACACCGCAGAAAAGCTGGTAGCGATCGCCCACGACATTGCGCAGATCCGTGATGCGACGAACATCACCTGAGGATTCCTTGATCGCGACCAGGTTCCTGATCTCCGCAAGCTCCACGAACATCTGCGGCGTGATGTCGACGACGTAAGCGAGCGGGTTGTTGTAGCAGATGATCGGGAGGCTCGTGCTGCGAGCCACGGCACGGAAATGCGCGAGCGTTTCGGCGGCATCGGCGCGATAGATCATCGCCGGCAACACCATCAGGCCATCGAGGCCCATCTTCTCGGCATCGCGCGCAAAACGGATGGCGGCCGCGGTGCTGGTCTCGACGACTCCCGATAACACCGGCACGCGTCCACGCGCCGTTTCCTTGGCCGCCGCGAGAACGCGACGTTTCTCATCGGACTCGAGAGCCGCGTTCTCACCCAGCGAGCCAAGCATGATGAGACCGTCGACTCCCGAATCGATCAGGACTTCCAGATGTCGCGACGTGGCGTCGAGATCGAGCGACTGATCTTTCTTCAGCTGCGTGGTGACGGCGGGAAAGACGCCTCGCCAGCTAGCAGCCATTACACCTGCTCCGGAACCTGGGCCGACGCGCGCCGGCTCTCGAGCACCGCCGATCGCAGCATCATCACGGCCGCGAATACCACGACGAAGATCACAAGCCAGCGCAGGTGGGTGATAGGCAGCTTGAAGACGAGCGAGGCAGCAAGCGGTACTGCCAGTGCGCCGCCCAACGCCAGTCCCAGGCTTGCCTTGAGGTTGTAACGCCCCCGAGCAATGAATCGCAGTCCCGCAGGCGGCATCAGGAACGCGCACGACCCCATCATGATGGGGAACGCCGCGTCGGGATTCATGCCGAGCATGCTGACCAGGATCAGGCAGGGTGCGTACAGCCCAATTCCGAGCGTCATCAGGGCACCCAACACGAAATTCACGCCGACACCGACGAGCAACAGGCCGCCGCTCAGCGCGTGCGCTTCACCCGGGCCTGGCTTGACGTCGAGATTCCGCATCGCGAACAGCATTGCGGCGACCAACAGAGCGACACCCATGCCAATCTGTATGGCCCTGCGTGGCAGGCGCGACACCACGCCGGCGCCAAGCCATGCCCCCAGCACCGCGGCACCGATCATCGAAACGAGCGTCGCGAACTGCACCTGGATGATGGAAATGTAGATGAGCGCCTGCACCACCGTTGGCAGTGCGTGACCGATGTTGAGCGTCCCGGGGATCTGCTCGTCCGGCATGCGATGCCGGAACTTGAAGATCGCGGTCGTGGTCGCGAAGGAGCCGATGCCGAGGGTGTCGAAGAAATTGGTTACGAACCCCGTCAGCACATCGAGAATGCCCGGCCGTTCCTTGTCGAGCCAGCGCCAGATAAAGAAGAGTGCCAGTACGACCAGCACGCCAAGAAGGATGAAGCTCGGCCGGTCAGGTGCGTTCACTTATTCACGCCGCGTCAGCATTGGTGTCGGCATCATAGCCGAGATTTGGCGCCAGCCAACGTTGGGCTTCATCCAGGTGAATGCCCTTGCGGACCGCGTAGTTCTGGACCTGGTCGAGATCGATCTTGCCCACCGCGAAATAGTGCGCGTCGGGGTGCGAAAGGTAGAAGCCGCTGACGGCCGCCGTCGGATACATCGCAAAGGATTCGGTGAGACGTATACCGGTGTCGCGCTCCACATCGAGCAGCCGCCAGAGCGTGCCCTTTTCCGTGTGCTCGGGGCAAGCCGGGTATCCGGGCGCGGGGCGTATGCCACGGTATTCCTCGCGGATCAGCTGCTCGTTGTAGAGCTGCTCGGTCGGGGCGTAACCCCAGAACTCGCGTCGCACGCGCTCGTGCAGCCGCTCGGCGAAGGCTTCCGCCAGCCGATCCGCGAGCGCCTTGAGCAGGATCGCGTTGTAGTCATCGTGCGCAGCCTCGAAGCGCGCGACATGCGGCTCGATGCCAAGCCCCGAGGTGACCGCGAAACCGCCGATGTAGTCGGCGACACCGCTCGACTTGGGGGCGATGAAGTCGGCGAGACAGCTGTGCGGCTGGCCCTCCGCCTTGCCCTTCTGTTGACGCAGGAAATGCACGCGCGCGATCACGCGCGAGCGTGAGTCGTCCGCGTACACCTCGATGTCATCGTCGTCTACCGAGTTCGCGGGGAAGAGTCCGACGACGCCCCGAGCCGTGAGCCAGCGTTCCGCGATCATCGTCCGCAACATGCGACGCGCGTCGGCGTACAGGTTGCTGGCCGCCTCGCCCACCACAGGATCCGTCAGCACTTCGGGAAACCGGCCCGCAAATTCCCACGTATTGAAGAACGGCATCCAGTCGATGTAGCGCGACAGTTCGCCCAGCGGATACTCATCGAGGACCTGGACTCCCAGCGCCGGCGGCTTGGGCGGCTGATAGCTCCGCCAATCGATCCGATGCTTGTTGGCCCGTGCCTGGCCCAGGGATAGCTGCGGCGCCTTCACGCGCTTGCCGCGATGCTGCTCGCGACGCACAGCATGCTCTTCCTTCATGCGCGCAATGAACTCAGCGCGGTAGGACGCGGTGATCAGCGACTGGCACACGCCGACCGAACGCGAGGCGTCCTTTACGTAGATCACGGCACCCTCGTATTGCGGGTCGATCTTCACCGCAGTGTGTGCGGGCGAAGTCGTGGCGCCACCGATCAGGAGCGGCACGCTGAATTGCTGGCGCTGCATCTCGCGCGCCACGTGCACCATCTCGTCGAGGGAGGGAGTGATCAGTCCCGATAAGCCGATCAGGCTCGCGCCTTCGCGGCGCGCCGTCTCGAGAATCTTCTCGCTCGGAACCATGACGCCGAGATCGATCACTTCGAAGTTGTTGCACTGGAGCACGACGCCGACGATGTTCTTGCCGATATCGTGCACGTCACCTTTCACCGTCGCCATCACGATCTTGCCGTTCGATTGCCTCGCGCCCTGTTGCTCGCGCTCGATGAACGGCACGAGATGGGCGACGGCTTTCTTCATGACGCGCGCGGACTTCACCACTTGCGGCAGGAACATCTTTCCGGAACCGAACAGGTCACCGACCACGTTCATGCCATCCATCAGCGGGCCCTCGATGACCTTGAGGGGCGCGTCGGCAGCGAGGCGCGCTTCCTCGGTATCCGCGATGATGAATTCGTCGATACCCTTGATCAGCGCATGTTCCAGCCGCCGCGTGACCGGCCAACTGCGCCATTCGAGCTCTTCCTGCTTGCGCGCGCCTGCTTCGCCCTGGAAACGTGACGCAATCTCCAGCAGCCTTTCCGTAGCGTCGGGCCGGCGGTTGAGGATCACATCCTCGACACGCTCGCGCAGCTCCGGGTCGATTTCCGCGTAGATGGCGAGCTGGCCCGCATTGACGATTCCCATGTCGAGGCCGGCGCTGACTGCGTGGTAGAGGAACACCGAGTGCATGGCCTCGCGCACCCGATCGTTGCCGCGAAACGCAAACGACACGTTGCTGACACCGCCGCTGGTGCGCACGCCCGGCATGCGGCGCTTGATCTCGCGCGTGGCCTCGATGAAGTCGCACGCGTAGCCGTTGTGCGCTTCGATACCGGTGGCGACCGCGAAGATGTTGGCATCGAAGATGATGTCTTCGGCCGGGAACCCCACCTGTTCGGTCAGGATGCGAAAGGCGCGCTCGCAAATCGCCACGCGGCGCTCGAGCGTATCGCCCTGCCCTTTTTCATCGAACGCCATCACCACGACCGCCGCGCCGTAGCGGCGCACCAGTCGCGCGTGATGGATGAACGACTCTTCGCCTTCCTTGAGGCTGATGGAATTGACGACGCCCTTGCCCTGCACGCACTTGAGCCCGGACTCGATGACCGACCACTTCGAGGAGTCGACCATGATCGGCACGCGTGCGATGTCGGGTTCCGCGGCCACCAGGAGCAGAAAACGCGCCATCGCCGCTTCCGAGTCGAGCATGCCCTCGTCCATGTTTACATCAATCATCTGTGCGCCATTCGCCACCTGCTGGCGCGCGATGTCGACCGCCGTGGTGTAGTCGTTCGCCTCGATCAGCTTGCGGAACTTGGCGGAGCCGGTGACGTTGGTGCGCTCGCCGACGTTCACGAACAGACTTCCCGGCCCGATGTTGAGCGGCTCGAGACCGCTCAGGCGCATCTTGGGCTCCAGCACGGTCGGCTTGCGTCGGTCGTGGCGGGACACGGCAGAGGCGATCAACCGGATGTGCTCAGGGGTGGTGCCGCAGCAGCCGCCGATGAGATTCACGAAGCCGCTGGCGGCGAATTCCTCGAGAATAGAAGCAGTTTCGCTTGGCGCCTCCTCGTATTCGCCGAACGCGTTGGGGAGGCCCGCGTTTGGGTAGACGCACACGTACGTATCGGCGAGCTGCGCCAGCTCTTCCACGTAGGGCCGCAACTGTTTCGCGCCGAGCGCACAGTTGAGTCCCACGGCCAGGGGCTGCGCGTGGCGAATCGAGTTCCAGAAGGCCTCGGTCGTCTGCCCCGAAAGCGTCCGGCCCGAGGCATCGGTGATCGTGCCCGAGACGATAATTGGAATGTCCTCGCCCGATTCCTCGATCGCCTCGCTCGCACCGGCGAGCGCCGCCTTCGCGTTCAGCGTATCGAATATGGTCTCGATCAGGATCAGGTCGGCGCCTCCCTTGAGGAGCGCTCGCGTCGCTTCGCCGTAGGTGGCCACCAACTCCTCGAAAGTGATGTTGCGCATGCCCGGATCGTTGACGTCCGGCGACAGCGAAGCGGTCCGATTCGTCGGACCCAGCGCCCCGGCCACGAACCGTTCGCTGCTGGTTTGCCTGGCGACTTCATCGGCGACCCGTCGCGCGATGCGCGCGGCCTCGAAGTTGAGCTCGCCGACGAGTTCCTGCATGCCGTAGTCGGACTGCGAGGGCGCGCTGGAATTGAAGGTGTTGGTCTCGATCATGTCCGCGCCGGCCTCGAGGTAGGCGCGATGAATGCCCTCGATCACGTCGGGACGTGACAGCGTCAGCAGGTCATTGTTGCCTTTGAGATCGCGCGGCCAGGCCCGAAAGCGTTCCCCGCGGTAGCCGGCTTCGTCGAGCTGGTGACGCTGGATCATCGTGCCCATCGCGCCATCCAGAATCACGATGCGTTGCTCGAGGAGCTGACGCAGGGCCGCGATGCGTTCGCTTCGGGTCGACATGGTCGGGATCAGGACGCCGCGCGTGCGCTCGCCGGCCGCGGTCGCACGCCGAGGGCATGGCAGATGGCGTAGCTGAGTTCGGCGCGATTCAGCGTGTAGAAGTGGAACTCATCGATGCCGTGGCGCTGCAGCGCGTGCACCTGTTCGATCGCGACACTGGCTGCGATCAGGCGCCGCGTCTCGGGATCCTCGTCGAGGCCATCGAAGCGATGCTGCAACCAGTCGGGGACCGAAGCGCCGCAGCGCTCGGCAAACCGCAGCAGCTGCGGGAAGCGCGTGATCGGCAGGATTCCCGGCACGATGCTGACATCGATGCCGGAGCGGTGGCAGCGATCGCGAAAACGCAGGAAGAAATCGCTGTTGAAGAAGAACTGCGTGATGGCGCGATCGGCGCCGGCGTCAATCTTGCGCTTGAGGTTATCGAGGTCGAACTCGGCATTCGGCGCCTGCGGATGCACTTCCGGGTAGGCCGCCACAGAAATCTCGAAGTCCGCGATGCGCTTGAGCGCCGCCACCAGATCCACCGCATACGCGAATCCGCCCGGATGCGGACGGTAAGGTCCTTCGCCCTGCGCCGGATCACCCCGCAGCGCCACGATATGGCGAATGCCGTTCGCCCAGTAGGAGCGCGCGATGTCGATGATTTCCTCGCGGCTCGCGCCGATGCAGGTGAGGTGCGGCGCGCCGGTGAGCGTTGTTTCGTCCTGGATGCGCCGCACCAGTTGGTGAGTGCGTTCGCGCGTCGAGCCATCCGCGCCGTAGGTGACCGAGACGAAGCGCGGCTGCAGCGGCGCCAGCCGTTCGACCGAGGCCCACAACGTCTGGGCCATCTGCGCATCGTTCGGCGGAAAGAATTCGAACGAGACTTCGACCGGACGCTTCAGCCGTGCTGCGGATTCCTGGACCAGATCGACGATGCGTGGGTTGACCATGACTCCATCCTCAAGCCGCGGCTGCCACGCTGGCGGGCCGGCGCCCGATGGCGACGATGAGGTGCTCGCCCACGGTATCGACGGGTCTCAGTCGCTCGCAGGCTAGACCGCACGCCGCGAACCATTCGCGCAGAATCGCGAGCGGATGGCGCGAGGCCGAGCTCTGCGCATCGAGCCGATCGTAGTCTTCGACGATGATGAGCCGGCCCTGGGGGCGCAGCAGGCGGGCGGCTTCCTTGAGTGCCGCGCCCGGAGATTTCGCGCGCGACAGCACGCGATCGATCGTGATCGCATCGAAGGAGCCGGGCGGAAACGCCAGTTCGTACATGTCACCCTGCTGCAGAACGCAGTGGCTCAGTCCTGCCGCATGCACGTTGGTGCGCGCGACGCGCAAGGCATCGCTCGAGAGGTCGATGCCGATCGCCTGTCGCGCCTTGGAGCCGAGCCAATTGAGCACGCGGCCAGTACCGGTGCCGATATCGAGCAGATCACCCAAGGTGTCCTGCCCCACTTCCTGGAGCAGCACCTCGCGTAAACGTGCCTCCTGCTCCGGCGCGCTCGTCAGGCCATCGGGATTCTTCCCTTGCAGGTGCGCGGCTGCTTCGCGGGCGCGATCGGCGCGCACTTCGGCCGCCCGCTCGTGATCGAGCCGCAGCGACGGGTCCTCGCCATCCACCCAAGCGAGAACCTGCTTCGCCTGGTCGGCACCGCGGCCATAGGGCGGCACGCGGTAGTAGACCCAGTTCTGCTCGCGAAACCGCTGCAGCAGCCCGACATCGACCAGCAGTTTGAGATGACGCGAGACGCGCGGCTGGCTTTGACCCAGTACGCGAGCGATCTCGCCAACGGTGAGCTCTCCCCGATCGCAGACGCTGAGGATGCGCAGGCGGGTCGTTTCAGCGACGGCTCGCAGGCTCTCGACGACATCGGGAAATGGGCTGCTTGTCATAACTCATAACGATATAAGGATGTCCTTATATACATGTCCAAGCGGTCGGCTAGCAAGCATTTTCTTCTCAGTCTGGGGGTTTCAGAACCAGGCGAACTGCCAGGTCAGGCTGTAGGTAGTGAAATCGGAGCCAATGCGGGTCGCGGCACCCTTGCTCCAGCCGAACTTGAGCGACTGCTGGCCCGAAAGGGGTAAAGAGAGGGTCACCCCATAGCGATTGTTGGCCTGCCAGTCGCTCTTGCGCACCGAGTCGACGGTCGTCCGCCCGCCCGTGTAGTAGGTCCAACCGGCCGCCAGCCACAGCCGGGGGCGAAACGTGTAGCTCACGTTCGCCTGGTAGGTCGAGAGCGGGTCCTGTTCCCGCACTACGCCACCGAAGAAGTCATCGTTGTCGGTGAAGAGCCAGATTCCTCCCGTCAACTCGAGGTACCAACCACCGATCGGCCACGTGATGCCGATCTCCGGTTTGAGGCTCCAGCGATTGCCGCCGATGTTGATCAACTTGTCGGGAAAGTACTCGCCGGTTGGCGCCACCACGCTGAGGCTCGCGCCCATTGCGGGTCCTCGCGTGCGCGTGGCGAACTCGCGCGGGGTAAGCGCGGGACTGCCGAGCAGCCCTATGGCGAAGCGCAGGCGCGTGTCGCCGAACCCGTATCGCGTCACCCGCTGTGTGACTTCGCCTACGTCGCCTGTTACTTCCACCGCCACGTAAGGCACAGCCAATGCGACGCTTGCCGACCGCCCGAACAGTCCAAACGTCTGCCCGTAACCCGCGACGAATGCATTGATCTTGCCGTCGACGTTCTCTATCGGTAGCGATGGGTCGACGGAAACGCCCCCCGTAGAATCGACGGCGCTCAGCACCACGAAATGGCTGCCGATCGGGTTGGGCGAATAGGTACGCGGCTCGAGTTCCTGCGCGAAGGCCGCGGTGCCCACAAACGGCAGGGCGATGAGGACCAGGAGGCGGCGGGCGATGGCAGTTCCACCAGCGGCCGGGTGCGGATCGCAGTCGTGACGAAATATCGCCAGACAGGCTCCTATTGCAGCGTGTTCGGTCGCGTCTCGGATCCGACGTGAAACAGCTGCTCGCTATCGATCGCGTCAAACTCATAGGAACGGTTACAGAACTCGCAGCGAACTTCAACCGAGCCGCGCTCAGCCACGATGCTGCGGATCTCCTCGCGCCCGAGTGATCTCAGGATACCCCGCACGCGGTCGCGCGAGCAGCGGCAGCGAAAGTAGACCGGCGCCGGCTCGAACAGGCGCACGTCCTCTTCGTGAAACAGCCGATGCAGCAGGTCACGCTGGGGCAGGTCGAGCAGCTCCGCCTCGGTCAGTGTGCTCGCGAGGTGGTCGATGCGATTCCAGGCCTCGGCGGGATCTTCCTCTTCGTGAATTGGCAGGGAACGCTTGCTGCGCCACTCCGGCAATCGCTGCAGCAGCAGACCCGCCGCCGAACGTGAATTCGCGGCGAGCCAGATACGCGTGGGGAGTTGTTCGGAGTCGCGGAAGTACGCCTCGAGACAGGCGGCGAGACCTCCGGCGGCGAGCGGCACGATACCCTGGTAGCGGGCCGCGGTGTCGGCGGTTTCGACGCTCACGGTGAGGCGGCCCTCTCCGGCCATTTCGCGCAGGTCGCTCGCAGGCACCCGGGCAGTCCAGCGCGCCACGCCGCGCACGCCGAAACCGTGGCTGCATTGGGCCACGAGCAGATGCATCGGACCGGGCCCCTGCAGCTGCAGCGTCAGCGTGCCGTCGAACTTGCGCGTCGAAGCGATCAGTGCCGCCGCGACTGCTGCTTCGCCAAGCACGGCGCGCACCGGCGCGGGATATTCGTGGTGCTCGCACATCGCCTGCCAGGCGCTGTCGAGGTGCAGGATGTGCCCGCGCAGCGGGCTGTGCTCGAACACGAAGCGGCGAATGCGGTCGCGATCGGCCACGGCTTAGCTGCTCAGCTTGCGCTTCAACAGCTCGTTGAGCTGCGCCGGGTTGGCCTTGCCCTGCATCGCCTTCATCACCTGCCCGACGAAGAAGCCGAACAACTTGTCCTTGCCGGAGCGATAGTCGGCGAGCTGCGCGGGATTCGCGGCCATGACCGCCTCGATCGCGCGCTCGATCGCGCCCGTGTCGGTGATCTGCCTGAGTCCCCGCGATTCGATGATCGCATCGGCATCGGCCGACTCGCCCCACATCGCCTCGAAGACTTCCTTGGCGATTTTGCCCGAGATGGTCGCATCCAGGATGCGTCGCAGGAGTCCCGCCAGTTGCTGCGGCTTGAGCCGGCTCCCGGCGATTTCGAGCCCGTCCCGATTCAGGGCGCCCGAGAATTCGCCCATGACCCAATTGACAGCGAGCTTCTGCGCCGTCATTGGCTCTTTGGAGTCGGCGGACTTGCCTTCGCTGCCCAACGCAGCGAGGACCGACTCGTAGTAGCTTGCCAGCTCACGGCTTGCCGTGAGCACAGCGGCGTCGTACTCCGACAGCCCATGCTCGCGCGCGAAGCGCGCCGCCTTCTCGTCCGGAAGCTCCGGCAGTGTCTGGCGCACTCCTTCGATGAAGGCCTCGTCGATCGCGAGCGGCAGCAGGTCCGGATCCGGGAAGTAGCGATAGTCGTTGGCTTCTTCCTTCGAGCGCATCGAGCGCGTCTCGTTGCGATCCGAATCGTAGAGCCGAGTCTCCTGCACGACACTGCCGCCGCCCTCCAGGATCTCGATCTGCCGCGCGACCTCGTAGTTGATCGCCTTCTCGATGAAGCGGAAGGAGTTGAGGTTCTTGAGCTCGGCACGCGTGCCGAACTTCGACGCGCCCATGCGGCGCACCGAGACGTTGGCATCGCAGCGGAACGAGCCTTCCTGCATGTTGCCGTCGCAGATCTCGAGGTAGCGCACCAGCGTGTGCACCTTCTTCAGGTAGGCGACGGCTTCCTTCGCCGAGCGCATGTCCGGTTCAGACACGATCTCGAGGAGCGGTGTGCCGGCACGATTGAGATCGATGCCGGTATAGCCCTTGAGCCCCTCGTGGAGCGACTTGCCCGCATCCTCTTCGAGGTGCGCGCGCGTGATGCCCACCGTCTTGCGGGTTCCATCCTCCAGCAGGACCTCGAGTGCGCCGTCTTCGACCACCGGTCGCTCGTACTGACTGATCTGGTAGCCCTTCGGCAGATCGGGGTAGAAGTAGTTCTTGCGGGCGAAGATGGAGCGGCGGGCGATATTGGCGCCGATCGCGAGGCCGAACTTCACCGCCATGCGCACGGCGGCGCCGTTCAATACCGGCAGCACACCTGGGTAGCCGAGATCGACGAGACTGGCCTGCGTGTTGGGCGGCGCGCCGTAAGCGGTGGATGAGTCCGAAAAGATCTTCGAGCGCGTCGCGAGCTGCGCATGGATCTCGAGCCCGATGACGGTTTCCCAGTCGCTGTCCCGCTTTTCTTCCGCCGGGCTCATGCGTAGGCCTCGGGAATCTTGCGATGCCACGAGGTCTCCTGCTGGTAGCCGTGCGCCGCATTCAGCAGCTTCGCCTCGCTGAACACCGGCCCGATGATCTGCAGCCCGACGGGCAATCCATCGACAAAACCGCAGGGAACCGACACCGCGGGCAGTCCCGCCAGGTTCGCGCCGATGGTGTAGATGTCGTTCAGGTACATCGTGATCGGATCGTCGGTCTTGGCGCCGATCTCGAACGCGGGCGTGGGCGTGGTCGGGCCCATCAGCACATCGACCTGTTCGAAGGCGCGGCGGAAATCATCGCTGATCAGTTGTCGGACCTTCTGTGCCTTCAGGTAGTAGGCGTCGTAATAGCCCGCCGAGAGCACGTAGGTGCCGGTCATGATGCGCCGCTTCACTTCCGCGCCGAAGCCCTCGCCGCGGGTGCGCATGTAGAGGTCGAGAAGGTCGCGCGGATTCTCGCAGCGATGGCCGAAGCGCACGCCGTCGAAGCGCGACAGGTTCGAGGAGCATTCCGCGGGCGCGACCACGTAGTAGGTCGGCACCGACAGCGGCAATGCCGGCAGGCTCACTTCGCTCAACTCCGCCCCCAGCGACTTGAACACATCGAGTGCGGCGCGCACGCGCTCGCCGCATTGCCGGTCGAGCCCCGCATCGAAGAATTCCTTGAGCAGCCCGATCCGCAAGCCCTTGAGCGGCGCATCGAGGGCGGCTACGTAGTCAGGCACGGGCACATCGACACTCGTCGAGTCGCGCGGATCGAAGCCCGCGATGGCACGCAGCAGATACGCGGCGTCCTCGGCAGTGAGCGTCAGCACGCCTGCCTGGTCGAGACTCGAGGCAAAGGCGATCATCCCGTAGCGCGAGACGCGTCCGTAGCTCGGCTTGAGTCCCACGATTCCCGTCAGCGCACCGGGCTGACGAATCGATCCACCCGTATCCGTGCCCGTCGCTGCGGGCACGAGTCGCGCCGCCACAGCGGCGGCCGAACCACCGGAGGAACCTCCCGGCACACGCTTCGGATCCCAGGGATTGAGCACTGGGCCGTAGAAGCTCGTTTCGTTGGAGGAGCCCATCGCGAACTCGTCCATGTTCGTCTTGCCCACCAGCACCGTGCCGGCCTTCTTCAGATTGGCGACCACGGTGGCGTCATAGGGTGAGACGAAGTTGTCCAGCATCTTCGACCCGCAGCTGGTGCGAACACCTTCAGTGCAGAAGATGTCCTTGTGGGCGATGGGCACGCCGGTGAGCGGTCCGCCGCGGCCTGCCTGCAACTCCTGGTCCGCGCGCCGCGCGGCCTCGAGCGCCGCATCAGCCGTCACGGTGAGGAATGCATTGAGCCCCTTGTTGAAGCGCTCGATGCGCTCGAGGACCTTGCGCGTGAGCTCGACGCTGGAAAAGCGTCGCGCGCGCAGGCCCGCGGCAAGTTCGGCAATCGTCAGTGTGTGCATGCAGGAAGAAAACTATTCAATGACTTTGGGCACGAGATACAGACCAGCCTCCGCGCCTGGCGCATTTTTCTGGTACAGCTCGTGCTGGTCCCGCTCGGTGACCTGGTCCGCTCTCAGGCGCTGGGTCTGTCCGCTCAGAGGGTGGGCCATCGGTTCAACAGCGCTGGTGTCCGCGGCATTGAGCTGCTCGACGAACTTGATGATGCGCGACAGCGTGCCGACATACCCCTCGAGCTCGCTCGCGGTGATCTCGAGGCGCGCGAGGCGGGCGATGTTCTCGACGTCGGTGCGGGTGAGGCTCATGGAAGATTAGTGAAGAGGGACACAGAAAAGGCTGAAAAATCAGGTGTAATCATACACCTTCGCCTTGCTCAAAGTCCTCCCCGTTGTTAGAGTACCGCAACTTTTTTTCCGCCCTCCCGCGTCAGGTCCAACCCGCAACATGTTCAAGCGTCTCAGAGGTTATTTCTCCAACGACCTCTCGATCGATCTCGGCACAGCCAACACTTTGATCTATGTTCGCGGGCGCGGCATCGTGCTCAACGAGCCATCCGTAGTCGCGGTCCAGGACGAGCCGACACGTGGCGGCAAAATCATCGTCGCGGTTGGTGCCGAGGCGAAGAACATGCTGGGTCGCACGCCGGGACACATCACGGCCGTGCGGCCGATGAAGGACGGCGTGATCGCCGACTTCACCTACACCGAGAAGATGCTGCAGTACTTCATCAAGAAGGTGCATGGCAATCGGCTGCTCAACCCGAGTCCGCGCGTGCTGGTGTGCGTGCCGTTCGGTTCCACCCAGGTGGAAAAGCGCGCGATCAAGGAGAGTGCCGAAGGAGCGGGCGCACGCAGCGTCGACACTGTGTACGAGCCGATGGCCGCGGCGGTCGGCGCCGGCCTGCCGGTCCACGAGGCCCGCGGCTCGATGGTGCTCGACGTCGGCGGCGGAACTTCGGAAGTCGCGGTCATCTCCCTCAACGGCATCGTGTATGCGTCCTCGGTGCGCATCGGTGGCGACCGCTTCGATGAAGCGATCACCAATTACGTGCGTCGCAATTACGGCATCCTGATCGGTGAAGCGACCGCGGAACGCGTCAAGCTCGAAATCGGTTCGGCCTACCCGGGCCAGCAGGTTCGCGAGATGTCGGTCAAGGGTCGCAATCTCTCCGAAGGCGTGCCGCGCAGCTTCACGCTCAACAGCAACGAGATTCTCGAAGCACTGCAGGAGCCGTTGCAAGGCATCGTCGGAGCCGTGAAGCAGGCGCTCGAGCAGACTCCGCCCGAGCTCGGCGCCGATGTGGCCGACCGCGGCATCGTTCTCACCGGCGGCGGCGCACTGCTGCGCGACATCGACAAGCTCCTGATGGAAGAAACCGGCTTGCCAGTCGTAGTGGCCGACGACCCGCTCACCTGCGTAGCGCGCGGCGGCGGCCGTATTCTCGAGCTCACCGACGAACACGGGCCGGGGATGTTCGGACTGGAGTGAGCCACCGGCTCACCAATGGTCGCGTTTCGCAACGCTGAGTCCCGACCGATCCTGGGGCGCGGCCCGTCTCCAGGCTTACGCTTCTTTTTCTTTGGCCTGCTCGCGATCGGCCTGATGTGGCTCGACCAGCGCCAGGGCTACCTGGAAGCCGCGCGCCGCGGCCTGTCGATGGCGACCTATCCGATCCAGGTCGCAGTCAACTCTCCCGCGGCCTTCTGGGATTGGCTGCACGACGTCTTCGCCACGCGGGAGCGATTGCAGAAGGAAAATGCGCAGCTGCAGCTCCGGCTGCGCGATTCGGACTTCCGGCTGATGCGTTTCGCCGATCTCGAGCAGGAAAACCTGCGGCTGCGAGGACTGCGTGATGCCACTTCGCGCGTGGCGCAGCGCTTCATCGTCGCCGAGATCCTGCGGGTCGACCTGAACCCGCTCCGTCGCCGTGTGATCATCAACAAGGGCAGCCGTGACGGTGCGTTCAAGGGTCAGCCAATACTCGATGCGACCGGTGTTGTCGGGCAAATCACGCGCGCCGGGACATTTTCCTCCGAGGCGATCCTCATCGCCGACGCCGAGCATGCGATCCCGGTCCAGGTGAATCGCAACGGGCTGCGCACCATCGCGCTCGGCACCGGCGACCTGCATCTGCTCAGCCTGCCGTTTCTGCCCACGAACGCCGATATCAAGGTCGGAGACCTGGTCGTTTCCTCCGGCCTCGGCGGCGTGTTTCCTGGCGGGTACCCGGTCGCGACGGTGGTCAAGGTCGACAGGGCGGCCACTCAGACAAACGCTGAGATCGTGGCTGAGACGGCGGCCAAGCTCGATCGTGATCGCGAGGTGCTGCTCATCTGGACCGACGAGCCGCCGATCGATGTCGAGCCGTCCGAGCCCGCTGCGCCCGCCGCGAAGAACGGATCGAAGCCATGAGCCGCGACACGCTGAACCGGGTGCCGATGCTGTTGAGCGTGGTCGCAGGGCTCATCCTCAGCATTCTGCCGCTGCCCAACTGGCTCAACCTGGCGCGCCCGGATTTCCTCGTGATCGTGGTGCTGTACTGGTCCATCATGGTGCCGCGGGCGGGCGGCCTGACGCTCGCCTTTCTCGCCGGGCTGCTGCTCGATGCCTCCAAGGGCGTAGTGCTGGGGCAGCATGCGCTGGCGCTGTGCCTCTGCACCTACATTGCGATCAAGCTGCACCTGCGCGTGCGCATCTTTCCGGTCTGGCACCAGGCCCTCACCGTGTTCTGGCTGCTGGTGATCTACCAGTTCATGCTGTTCTGGATCGATGGCATGACCGGGCACCAGATCACCAACTACCTGCGCTGGCTGCCGGCATTCACCGGCGCCGCCTTGTGGCCGGTGTTCGCCGGACTGCTCGGTAACGCGTACCAACGCACGTAGAAGTCGCCGTGATCAGCAGCGTCCGCATCAAGGATCACTGGGCCGAGCAGCGCATGTTCCTGCGCCGCACGATCGCGGCCGGCATCATCATGACCCTGCTGATGGGCGCCGTGCTCATCAAGCTGGTCCAGCTGCAGGTGGTGCGGCACGACTACTATTTCGATCTCTCGCAGGGCAACCGCGTGCGGGTCGAGCCGCTGCCCCCGAATCGCGGTCTGATCCTGGATCGCAACGGCCTGGTGCTCGCGGAGAACCTGCCCGCGTATCAGCTGGAACTGACGCGCGAGCTGGTCCCGGATATCGCTGCCACGCTGCAGATTCTGGTCGGTTTGAAACTGGTCGAGAGCGACGACCTCGATCGGCTGAAGCGACTGATCCGTTCGCGTCCCTTGTACGAATCGGTACCGATCCGCCTGCAGCTCACCGACGAAGAGGTCGCGCGCTTTGCCGTGCGCCGCCACGATATTCCGGGGGTCGAGATCCGCACTCGGCTCACGCGCCACTACCCGTACGGGGCGCTTGCTGTCCATGCGCTCGGCTACGTGAGCGCCATCAGCGAGCAGGACCTGTTGCACATCGATGCCAGCCAGTACGCAGGAACCACGCTGATCGGCAAGGTGGGCGTGGAAGCTTCGTACGAGCAGGAGCTGCATGGTACGACCGGATTCCGGCAAATCCTGGTCAACGCCCAGGGCCGACCGGTTGAAACGGTGAATCCGCTGCAGGACGATCTGCGATCGAAGTCCCCGATCTCCGGTAGCGACCTGATCCTGAGCCTCGACCTGCGTGCGCAGCGCGCCGCGGAGGAGGCGCTCGCGGGAAGACGCGGTGCAGTTATCGCGATCGATCCGACCAATGGCGACGTGATCGCTTTTGTGAGCCTGCCGGGATTCGATCCGAACACCTTCGCGCGCGGCCTGAGCCGCAACGACTACGCGGCGCTCGAAACGAATATCGATCGCCCGCTCTTCAACCGCGTGTTGCGCGGCGCTTATCCGCCCGGTTCGACGATCAAGCCCGTGATGGCGCTCGCCGGCCTCGACTACGCCGCGATCGATCCCAACCAGGTGCGTTACTGCCGCGGCTTCTTCATGCTGCCCGGAAGCAGTCGGCGGTATCGCGACTGGAAACCCGAAGGCCACGGCTGGGTGAACATGCAGGAGGCGGTCGCGCAATCGTGCGACACCTATTTCTACAACTTGGCACAGACACTGGGGATCGACCGGCTGTCGGCGTTTCTCAGCAAGTTCGGGCTTGGGCAGCGCACTGGTATCGACATCGACGGCGAGAAACCCGGCCTCGTGCCCTCGCGCGAATGGAAGCTAAAGACCTTCCGTGACGCCGAGCGCAACTGGTACCCGGGCGATACCGTCATCCTCGGCATCGGGCAGGGCTACATGCTCGCTACGCCGCTGCAGCTGGCTCACGTCGCCAGCATCATTGCCGCACACGGCACGACCTTTCAGCCGCGCCTGGTGACGGCAGTGCGCAACGCCCACACCGGCCAGGTGCGTCGCTTGCCGACGCAGGCCTCACCGCCGGTGGATCCCGACGAGACTGCCCGCTGGCAACGGGTCGTCGACGCCATGGTGGCGGTGATGAGCTCGGCCCACGGCACAGCACGCGCCACCGGCGCCGGCTCGGCGTACCAGATCGCGGGCAAGACCGGCACCGCGCAGGTGTTCAGCGTCGGTCAGAACGAGAAGTACAATGAAAAGGAAGTCGAGGAACGCATGCGCGATCATGCCTTGTTCATCAGCTTCGCGCCCGCGGATGCGCCACGTATCGCGGTCGCGGTCCTGGTCGAGAACGGCGGCCACGGCGCGAGCGTGGCGGCTCCGGTCGCACGCAAGGTCATGGATGCGTACCTGCTGCCTGAGGCGCCCAAGCCCGAACCTCCCAAGACATGATCTACGACGACCTGCAACCTTCAACCGCGCGGCGGACGCTGACAGCATCGGCGCGCCTGCTGGGAAAGCCGCGGCTCGATGGGCCGCTGCTGCTCGCGATCTGCGCCACGGCGGTATTCGGGCTGGCGATTCTCTACAGCGCCAGCGGTGAAGACCTCGCGCTCGCGCGCGGGCAATTCCTGCGCATGATCCTCGGCCTCATCATGCTGGTGCTGCTCGCGCAGGTGAGCCCGAAATACCTGCGCATGTCGGCGCCCTGGATCTACGCGCTCGGCATCGTGCTGCTGGTGATCGTCGCGGTGATCGGCGATATCGGCAAGGGCGCGCAACGCTGGCTGGACCTGGGAGTGCTCCGCTTCCAGCCCTCGGAGATCATGAAGCTTGCCGTGCCGATGGCATGCGCGTGGTTCCTGCACGAGCGACCGCTGCCGCCTGATCTCAAGCTGGTGCTCGTCCTGGGCGTCCTGATCCTGGTTCCCGTCGGCCTCATCGCCGAGCAGCCGGACCTGGGGACGGCGCTGCTCATCGGTGCGTCAGGTGTGTTGGTCGTGCTCCTCGCCGGCCTGCGCGTGCGAGTCATCGTCGCGGTCATGGCACTGCTGCCCGCGCTCGCCTGGGTGGGCTGGGGCATGCTGCATGACTACCAACGCAAACGCGTGCTGACATTTCTCACGCCCGAGAGCGATCCGCTGGGCGCTGGTTACCACATCATCCAGTCGCAGATCGCGCTCGGCTCGGGCGGGGTGTTCGGCAAGGGCTGGATGAATGGCAGCCAGGCGCAGCTCGAGTTCCTGCCGGAACGCTCGACCGATTTCATCTTCGCCGTCGCGGGCGAGGAGTTCGGCCTCATCGGCCTCATGCTGCTGCTCGGCCTGTACCTGTTCATTATCGGCCGCGGCATGTACCTGGCGATGCAATGCCAGGACACCTTCTCGCGCCTGGTGGCCGGCAGCATCAGCCTGACTTTCTTCGTCTACGTGTTCGTGAACGCGGGAATGGTGAGCGGACTGCTGCCGGTCGTCGGCGTGCCGCTGCCGCTGGTCAGTTACGGCGGCACTTCCATGGTGACCCTCATGGCAGGTTTCGGTATCCTCATGTCGCTCCACTCGCACCGCAAACTCGTGGGATCGTAGCCCGACCGGATTCACGCATGGGCGCGACCTGCATGGACGCTGTAGACCCGTATCGATGACTGTAACTTCAGCGCGTGCCGCCTTTCGTGCCCTGAGCGGCGCGCTGCTGCTCGTGGCCGTGGTCGGTGCCGACGAACCACCGGCAGTACAGATCGACCCTGCTCGCCCTTCGGTGCAGGCGTTCATCGCACGCATGAGCGCGCAGCACGGTTTCTCCACCGATGAGCTCACACAGCTGTTCGCGCAGGCGAAAACGCAGCAGGCGATCCTCGATGCCATGTCGAAGCCGACCGAGCGCGCCCTTGCCTGGTATGAATATCGCGCGCGCTTCCTGACCGAGCAGCGCATCGCGGATGGCGCGCAGTTCTGGGCTGAGCATCGTGAGCTGCTGGACGAGACCTCGAAGCGCTACGCAGTAGCGCCGCAGTACCTGATCGCGATCCTCGGTGTCGAGACCTCTTATGGGCGGATCATGGGCCGCTACCGGGTGCTCGATGCGCTCAGCACGCTGGCCTTCGACTACCCGGCGCGCTCGGCCTACTTCACGAGCGAGCTCGAGCAGTTTCTGCTGCTCACGCGCGAGGAGTCACTGGACGCACTGGCGCCGGTCGGTTCTTACGCGGGAGCCATGGGCGCGCCGCAGTTCATGCCGGGGAGCTTGCGCCGCTTCGGCGTCGATGCCGATGGCGATGGCAAGCGCGATCTCTGGACTGATTGGGCCGATATCCTCGGCAGCATCGGCAACTACTTTCACGTGCATGGCTGGCAGGCCGACGGCCTCGTGCTCACCGACGTCGAGATCGACCAGGCGCATGCCCATGATCTCGACTCCCGCCCGCTGGCGCTCGATGAGACCGTGGCCTCTCTCAAGGGGAAGGGCGTGCAGTTCCACGAGGCGGTGCCGGATGATGCGCCCGCAATGCTGATCGCTGCGGACGAAGCCGATGAAGTGCGCTTTCGCGTCGGGCTGAACAACTTCTACGTGATCACCCGCTACAATCGCAGCCCGTTGTACGCGATGGCGGTATACGAGCTTGCGAACCGAATCCTCGAGCGCACCTTCCGCGATGAGCCGCCGCCGGACTGAGGCTGTCAGCGTCGCGGTCCTGCTGCTGGTCGCGGCCTGCAAATCGACTCCGCCGCGCCCTGCCCCGCCCCCGACCCTTCCGCCACCGCCACCGCCGGCGGATGTCACCAAGATTCCCGACGCTGTGCCGCGCGTCGAGCCACGCAGTCGCAGTGGCAATCCGCCGTTCTACGAGGTCGACGGACGACGCTACTTCGTGCTCGGATCGAGCGATGGTTACCTGGAGCGCGGCGTCGCGTCCTGGTATGGCCCGGACTTTCACGGTGGGCGCACCGCCACCGGCGAGACCTACGACATGTATGCGATGACCGCGGCCCACAAGACGCTGCCCTTGCCCTGCTTTGTGCAGGTGACCAACCTGCGCAACGGCCAAAGCGTCGTGGTGCGCGTGAACGATCGCGGCCCCTTCGTCGCCAACCGGCTCATCGATCTCTCGTACTCGGCGGCAGTGCGGCTCGGCATGATTCGCGACGGCACGGCGCTCGTCGAAGTACGCAGTGTCGCTGGACCCGGTGCGGGCGCTGCGGTGACGACCGCTTCCGGCACTTCGTCGCCGCTGCCGGCAGCAGCGGTCGCACCGGCGCCGGCCGCTCCCGTGGATACGCTCTACATACAAGCCGGCGCATTCTCAGATCCCGCGAATTCGGAGCGCCTGTTGCAGAAATTGCGCGCCGCGGGCATCGGCCCGGCCTTCGTACGCAACGACCAGGTCAGCGGGAAGGCCCTGTATCGCGTGCGCGTCGGACCGGTGCCTTCGGTCGCGGAGTTCGATCGTCTGGTCGAGGAACTGAAGGGGATCGGCGTCGATGACGCGCGGCTCGCGGTCGAATGATCCGGGGTCTCGCCATGGCCGCCAAACCGGCTAAACTGCGCGCCTCCACCATCGGTTCGCACCTCACGATGAAACGGACGACCCTCGCCCTCACCGGCCTGCTGCTGGTTTGCAATATCTCGCTCGCGGCCGACGTGCCGGTGCCGCCGCCGCCGGCTCTGAAGGCGCGCAGCTACATCCTCGTCGATCACGACAGCGGTCGGGCGCTGGTCGAGAACAACGCCGACGAGCGGCTCGACCCGGCCAGCATCACCAAGCTGATGACGGCCTACGCCGTGTTCCACGCGCTCAAGGACGGCAAGCTTTCGCTCAAGGACAACATCACCATCAGCGAGCATGCGTGGAAGGCGGAGGGTTCGCGCACCTTCGTCCAGGTCGGCACGCAAGTACCAATCGAGGTGCTGATCCAGGGAATGATCGTGCAGTCAGGGAACGATGCCACGATCGCGCTCGCCGAGCGCGTCGGCGGCACCGAGGAAACGTTTGCCGCGCTGATGAACAACTATGCCAAGCAGCTCGGCATGAAGGGCTCGCACTTCGTGAACAGCTCCGGGCTCCCCTCGCCCGAGCACTACATGACCGCGCGCGACATGGCGATCCTCGGCTCGGCCATCATTCGCGAGTTCCCCGACTACTATAAGTGGTACTCGCAACGCGAATTCACCTGGAACAAGATCCGGCAGGAGAATCGCAACGGCCTGCTGGGGCGCGATCCGAGTGTCGATGGCATGAAGACCGGCCACACGGAGACGGCGGGGTATTGCCTGGTCACCTCGGCGAAGCGCGACAACATGCGGCTGATCTCGGTGGTCCTCGGGACGGCGTCGATGAAGGCGCGCGAGGATGCGAGCCAGGCGTTGCTCAACTACGGCTACACGTTCTACGAAACCCGCAAGCTCCACAAGGCGGGCGAGTCGCTGCAGGCCGCGCGTGTCTGGAAAGCCGCGTTCACTCCCGCGCAGATCGGCTTGCGTCGCGATCTCTACATCACGGCGCCGCGCGGTCAGTTCAGCAGTCTCAAGACCACGATCGAGGTGCAACCGAGGCTGATCGCACCACTCCCGGCGCAGAAACCCGTCGGGACTCTGACGGTGAGCCTCCGTGAACAAGTGCTCGACAAACGCTACGTCTACCCGGTGCGTGACGTGCCGCAGGGCGGCTGGTGGCGACGCATGGTGGACAGCATCCTGCTCTGGCTCGAGTAATGGCCGCACCGTTCCCGATCGCTTACCTCGACGGTACGTTCGTGCCGTTGCAGGACGCGCGGGTCTCGCCGCTCGACCGCGCATTCCTGTACGCCGACAGCGTCTACGAGGTGATGCCGGTCTACGGCGGCCGCGTGTTTCGCTTCCGCGAGCATTTCGACCGGCTCGATCGCAGTCTCGGCGAGCTGCGCATGCGCCCGGTGTATTCCCGCGAGCAGTGGGCCAAAATCTGCGATGGACTGATCGAGCGCAACGGCGGCGGCGACATGTACCTGTACGTGCAGGTCACGCGCGGTGCCGAGCATGGCCGCAACCACGCGCCGTTGCCCGACATCGAGCGCACGGTGTTCGCGTTCGCTTCGCCACTGCCGCCCGTGACGCGCGAGCGCATGGAACACGGCGTGGCCGCCGTGACGGCCGAGGACACGCGCTGGTCGCGCTGCGACATCAAATCGACCGCGCTCCTCGCCAACGTCATGCTCAAGCAGCTGGCGGTGGACGCGAATGCGACCGAAACGATCCTGCTGCGCGACGGCATGATGATGGAGGGCGCGTCCACGACTGTGCACGTCGTGGTGGGTGGGGAGATCCGCACGCCGCCCAAGTCGCACAGCATTCTTCCCGGCACCACGCGCGACGTCGTGAGCGAACTCGCCACCCGCGAGCGCATTCCGTTCCGCTCAACCTCCGTCACCAACGCGCAGCTCAGGGCGGCCGACGAAATATTCATCGCAGCCGCAACGATCGGCACGCTTGCAGTCACGCGCCTGGACGACAAGCCCGTGGGCGCGGGCGTCCCCGGGCCCATCTGGAAGCGGATCCACGCAGCCTACGAGTCCTACAAGCGCGAGCTGGCCGCGACTCCCGCCTATTGAACTTCAGTGCGCACCCATGCCCGACGTATTTGAATTTCCCTGTGAATTTCCGGTCAAGGTCATGGGCCGCGCGACCGACGACTTCCGTCGCCTCGCGCGCGAGATCGTCACGCGCCACGCGGGTGTGCTCGGCGAAGACCGGGTGATCGAACGGCTGAGCCAGGATGAAAACTTCGTCTCGCTCACATTCACGTTCCGCGCTTCGAGCCGCGAGCAGCTTGACGCGCTCTACCGCGAGCTGACCGCCGCCGAAGATGTCCTGATCGCTCTATGATGGTCCTGGTGATCGTTCGATGAACTCCCTCGTCTGCTGGAAATGTGGGGCATCGCTCGCAGCACTGACACTGCCGCTGCGGCGGCTCGAGGAATGCAAGGCGTGTGGCGCGGAACTGCATGTGTGTCGCATGTGCGTCGACTACGACACCTCGGTCGCCAAGAGCTGCCGCGAACCGATCGCCGAGGAAGTGAAGGAGAAGGAGCGCGCGAACTTCTGCGACTACTTCCAGCCGCGCCCGCATGCCTATCGGCCGCGTGATGAGACCCAGGCGCGTAAATCGCGATCCGCGCTGGATTCCCTGTTCGGCAATCAGCCTGGCGGTGGCGCCGAATCGACTGCCGACAGCTCTCGCGCCCGGCTCGACGAGCTGTTCAAGAAGAAATAGAGCCGGCGCACCAGTATCGGCTCGAGCCGCGCCGCGACGCTGTCCACATCCGCGTGACCCGACAGATCAGCGAGACGCGCGACTTCGAGGCCCGCATAGCCGCAAGGATTGATGCGGGTAAAGGGCTCGACGTCATTGCTGACATTGAGCGCGAGGCCATGAAAGCTCGCGCCGCGCCGCACGCGCAAGCCGATACTCGCGAGCTTGCGAGCACCGACGTACACACCAGGCGCGTCGCGGCGTGCCGCCGCTTCGACACCCAGCTCGCCACACAACTCGATCACTGAAGCCTCGAGGCAGGTCACGAGGTCGCGGATTCCAAGGCGCGCCCGTTTCAAATCGACGAGCGGGTAGACCACCAGCTGGCCCGGACCGTGATAGGTCACCTGTCCGCCACGATCCACGTGCACCACTGGAATGCCGGCGGGTGCGAGCACATGCTCGCGCCGTCCGTTGAGACCAAGTGTGAAGACGGGTGGATGCTCGAGGAACCAGATTTCGTCGCGCGTCGCGGCGTCACGCGAGTCGGTGAAGCGCTGCATGGCGCGCCAGGTCGGCTCGTACTCGACCAATCCGAGCCGCCGGACGACGGGACCCGTCTGGTCGTTGGCTGCAGCGCCGCTCGTGACCGCGTGCATGGTTGTCAGTCCGATGCGACGGCAGAACTGCCGAGTCCCGCGTTGTTGCGCTCGAGCGCACGCTCGGCGCGATAGCTCGATCGCACCAGGGGACCCGAGACGATCTCGAGAAAGCCGAGCTCGAGTCCCGCCGCGCGATAGCTGGCGAATTCCTCCGGAGTCACGAAGCGCTCGACCGCCAGATGGTTCATGGTGGGCCGCAGGTACTGACCGAGGGTCACGATATCCACGCCCGCCGCGCGCAGATCGCGCAGGGTTTCCAGAATCTCGGCGTCCGTTTCACCGAGACCGAGCATCAGGCTGGTCTTGGTCAGCGCCGCGGGCTGGTAGCGCTTGGCGTGAGCCAGCACTTCGATCGTCTGCTCGTAACCGGCCCGCGGGTCGCGCACCGGATGCGTCAGACGGCGCACGGTCTCGACGTTCTGCGCGAACACATCGACACCCGAGTCGATGACCGTTTCCACGTCCTCGAGCACGCCCTGGAAGTCCGGTGTAAGGGCTTCGACGGCGGTGCCCGCGTTGAGATCCTTGATGGCCCGCACGCATGCGGCGTAGTGGGCCGCGCCGCCATCGGCAAGATCATCACGATCGACCGAAGTCAGCACCACGTACTTCAGCTTCATGAGCGCCACGGAGCGCGCCACGTTCGCGGGCTCCTCCGCGTCGAGCCAGCCGCGCGGGTTGCCGGTATCGACAGAACAGAACCGGCACGCACGGGTGCACACCGCGCCCATCACCATGATTGTCGCCGTGCCTGCGTTCCAGCATTCGCCGATGTTCGGGCACTTGGCTTCCTCGCACACCGTGCTCAGGCGATGCTCGCGCACGATCTGGCGCACGGCATCGAAGGCAGCGCCGCTCGCGAGTGGTGCCTTCAGCCACCGCGGCTTGCCGCCGAGCGCGCGCGCACCGTCCACGCCCCGGGATTTCACGCCGTCCTTGATGGCAGTGAAACCCTGCGGGGTCAGGTACTTCTCGCCGCTGCGAATCCGCTCGCCGGGCTGAGCGATGGGAATGCCTTTGAAATTCGTCATGGGTATTACCAACCGTCAGCCGATCTTACCCGACTGCAACTGCGCCAACCTTTCGGGCGTGCCCACGTCGCTCCAGACGCCCTGGTAGACCTCGCCCGTCAGGGAACTGGAGTCGATCGCGCGTTGCAGGAGCGGCAGCAGCGGAAATCGGCCCGCTGTGCAGCCCGCAAAAAACTCGGGGCGGTAGATCGCGATGCCCGAAAACGTGTAAGTCTTGCCGCCCGCCCTCGTCACCCGCCCGGTTTCGAGGCCGAAGTCGCCTTGCCCGTGATGGGAAGGATTCGGCACCAGGACGAGATGTGCCAGCTTCCCCGCCCCAAGCGACAGGCGCGACATGGGGAAGTCGGTCCAGACATCACCATTCACTACCGCGAACGGCCCGGGACCCAGGAATGAAAGTGCGTTGAAGATCCCGCCCGCCGTCTCGAGCGGCTGTGGTCCTTCATCGCAGTAGTGGATTGCAACGCCCCATTGCGAGCCATCGCCCAGGGCGGCACGGATGCGCTCGCCAAGCCAGGAGAGATTCACGACCAGTTCTCGCACGCCGGCCGCGTGCAGCGCCTCGAGGTGATACTCGATGAGCGCGCGACCTCGCACCTTGAGCAGCGGCTTCGGGGCCGTATCGGTGAGCGGACGCATGCGCTCGCCGCGTCCCGCCGCAAGGATCATCGCCTTCACGCACGCGCCTCGGCGGTGCGCTGGGCCAGGACCGGCTCGACCTGCCGGCGCAGGAACCCGCCCAACGGCTCGAGTTCGGCGTGACGCGCGCAAGCTCCCTGCACGTACCTGAGCGTCAGCGGCAGGTTGTCGAGGTATTCCGCCTTGCCGTCGCGATGGAACAGGCGCGAGAAGATGCCGAGCACCTTCACATGCCGCTGCACTCCCATCAAATCGAACCAGCGCAGGAATTGCGCTTCGTCCGGGCCGACTTCGACGCCATTCGCCTGCGCCATGGAGCGGTAGCGCAGCACCCATTCCTGCACCCGCGCTTGCGGCCACCCGATGTAGCAATCGCGAAACAGCGATACGAGGTCGTAGGTGACGGGGCCGTGCACCGCGTCCTGGAAATCGAGCACACCCGGGTTGTCACCCGGAAACACCATCAGGTTGCGCGAATGGTAGTCACGATGCACGAACACCCTGGGCTGCGACAGCGCTGCACGACACAGCACGTCGAAGGTCTCCGCCAGCATCTGCTGCTGGTCCGCGCTGAGCTCCAGTTTGAGGTGACGCGCGCAGAACCATTCGGGCATCAACTTCATCTCGCGTTCCAGCACCGCGCGCTCGTATCCCGGCAGGCGCTGCGCATGTGCGGCGCCGCGCGACTGGATGCGATTCAGCGTCATCATCGCGTCCAGGTAGTGCGATTCGACGCTGTGGTTGGCGCTGAGGTCTTCCAGGTAGTGGCGCGTGCCGAGATCCGTGACCAGCAGAAAGCCCTGGGCCGGTTGCTCCGCGAGGATGCGCGGCACGTGCACGCCGATTTCCGCCAGCATGCGTGCGATGGTGAGATACGGCCGCACGTCCTCACGTCCGGGCGGCGCATCCATCGCGATGAAGGTCTCGCCATCGCGCCACACGCGAAAATAGCGGCGAAAACTGGCATCGCCCGAAGCCGGCGCGATCCGGTCGGCGCCGAACGTGAGCTCGTGCTCGAGCCAATCACGCAGCAACTCGAGTCGCGCGTCGCTAATGGGCCGATCTCCGTGGGGAAACAAAGCTCATTATAATGTGTCCCAACGCAGTACCCCCGCAAAAATCAAGTACTTGACCGCCTTGCAACGCTCGCCTCGCTCCCAATCACAGCTCGCTATCCTGGCAATCGCCCTCGCCTGCGGCCGTGCCGTCGCTGACGAGCCCTGTTGCGGCGATCCCCACTTGTGCGGGGAGGTCGCCGCGCCGCTCCCTCCACCCACGTCGACCGCCAAGCCGGGCGATGAAGACATCGAGGTGAGCAGCCAGGGCGCCGAGCTCAGCCGCACCGGCGATGCGCTATTGAAAGGCAAAGTGGACGTGCGCCAGGGTGACCGGCATCTCAGTGCTGAAGATGTCCAGTACGACAATACCAACCGGACGCTGAAGGTCGAAGGCAACGTCGACTACGAGGACCCGCTGGTGAGAGTGCGGGGCGAGTCGGGCACCTACGACGCGGAGGGTGGCGCTTCCTTCGGCGGCGCCGAGTTCGAGTTGCCGTCGCGCCCGGCACGGGGCACTGCCAGGGAAATCGTCGTCAAGCGCGACGGCCATGTGAGCCTTGACGAAGTGAAGTACACCACCTGTCCCGCAGGCAACGAGGACTGGGTGCTCAAGGCGGGCGACATCGATCTCGACACGACCGAGCGCAACGGCAGCGGCAAACGCATCCGCCTCGACTTCAAGGGCGTGCCCATTCTCTACACGCCGTACATCTCGTTCCCTCTCGGCAATGAGCGCAAGAGCGGTTTCCTGTTCCCGGAATTCGGCGTATCGAGCCTCAACGGCATCCAGTTCGGCGTCCCCTACTATTTCAATCTCGCCCCCAATTACGACCTGGGCCTGACACCGCGGATCTGGACCGATCGCGGCGTGATGGCCGAGGGCGAGTTTCGCTATCTCGGCCACGGCGAGCGCGGTGAGCTCGATGCCCTCGTGCTCCCCAACGACAGGTTGCGCCACGAGGATCGCAGCTACGTGCATTGGGCCGATCTCAGCGATTTCGGCGAGAGCTGGAGATTCACGGTCGATGCTGCCAATGCCAGCGATTCGAACTACTTCGAGGACTTCGGCCAGGGCTCCGCGATCACGAGCACGCTGTTCGTCAAGCGCGACGCGCAGCTGCGCTATTACGGCGAGCACTGGAGCCTGGTCGGCCAAGCGGAGAACTTCCAGACCATCGATCAGACGATTGCGCCGGAGTCGCTCCCTTATACGATCCTGCCGCGCGTCCTGGCGCGCGGCCTGTGGGAGCAGATGCCGCTCGGTTTCGAATACGAGATCGATGGCGAGGCGGTCAATTTCGATCGCCACGTGGGCGTGACCGGCGCGCGGCTGGACGTGGCACCTGCCATCCGCTGGCCGCTGCGCCGTCCGGGCTACTACATCGTGCCCGAGATCGCCTACCGCTACACGACCTACGACCTGTCGGGTGTTGTTGCCGGTCAGTCGACCTCGCCGTCGCGCTCGGCGCCGATCATGAGTCTCGACACCGGCCTGACTTTCGAGCGCATCAGCTCCAAGCGCATCACCACCCTCGAACCGCGCCTGCTCTATCTCTATGTGCCGTTCCGCGACCAGAACGACCTCCCGGTATTCGACACCGCCATTCCGGATCTCAACCTGGTAGAGCTCTTCCGCCCCAACCGTTACGTGGGCGCGGACCGCCTGAGCGATGCCAACCAGTTGAGCGGCGGCCTCACGGCCCGGCTCCTCGATACTGCCAGCGGACGGCAGTTCCTGAGCGGCACGCTCGGTGAAACCTGGTACTTCGAGAGCCCCCAGGTCGTGCTCCCCGGCGAAGTGCCGTCGAATCGCCAGTACTCGAATTTCATCGGCGAGCTGGAGCTCAGCGCTTACCGGCACTGGAACATCCGCATGGGCGTCGAGTGGAATCCGGACGCCAGGCGCAGCGAGAAAGGCCAGTTCAGCGTGCAATACAAGCCCGCCGCGCAATCGGTGGTCAACGTTGGGTACCGCTTCCGGCGCGACTCGATCGAACAGGTCGACGGTTCCATCGCGTGGCCGATCGCCCGGCGGTGGAACGTCTACACCGGCATCGTCTATTCGTTGCTCGACTCCTCGCTGATCGATCAGTTCGCCGGATTCGAATTCGCCAGCTGCTGCTGGCGCGTGCGCCTGGTGCAGCGGCGCTACGTCAGCAGCCGGACCGGGGAACGGGACAGTTCCCTCGCCTTGCAGCTGGAACTCACCGGTCTGAGCAGTGTCGGAGTGCCCGCGGACGCTTTCCTCGAGAACGCAATTCGAGGATACTCGCGCACCCGTCCGGAGCCCTAGATTTTCACGGATTTTTCCCATGCGCCTGATCAGATTGCTGCTGCTCTCGATCGCCCTGCTGAGCGGCATTGCGCTCGCCCAGACCCGCGAGCTCGCCACCAGCGGCGTACTGCTGGACCGCGTCGCGGCCGTCGTGAACGACGGCGTGGTGCTGAAGAGCGAAGTCGACAGCCAGACCCAGATGATCAGCGAGCGTCTGCAGCAGCAACGCACGGAGCTTCCGCCCGCGAACGTGCTGCGCCAGCAGATCCTCGAGCGCCTGGTGCTGCAGGAGATCCAGCTGCAGCGCGCCGATCGCGGCGGCGTCACCGTCTCGGACGAGATGCTCAACAACGCGCTCAAGGACGTGGCGGCGCGCAACAAGATACCGCTCGACCAGCTGCCGACCGCGCTGGAAGCGCAGGGCATCAACTACGCCGCCTACCGCGATTCGGTGCGCAAGGAAATGACGATCTCGCTGCTGCGCCAGCGCGATGTGCTGAGCAAGATCATCGTGACGCCGCGCGAGGTGGACCAGTATCTCGCCAAGCAGAGCACCTCGATCGAGAGCCAGGAATTCAACGTGTCGCACATCCTGGTGTCCCTGCCCCAGGCGGCGACTCCCGGGCAGCTCGAGGAAGTCAGCGCCCGCGCCCACGACATCTACGAGCGGGCGCGCAAGGGCGAGGACTTCGCGCAGCTCGCGGTCACCTATTCCAACAGCCAGACCGCGCTCGATGGCGGAGCGCTCGGCTGGCGCAAGGGCCCGCAGTTGCCGAGTTTCATTGGCGACCTGGTCGCGCACATGCAGCCGGGCGACATCTCCGAGCCGGTGCGCACGCCGAGCGGCTTTCACATCATCAAGCTCAACGAGCGGCGCGGCGCCGAACAACAGGTGATGGTCAACCAGGTGCACGCCCGCCACATCCTGATGCGCACCAACGAACTGCAGGACGATGCGACCGTGAAGCAGAAGCTCGAGGCGATCCGCACGCGCATCCTCAACGGCGAGGACTTCGCGGGCCTCGCAGCCGTCACTTCCGAGGATCCAGGTTCGGCAGCCGAAGGCGGCGACCTCGGCTGGGAAGCACCGTCGACCTTTGCGGCGGAATTCGCGAAGGTGCTCGGGGAGCTGAAGGACAACGAGATCAGCGAGCCGTTCCAGTCGCAGTTCGGCTGGCACATCGTTCAGCTCCTCGGAACGCGTACGCATGACAACACCGACGAAGTGCGTCGGCAGCGTGCCTACGTGGCACTCCGTGACAGCAAAGCCGACGAAGAAACCGAGCTCTGGCTGCGAAAGCTGCGGGACGAGGCCTTCGTCGAATACAAGATGTAGTCACGCGGGCCGCTAGGGAAGGTCTGCACAGGTTTCATGGGCGCGACCGTGTCCTCCGCAAGCTTCTGGCTAGGCGCGAGGCGCAGTCGATATGTCGATATCGACAAGACTCGCAACGACGCCAGAAGCTTGCCGAGGCCGGTCCCAAACGGGTTGCGCCGCGAACGGGCAGCTGCGGCGTTGCACCGCTTGCCAATGGAATGGACCATTGACTGCGCGGTGCGCCTGGCATCTGCTCCGTTGGCGACGCAACACGCCTCATGAAACCTGTGCAGACCTTCCCTGATACGTACCTCCCGAGAATCATCCTGACCTCAGGTGAGCCGGCGGGTGTCGGGCCGGATCTGTGCCTCAAGCTCGCTGAACAGGATTGGCCCTGTGACCTCATCGTTGCGGCGGATCCCGGTTTGCTTGGCGAGCGAGCGAGGTTGCTGAACCTCGACCTGCAAGTCGAACCGTATTCACAGGCCGCGGAACGCGTTTCGCATCGCGCCCGATCGCTGCGCGTCCTCGCCATCGCGCTCGCGGCTCCCGCCGAGCCCGGCCGCCTCAATCGCGACAACGCACGCTACGTCCTCGGTCTCCTCGATCGGGCGATCGACGGCTGTGTGCAACGCGAATTCGATGCAATGGTCACCGCGCCGGTGCAGAAGAGCGTCATCAACGACGCCGGAATTCCTTTCACCGGCCATACTGAATACATCGCCGCCCGAACTCAGGCGTCGCGCCCCGTGATGATGCTGGTGGCCGAGCGGCTGCGTGTGGCACTCGCGACGACGCACCTGCCGCTGCGTGCAGTGAGCAAAGCCTTGAGCGGCGCGCTGCTGCGGGAGGTCCTGCGGGTGCTCGACACGGACCTGCGCCAGCGCTTTGGAATCGCGCGGCCGCGCATCCTGGTGTGTGGGCTCAACCCGCACGCCGGCGAAGGTGGCCATCTGGGCCGCGAAGAGATCGAAGTCATCGCGCCGGCAGTGCACGAAGCGCGTCGGGCCGGCATCGACGCCAGCGGGCCGGTGCCCGCCGATACGGCCTTTACACCCAGGTCACTCGCGGGCGCGGATGTCGTGCTCGCGATGTATCACGACCAGGGGCTGCCGGTGCTCAAGTT
>DASQOO010000002.1:0-5628 GCA_035644435.1 Steroidobacteraceae bacterium | reverse complement strand
CGATGCCGGCGTAGCATCGGCCGGCGCCCTCTTTGCCGTCGTCCTCGCCAATATCGTGGCGATTTTTCTCATCCGCCTCATCGGCAAGAACCTGGACTAGCAGAACGCCATGTCTCCGAAGCCCCCTCTTACCGCGGTCTTGGTTGCACGCGCTGTCGCTGCGTGGGCGGTGACGTTGCTGATTTTCTTTCCGCTCGGCTGGCTGGTGCTGACCGCCTTCAAGACGGAGTTGCAGGCGATATCGGTGCCCCCATTGCTGGTTTTCACGCCAACGCTGGACAACTTCGTGGAGGTGCAGCGGCGCAGCGATTATTTGCTGTACGCGATGAACTCGTTGATCACCAGCGTGGTTTCAACGCTGCTCGGGCTCGCCATAGCGGCGCCCGCGGCATACTCGATGGCGTTCTTTCGCGGCAAGTGGACGCGGGACGTGCTGATGTGGATGCTGTCCACCAAGATGATGCCGGCAGTGGGCGCGCTGGTGCCGATCTACATCCTTGCGCAGACGGCGGGGCTGCTGGACACGCGTCTGGTATTGATCATCGTGTTCACGCTGAGCAACCTGCCCATCATGGTGTGGATGCTTTACTCGAGCTTCCGCGAGATCCCGCACGAGATCCTCGAAGCGGCCCGCATGGACGGGGCGACCGTGTGGCAGGAGTTCCGCCGGGTTCTGCTGCCGCTGGGGATGGGAGGGCTCTTCTCCACCGGCCTTCTGTGCCTCGTGCTGGCCTGGAACGAAGCGTTCTGGTCGCTCAACCTGAGCGCGGCAAAGGCCGGCACCCTGGCTGCATTGATCGCTTCGTACTCGAGTCCGGAGGGCTTGTTCTGGGCCAAGCTGTCGTGTGCTTCGTTCATGGCGATCGCACCGATCGTGGTCTTCGGCTGGTTCTGTCAGCGGCAACTGGTGCAGGGATTGACGTTCGGCGCGGTGAAATAAATCGGCGGTGAAGTGACCTGGGAGCAGCGCGCATGGCATTTATCGAACTCAAAGGCGTGGAAAAATTCTTCGGCGAGCAGCGTGCCATCAAGGGCATCGACCTGAACATAGAGAAGGGCGAGTTCGTCGTATTCGTAGGGCCCTCGGGATGCGGCAAGTCGACATTGCTGCGGCTTATTGCCGGGCTGGAAACGGTCGATGGCGGCTCCGTGCACCTGGACGGGCGCGACATCACCAGGCTTCCATCGTCGAAGCGCGATCTGGCGATGGTGTTCCAGAGCTACGCGCTATACCCGCACATGAGCGTCTACGACAACATGAGCTTCGCGCTGATGCTGGCGAAGGTAAATCCGGCAGTGATCCGCGAGAAGGTCGAGCACGTCGCGAAAATTCTCAACTTGGAGCCGTACCTGAAGCGCACGCCGAAGGAGCTGTCCGGCGGTCAACGGCAGCGCGTCGCAATCGGACGCGCAATAGTTCGTTCGCCCAAGGTATTTCTGTTCGACGAACCGCTGTCCAACTTGGATGCGGCGCTGCGCGGACAGACGCGCGTGGAGATCGCAAAGCTGCATCGGGAACTGGGTGCTACCACGATCTACGTCACTCATGACCAGGTGGAGGCCATGACGCTCGCGCACCGTGTCGTCGTGCTGCGCGACGGCCGGGTCGAGCAGGTGGGCACACCATTGGAGGCGTATTACCGCCCGAACAGCCAATTCGTCGCGCAGTTCATCGGCACCCCGCAAATGAACATGGTCGCCGGTCCCGATGTGGCTCAGTTCCAATCCGCACTGAGCGTGCCGGTGCCGCCCGGCGGTTACCTGGGCCTGCGTCCCGAGAGCCTGACCTTGAGCGCGCCCGGTGGCGGACAACTGCAGGCGCGTGTCGAGTTGGTGGAGGCACTGGGCGCCGAGACGCTGGTCTACGTCAGCACCGCGCGTGGCACTCAGCTGGTGGCTCGCAAAAACAGCACCCAGAACCTGCCGCATGTCGGCGATACGGTCGGGGTCCAGATCGACGCCACGGCTGCCCATCTGTTCGACTCGAAGGGTCAGGTCGTAGCGCCGTCCGCACGCTGATTTTGCGCCGGAGCACTATCCATGTCGGCCCCGCTCGTGATGCTCCATCTGGGGCTCGGCTTCTTCCATCGCGCGCATCAGGCCTGGTACCTCCATCGGCTCATCGAATCGGGAGACAACGGCTGGGTTCTGGCCGGAGGCAACACCCGGCCGGACGCGATGGAGCTGATAGCCAGCCTCGCGGCGCAGGGCGGCACGTACACGCTGGAGACCATTGCGCCCACTGGGGCGCGAAGCTACACCAAAATCACGGCGATCAAGACTGTTGTCCCGTATGAGCCAAGCCTGGCAGGTTTGATCGCGATCGGGGCGGACCCCTCGACGCGCATCATCTCCTTCACCGTGACGGAGGCCGGTTACTATCTCGATGCCAAGAATCGTCTTGATTTGAGTTTTCCGGATTTGGCGGCTGACGTCGCCGCGGCACGGCAGGGCAAACCGGGCGGCACGATCTACGCAGCACTGACGGCCATTCTGCGCGAGCGGATGCGCCGCTCACGCGGCAAGGTCACGCTGCTCAATTGCGACAACCTGCGGCACAACGGCGAACGCTTCCGCGGCGGCCTGCTGCAGTTCATCGCACTGCTGAACGACAGCCGGTTGCACGACTGGGTGGTGGCGAACACCAGCACTCCGAACGCCATGGTGGACCGCATCACGCCGCGCCCGACGTCCGATGTCGCCGAGCGCGTGAAGCGCGCGACCGGCTGGGATGATGCCGCGCCGGTCATGAGCGAGAGCTTCATTCAATGGGTGATCGAGGACGATTTCTGCAATGGCCGCCCGGCCTGGGAGCGGGTCGGCGTGGAGATGGTCGAGTCCGTCAACCCCTACGAGGAAGCGAAGATCCGCATTCTGAACGCGAGCCACAGCGGCATCGCCTGGGCGGGCACGCTGGTGGGCCATCAGTCCATCCACGAAGGCACGCGCGATCCGGCGATTCACCGCATCGCGTGGGACTATGTGACCAACGACGCGATCCCGTGCCTGTCCACGCCGGAGCATCCCAGTCCCATCGACCTCGCCGCCTACCGCGACGTCGTGCTGGAACGCTTCGGGAATCCGGCGATCCGGGATTCCAACCAGCGCGTGGCCATGGACGCCTACTCCAAGATCCCGGGGTTCATGGCTCCGACAGTGCGCGAGCGGTTGGCCGATAACGCGTCGATCGCCAGCGTCGCGATGCTTCCCGCGCTGTTCCTCGCGTTCCTGCAGCGCTGGCATCGCAATGAACTTCCATACATCTATCACGATCAGGCGATGGATCCCGGCGCAGCACACGCGATCTGCGAGGCGATCGATCCGGTAGACGCGTTCTGTCGCGACACGGTGTTGTGGGGTCCACTGTCCGGCGATCCCCGTTTGGTTGGAGAGATTCGAGCGGCCAGCGAGCGTGTCGCGACGTTTGTGCGCGAGCATCAGCGATGAACCGGCGCCTCGAGAACCGCCACGCCCTGCTGACCGGCGCGGCCGGCGGTATCGGTCTGGCGGTGACCACGGCATACCTTGCGGAAGGCGCGCGCTGCACAGCGGTTGATGTAGCGCGAGAACCGGCCCGGGAGCTTGCCGAGCTGATGGCGCAGCACCGCAATGAGCTGCAATACATCGCCTGTGATGTATCGAAGACCGCGCAGATCGACGATCTCATCACTGTCGCACAGGCGCGCTTCGGCCCCATCGACGTCCTGTTCAACAACGCCGCCCTGTTCGATCTCGCACCGCTGCTGGACAGCGACGAGGCGATGTACGACCGGCTTTTTGCCGTGAACGTGCGCGGCATGTTCTTCGTCATGCAGAAGGTGCTGGCGCAGATGGTAGCGAAACGCGGCGATTCGCCGGCCGCGGGGACGGTCATCAACCTCGCCTCGCAGGCGGGCAGGCGCGGCGAGGCCCTGGTCTCGCACTATTGCGCCACCAAGGCGGCGGTCGTAAGCTACACGCAATCCGCAGCCCTCGCGATGGCGCCGTACGGCATCCGAGTGAACGCGATAGCTCCGGGCGTGATCGACACACCGATGTGGCAGCAGGTTGATGCGCTCTTCGCCCGCTATGAAGGTCTCCAGCCAGGGGAGAAGAAAGCTGCGGTAGGCAAAGCCGTGCCGCTCGGATACATGGGCCGCCCCGGTCAGGTGGCCGGCGCGGCGGTGTTTCTCGCCAGCGACGAAGCGTCCTACATCACCGCCCAGACCTTGAACGTCGACGGCGGCAACGTGATGAGCTAGAAGTGCACGGGGGGGTTCGAAACATGCACGTTCAGCAGCGTCTGCGGCCCAGGCATCGACAGCCGGAACTCGAGCTCGACGCATCGCGCACTCCCTCGCTCGGCTACGAAGCGGCCGAGGACGTCGGCTTCATCCGTTGCCTGGATCACGGCTATCCGACGCCTCTCGCGCGCTGGCACTATCACGACGAGTACGAGCTGCACCTCATCGTCGCGACCTCCGGCAAGGCATTCGTGGGCGACTGGATCGGGCAATTCCAGCCCGGGCATCTGGTCCTTGCCGGACCGCGACTGCCGCACAACTGGATCTCGCTCGACTTGCCGGACGGCGGTGTGCAACTGCGCGACCGGGTGATCCAGTTTCACCATGCGCCGATCGCGCAAGCCTGCAGGAGCGTACCGGAGCTTGCCGAGGTCCTGCCCTTACTGGAGCGAGCTCGCAACGGCATCGAATTCTTCGGCCTTTCGGATCGCGCGCGGATTTACTTCGAGAGCATCAAGAGCAGCCGGGGCCTGGAGCGATTCGCCGCCTTCTGCCAGTTCATGGCCGCCCTGTCGCACTGCAGCGAATACCAGTTGCTATCGAGCGTGCGATTGCAGAGTTTCGACGACGACATCTCGCTCGAACAGATCAACAGCATCGTAAACCAGCTTACCGATAATATCGCGCAAGCGCCGTCGATGAGCGAGTTTGCAGCGCAGTTCGCCATGACCGAGAGCCGGTTTTCGCGTTTCTTCCGGCGGGCGACAGGAAACAATTTCATCGATTTCGTCAATCGCGTGCGCATCAGCAGGGCCTGCCTGTTGCTGATGGACTCGAACCGCTACATCACGCACATCTGCTACGACGTCGGCTTCAACAATGTCGCCAACTTCAATCGACGCTTCCTGGAAATAAAGGGCATGACGCCAAGCGAGTTCCGGCGTCATGCCAGCCGCCGATTCGGCGACTGAGCCGGATTCGCGCATGTACCTCGGCATCGACCTCGGTACCTCCGAGGTCAAGGTATTGCTCCTCGATGCCGGCCATCACGTTGTAGCCGTCACCGGGGAATCGTTGCAGATCTCCCGGCCCCGCCCGCTATGGAGCGAGCAACACCCGCATGAATGGTGGGCCGCGCTCGACGGCGCAATGCTGCGCCTGGCGGGGCAGCACGGCAGTGCGATGGCAAGGGTCAGGGCAATCGGCCTGTCGGGCCAGATGCACGGAGCCGTGTTGCTCGATGCATCGGGCGAAGTGCTTCGCCCTGCGATTCTGTGGAACGATGGCCGCAGCCGTGACGCATGTGCCGCGCTGGAGTCGGCCGTGCCGGAGTTGCGGGGCATCACGGGCAACCTCGCGATGCCCGGCTTCACCGCGCCGAAGTTGTACTGGCTGCGTGAGAACG
>DASQOO010000001.1:0-4796 GCA_035644435.1 Steroidobacteraceae bacterium | reverse complement strand
CAGCATCGCGACCGAGCTGGCGAGGGACGATCCGGAGGCCCTGGGACCCGTACTGAGCGAGACTGCGGAAAAGTATCCCGGCCTCGGCGGGCTGGACAGCGTGCGCCAGGATCTGGCGCGCTACATCGAGATTCGGCGGGAGGCACGCACCCCCAAGTCCGGACGGCTGTTCGCACTGCTGCGAAGGGCACGCTTCGCGACCCGGCCATTCGAGCAAAGCCAGCGCGCGCTGGCCACAAGTGGACAGCTTCCCTCCGCGGACCTGCTGCAGCAGTACGACGCTGCGACGCAAGCGTGGAGGGACGGCAGGGCCAGCGAGGCGTTTGCCGGCTTGCAGAAGATGATGACAGCGGGCTCCTGGGGCGAAGCCGCAGGAGCCGAGCTGGAGCGCAGGCGAGGCGTGACCGCCCGGTTCGCCGCGCTGCAGGAGTCGCGCAACACAAGTGGCTTCGTCGATCAGCTGCTGGCCTTCAGAGAATCACTCGATGCCGACGAAGACGTGTACTTCCTGCGCGCTACCGCGGCCGACCTGAACCTGCAAAAGGACAGGGTGATCGCGCGGGCGCAGGACGCCGTGAATCGGGCCCGCACGTCGTGGCAGGAGTACCGCAGCAACGGCCCAATCAACGCCTCGCAGCGAATCGAGACCTCGATTTCTGATCAATTCCGGACCCGCGCACGCTTGCTGGCCGACGCGAGCCGCTATGCGCAGCAGGCCTTCCTGATCTACTCGCAAGTCGACGCCGCCGGAGCTGGGCAGTGGACCGCGATTCGCGACGAGATCGAATCGGAAGCACGTCGGCAGCGCAGCGCGCTGCGTGACCTGAGCAATGTCGTCGAGCCCGGGCTGCTGAAGACCAAACTGTCGCTGCTTGGAGACTCGAACGAATGACGCTCTCAAATCGCCTGGTCCCGCTGGCCGACGCTCTGGGCAGTCACAGCTCTGAAGGGATCGCCATTCTGACCGCGGAGCCCTGGCGCGCCCTGCACGCCCTCGTGTACACGATGGTGGCCCTGGTGCTGGCCGGCCTCGCCTGGTCGTTCTTCGGGCGGGTCGACGTGATCGTGACGGGACAGGGCACGCTGACGCCTGCCTCGGAGGTCAGGCGCTTCCATGCGCCCGTCGACGGCGAGCTGGCGAATCTTTATGTGGCCGAAGGAGCTGCCGTTTCGAAGGGCGACGTGCTGGCTCGTCTGAACGCCCGGGGTGCTATCGAAGCGGCGAGCAACGCCACGCGGACGCAGCTGAACCGGGAGAATGCGGAGCGGGACTGGCGGCTATGGCCCGAAAAGAAGGCACTGCTGGAGCGCAAGGCTGCGAACCTCAGGCAGCAGATGGAGGACGAGGAGCAGGCACACCAGAGGCGCAGCGCGCTCGGCACCAGCAAGCTGCAGGAGGAACAAAAAGCGCAAATGGCCGCGGCCAAAACCACTGCAGAGGATGCCAGGCGGGCGCGGGACGCGGCCCAGCTCGAGCTGGAAAAGTTCGAGCGCGTCTTCGCGACTCCCGGCGGCGGCGGCGTGTCGCTGCTTCAGGTCGAGAGCAAGAGAAACGCGAAGCGGGCCGCTGAGAATGCCTACCGCGTTGCGCAAGAGAAGGTTACGGAATTGGCAGCCCGCCAGAAACAGGACATCGTGGAGGCCCAGAATGTGCTCGTCCGAAGCGGGGAGCAGCTCGACAAGCTGAGCCTGGACTACGACGCGGCGACGAAGGAGATCGACGATTCGGAGAAGAAGCTTCGTCTGCAGCTCAACACCGCCCGCGCCGAGGCCGAGGCCGCGTCCCGAATCAGCTTCGAAAACATCGACAAGGACAATTTTCTCCTGATCGTCGCCCCCGCCTCCGGGGTCATCACCGACCTGACGTCCACGCAGCCCGGCGACAAGGTTCTGGCCAATACCTCGCTGGGCGGAATCGCTCCCAGCGGTGCCCGCGCGATCGTCGAGACCGAGATCGTAGAGAGCGACCGGGCCTTCCTGCGCGAAGGGCTGCCGGTCAAGCTCAAGTTCAGCGCATTTCCGTACCAGCGCTACGGAGTCATCAATGGCACGCTGGAATACGTCGCGCCGGCCACCAAGCCGTCGCCGCAGAGCAAGCAGCCGGTGTACCAGGCACGGGTATCGCTGGAGCGCGACTACTACCAGGTCGCAGAGGCGAAGTATCCGCTGCGATACGGGATGACGGCCGCGGTCGAGATCGTGGTTCGTGATCGGCGCCTGATCGATCTGGCCCTGGACCCGTTCCGGCAGGTCGGCGGATAAGCCGCCCGCTTGGCCTCCGATTTCTTTTCGACTTCGAGGGAGTGAATCAGATGGCCACCATCGTAAAGATCGACGGCCGCGCCATCGACGTCGAGGAGTTCATGCGGACCTTGAAGCTGACGGGGCAGTTCGAGGCACTCCTGGAGCAATTCGTCCGGGATCGACTGGCGGCGCTGGGCGCGAGGAAAGCGGGCATCAAGGTGTCGGAGGCTGAGATCCAGGAACGCGCCGACCAGTTTCGCCGGGTGCGCGACTTGCATCGCGCCTCCGACACGAACAAGTACCTCGATGCGATGCGCATCAGTCTGGACGAGTTCGAGGCCTTTATCACCGACAGCTTGTATCAGGAAAAGTTGATGCAAAGGGTCTGCAGCGACCAGGCCGTACAGGGGTACTTCAAATTGAACTCGCCCAAGTTCGACAGCATCGAAGTCAGCCATATCGTCCTCGATTCCGAGAGCAAAGCCAAGGAGATGCTGGCGCTGCTCCGCGAGGATCCCGACCGCTTCGAGGAGATGGCGCGCGAGCATTCGACCGCCGACACGCGGGAGCGAGGCGGCCTGATCGGCAAGGTGCTGCGAGGATCACTTCGGGCCGACGTCGAGGCCAAGGTATTCAATGCCGCCGCCGGCGATTTGCTGGGACCTTTCGCATCGGAAAACCGAACAGCTTTCGAGGTCTTCCGAGTGAACGCAATGCGTCCGGCCCGCCTCGACGACGACACCGCCACCGAAGTGCGGCGGTTGTTGCGCGAGGAGTGGTTGCGAGCCAGGGCTCAGGAACACGTCATCCAGGCCGACTAGCGCCGGACCGCTTCCCCATGGACACGCAAGAAACTTGGTCGCTTGTCGAGTTCCTGACGTCCGTCGACCTGCTTTCCGCGCTGACGCGCATCGACATCGAGCGCCTGGCCCGAAGCGCGCAGTCGCGGCTGCTGGCATTCGGCGACACCGTGTGCACCGCAGGCGAGGCGGCCGAGGGCCTGTTCATCGTCAAGTCCGGCTCGATCCGGGTATTCGCTGCGGACGGGGAAAAGGAGACCAGCCTGGGCGTGCGCAAAGCGGGGGAAGTCCTGGGCGAAATGGTCATGCTGCGCGAATACCGACACGAGTGGTCGGCGCGCGCATCCAGCAACACCGAATTGCTGTTCATCCCCCGCGGTGTCATTGGCCCGATCGTCGCCGGCAACCCGGCGGCCCGCGCGCTCGTCGCCAGCCGCGTCGCCATCAGCTCGGCGGGTGGCCTGATCAGTCACCTGTTCGACCTCAAGAACAAAGTCGGCAAAAGCGAGTTGGACGAACTGATCCGCAGCGTCGGCGTCAAGCAGGCCCGCGCCGGCAAGGAGATCCTGAAACAGGGCTCGCGGGAAGATCGCCGCCTGTACGTCGTGCGCCATGGGGAAGTGCGCGTCGTGCGTCACGAGGAAGGCAATGACTATTCGCTGGCCACTTTGCGCAAGGGTGAAACCTTCGGCGAGAGGGCTTGCCTGATGCGGCAGGAGCAGGCTGCCTCAGTGATCGCCTGCGTAGATACCGCTCTGCTCGTGATCCCCGAGAAGACCGCGCATCTCATTTTCGAACGCAATCCGAAGGTGCACGCGGCGCTGGAGGAGCGGATCCGGATCATCGAAAGGGAGCTGCAACGGCAGAAGAAGGTCGCTGAGCTTCGCAAACCCCGGTTGGCCCTGGATCTGAAGTCCAAGCCCGAGCTTGGCGAGAACGTCATCCGGCGCTTCCCCTGGATCCAGCAGGCCGAGGAAATGGATTGCGGCGCTGCATGCCTGGCGATGATCTGCAAGCACTATGGCATCGGCATGACGCTGGGCAAGCTGCGGGAACTTGCCAACGTCTCGACGCAAGGCGTGACGCTGGACAGCCTGGCGCGCACCGGCGAATCCATTGGCTTCACCACGAGAGGGCTGCAGTGCTCCTTCGACACGATGCGCGGGTTCGAGCTCCCGTACATCGTGCACTGGGAGGGTTATCACTACATGGTGGTGTACGGGGTGTCCAGCGGGCACGTGTGGGTGGCCGATCCGGCGATCGGTTTCAGGAAGCTTAGCGTCGAGGAGTTCGAGCGCGGCTGGAACGGCATGTGCCTCACCTTCACGCCGCGCCAGGATATGGCGCAGGTCGGCGCGTCACGCTCGCCATGGGTGCGCTTCGCCGGCTACCTGCTTCCCTACAAGAAGATCCTGCTGCACCTCTTCATGGCGACGTTCGTGATTCAGATACTGGGCCTCGTGCCGCCGATGATCATCCAGAACATCCTGGACGGCGTGATCGTTCACCAGAACGCGAATCTGCTGCATCTGTTGATCGGCGGCCTGATCATCTCGAACCTGTTTACACAGCTGACGGCCACCATCCGGGCAGCGCTGGCGAACTTCATGATCCGGAAGCTGGACTTTACGATGATGTCGCAGTTCTTCCGGCACACCCTGTCGCTGCCCTATTCGTTCTTCGCCAAGCGCAAGACGGGAGACATCTTCGCGCGCTTCGAGGAAAACCAGACGATCCGGGCCTTCCTGACCG